>JAYSVM010000158.1:0-81675 GCA_043718495.1 Oscillatoriales bacterium | reverse complement strand
AGATTATTGCTAGACAGTGCAAAGTAGCAGCTTTCCCTTGAAGATTGCCAATCTTTTCCTCAAGTTCGAGAGATTCTTCATAAAATGCGATCGCCTTTGCTACTTCCCCTTGATTGGCATAGATTCCTGCTAGTTGGTGCAAAGTAGCTGCTTTCCCCTGAACATCGCCAATTTTTTCCTGAAGTTCGAGAGATTCTTGATAAAATGCGATCGCCTTTTCTACTTCCCCTTGATCCGCATAGATTATTCCTAGTTGGTGCAAAGTAGCTGCTTTCATCTTAACATCGCCGATGCGTTCAAAGATTTCCATAGCTTGCTGTTCTAAAGTAATTGCCTTTTCAATTCCCCCTAGATTGCGCTCAACAATTGCTAATTCATGCAAACTATTTGCCTTGACATCCCCTAAATTTTCATCATCCTTCGCCAAATCTAACGCTTGTTCGAGATAATATTTTGCTGATTTATATTCACTCCGACTGCGATAGGCAATTCCCAAATCATTCAAAACCCTGATCCGAGTTTTCAAATCCCCTTCAGTTTCCTCGCGCCCATTCGAGGGAGTATATTCAATCAATAATCTTTTCAATAAATCGATCCGTTCCTGTTTTTCCGGTAACTCACAATTGCTAATCCCTTTGCTAGCATCCAGAGTTTGAGAAATCGCATCATCTCTAGTATTTACAGGAGTTTTAAACACAAAAGTTCCCGAATTCCAGGCCCAAAAATCCGGCGCATAATTAGCAACTCGCGTAATTGCATAATCTGGCAAACAAAACAGCATTAGATGCGGCACCATAACTGGATAAGCATCTCGTACCCAATTAAAATCTACCAGCATCGGCGGATATTCTCCCGTCATCCCGATCGCATTTTCCACTCCCCGCACCATGAAAACCAACTTTTTGTCTGGTTGAACCTTGACTGTTGGCAAAACCTTCAGAATTTCATCCAACAAAAAGCGCATATCAGGATCGGGAAAATCCCAAATCTCAAACTGCATCTCTTGACAATCGGGATGATTAATTAAAGCCTGAGTAATCGCATCTCTATCCTTCGCAAAATTACTTTGGATAAATCCCAAATCAAAGGCATCGTCGGGAACAATATCGACAAAAGTCAGCAATTGATCGAAAGATTCTTGATTTAGTTCAACAATCCTTTGCTGATATATTTCAGGGATTTCCTTGAATTGATCTAAGGGCTTGTTGGAAAGCATAGCTTTGTTTTACGAGTGGGTTGACATAATTCCACCGACTACTTCCGTTGTATTCCAAAACGGAAATATTGAATAATAAAGTTTGTCCGATTTCATCTTTAGCAATATCTTTGTTGAGGCAAACTTGCGCTAATATTGTATAATACTCTGCTGTAGGAGTAGACCTTTCAAAGTCAAATTGCTGTTGCTTCAAAGCGTAAGTGACATCTTCAGCCAAAACTTTACTGTGTTTGCGAGTAACGGCTGTGCGACAAGCCGATCGAGTCGTCTGCATCAATTGTCGCACATGACCGCCACTAGCTTTTGCCAAATCTAGTAACTGTTGGCGATCGGCAAATACGGCATCAACATCAACCCGCTGTTCAATTAAACTGGCAACTCCCTCTAATCTTTGCTGATTGTAATTTAAATCGCACTCACTGCGATCAAATTCATAAATATTCACCATTGGCACGATGTTGGGATTGCTATCGAATAAATTGCTGACATTTTTATAAGAATAAATTACCGAAATCGGCACTGTATAGATAATTGTACAGTCTAGTTCTTGGAGTTGAGGAGCATAATCAAAAAACAAATGATTAGCAACTTTTGGAATAATGCGGTCTAAGTTATCAACAATCACCAAAAAACCTTTCTCATAGCGGTCTGGATATTTTCGTCTCAGCTTCTCAAAAGCATCTTTTAATAACAAATTAATATCTGTTTGCAAGCGGGACAAATTACGCTGAAGAGTTTCCCGAATTACCTGTTTTTGTTGACTAGAACCTTTGATTTGACCGAGCAATTTGGCTGTCAACTTATAAATAAGCGGAATTTCTACACCTGCACTTGCTTCAGTTTCTACGCTAACGGAAGATTGAACAGTTTCTTCTGTTTCTTTAGTGACTTCTTTAAACCACGATTCAAAACGCTCTAAAAGTTTGGGGTCAAACTTCAATCCTAATTTAGTTAAATCATCAGCTACTTTGTTGATAAACAGCAAATATAAATCGGTATATTCTGCATCAAGAACATCTAGTTCCTGGTCGAATTCTATGTAAATCACCCGATAGTCATTTTCCCACCGCGACTGAATGCGTTTTAACTCTGTACTTTTGCCGCATCCCCGATGTCCGGTAAACAAAATTGTGTTAAATTCTCCCGGTTCTTGAAGATCCAAATCCGTGCTAACATCATCGATCGCCACTGTGTTGCGTACTGCGGACAAATCCACATAATATCGGGCAATATCCTCACCCGTCAGAGGCTTGACATCGCAAGCGCGGTAAGCTTCTTTGAGTGTTTTGGCGCGGTTGGCTGGGAGTGAAGTCATCGGATTCTAGATTGTAGATTGTAGATGGAAGCCACCGTTGGTTGCGATCGCGGGCGATCGCAATGTGGAGCTTTTCAATCCCAATTCTAACTTAGATCTCGCACGATACTCAAAAATTGGCGATCGTCAAAGATTGAGAAAGCGGATTTTTGCCCAAATCTGTTTGCCACAATCAAGTATTGTGATAAAAACCCGGTTTCTGGCCACGCACCCTACGATATCTAACTGTTATATACTATTAAGGCTCTGCCAGAATTCCACCGATCGCCTTTGCTGATAAAAATAAATTATGAACGATCGCACATCCAATCCAAACATCCCTCCACACACCTGGAAACGTCCCATCGGCCTCGGTTGGGACAACCCCTACACAGTACGCTACGCCAGCAATCTCGACGACGGCCCTTGGCACGGAATGCCCTTGGGTGGCTTCGGTGCTGGGTGTATCGGGCGATCGCCCCGTGGAGACTTCAACCTCTGGCATATCGATGGTGGAGAACACATTTTCAATAGTTTGGCCGCTTGTCAATTCAGTGTTTTTGAAGAATCTGGTGGCAAGAAACAAGCTTATGCACTGTGTACTGAACCGCCCACAGATGGCAGTTTATCTACTTGGAAATGGTATCCAAGAGAAGGAAGATTGGCAGCGGATTATGTAGCGGATGTAACGGATAAAAATGAGATAGAAAAAATACAATCTTCGGGGAGTTATCATGCTTTGTATCCCCGGAGTTGGTTTGTTTATGAAAATGTATTTCAGGCTGAATTAAGCTGCGAGCAATTTTCGCCAATTTTACCTCATAACTATCAAGAAAGCAGTTACCCGGTAGCCATGTTTGAGTGGGTGGCGCACAATCCTACAGATACGCCGATTACTCTCAGCATCATGTTAACTTGGGAGAATATTGTCGGCTGGTTTACAAATGCTAATAAATCCCCTGAAATCAAAGTGCGCGATGATGGAAGTCCGGCCTATGACTATCAGCCTCGGTGGGGAGAAAGTGGCGGAAATATGAATTTGTTGGTGGAAGATTTTCACCGGATTGGCTGCGTGATGACGCGCTTAAATGCTGATGATGAGCCCAAAGAAGGAGACGGACAATGGGCGATCGCAACTATTACCAATCCAGCCGTAGAAGTATTCTATCAAACTCGCTGGAACCCTGCTGGGAAGGGCGATGACATTTGGCAGAACTTTTCTGGTGATGGTTGTTTGTTGGATGACAAAGACGAGACAGCTTGCGATCCGGGAGAGCGATCGGCTTGTGCGATCGCAGTTCGGTTTACAATTAGACCAGGAAAAACTCGCAAAATTCCCTTTATTTTATCATGGGATTTGCCCATTACTGAATTTGCACCGGGAGTTGAGTATTACCGTCGCTATACGGATTTCTTCGGGCGCAATGGCAAAAATGCTTGGCCAATCATTCGCACTGCCATGAAGCATTCTGATACTTGGCGCGAAAGTATTGAAGCTTGGCAAAAACCGATTTTGGAACGGGAAGATTTGTCAGATAGTTTCAAAATGGCTTTGTTTAATGAATTGTATATCCTCACTGACGGTGGTACGCTTTGGAGTGCGGCTGATGAACGGGATCCGAAGGGTCAATTTGGAGTTTTGGAGTGCATAGATTACCGTTGGTATGAAAGTTTAGACGTGCGTCTTTATGGTTCTTTTGCTTTGTTGATGTTGTGGCCAGAATTAGAAAAATCGGTAATTATCGCTTTTGCTAGGGCAATTTCCGCTGGGGATGATACGCCGAGAATTGTTGGTTGGAATCAAGCTGCTGCGATTAGGAAAGCTGTGGGTGCGACTCCCCATGATTTGGGTGCACCGAACGAACATCCTTGGGAGAAAACCAATTATACTAGCTATCAAGATTGCAATTTGTGGAAGGATTTGCCTTGCGATTTTGTGTTGCAGGTTTATCGGGATTTCTTGTTGACTGGTAGCACAGACTATGAGTTTTTGCAGGATTGTTGGCCGGCGATTGTTGAGGCTTTGGCTTATCTGAAAACCTTTGATGAGGATGGAGATGGCATCCCGGAGAATTCGGGTGCACCGGATCAGACGTTTGATGATTGGCAAATGCGGGGGATTAGTGCCTATTGTGGTGGGTTGTGGTTGGCGGCGTTGGAGAGTGCGATCGCGATCGGCGAAATCTTAGAAGACACAGCGCCAGAAATAATTCCCAATCCTCAAGCAAAGATTGCATTATATCACAGTTGGTTGGAACAAGCTCGACCAACTTATCAAGAAAAACTCTGGAATGGTCAATATTACCGTTTGGATAGCGAGAGTAATTCCGAAGTGGTGATGGCGGATCAATTGTGCGGTCAATTTTACGCGCAACTTTTAGGTTTGCCGGATATTGTACCGCCAGAATGTGCTGTTAGTGCCTTAGAAACTGTGTATGATTCTTGTTTCTTGAAGTTCAAGGATGGTGAGTTTGGGGCGGCGAATGGGGTGATGTTGAATGGTACACCGGAAAATCCGAATGCAACTCATCCTTTAGAAGTTTGGACGGGGATTAATTTTGGGTTGGCAGCTTTTTTGGTGCAGATGGGAATGAAGGATAAAGGGTTTAAGTTGACGGATGCGGTGGTGAAGCAGATTTATGAGAATGGGTTGCAGTTTCGGACACCGGAAGCGATTACGGCGGCGGGAACTTTTCGGGCTAGTCACTATTTGCGGCCGATGGCTATTTGGGCGATTTATTATGTGATGAGTTTGAAAACCTCAGATTCAGCCAGATGAGGACCATTGGTCACAAGTTAAGTTAAGGAAGGATTTTTCAATCAGTAATTACACGGAATGATAGGTCGGAGACGGCAGTGCCGTTTCCCTACGCTATTACAATTATGTCTTAACTTGTGACGAATGGATGAACAATGATTAATATCAATTGTGGTTGCACCTAAGCATGATTGTTTACTACTTGAACAATACTGATGCAACCGGAAACTATATAAGAAAGATTATCTCGATTTGTGATGATTATTTACGCTGTCGTCTATATATGTGAAAAATCGGCTTTTTGTAAGGCTGAATAAACTATCGGTCATTTTTCCGGATCGAAGTCATTGATGATGAAAGTTAAATATCTGGATTAAGTAGGTGCAAGTAATTACAACATTTAACCAGGAGAGATACACCATTTAGATGTCCGTTGGGCAAGTATTTTGGCAGTCTAAGCATTTTTACTTGATTTGTTTGTACCTACTTATGACGATGCTTTTCTAGTAGTAACGATCGCCATCAAGAAAGCTCAACCTTTGGTTTTTAGTTACTTCTAATCCTTAATTACTTCATCATCACAAGAAAAACTATGGCTACTCCCTTCAATGGTTCTTTGGGTCAAACGACTAATTTCAGCACGATCAATGACTTGATCGCAAAATGGGCGACTGCTGCCCAAAATAAAGGTGTCAAACTGTCTGGGATAGCTTTTGATGGCGTCGAAACTGACTACCTTACCCCTGCTGCGATCGGCAATCTCACTTTGGCAACGAATGAAAACCCTAAAAGCTGGATGAGTTACGGTAATGCCGCTGGTATTGGTGCCCCATCTGCTTATGATGGTTGGTTCACAGATGTGAATAAAATTCGGGCGGAAATCAACCATGATCCCAATACCAATCAGTCTCAGGCGCTGAAGGTGAAATGGGCAGATAACCAAGATGTGACTAGCGCCACGATCGCTCTAAGTTCGTTGAGTTCCAAAAAAACTCTAGGAGTGGGCGATCAAGGTAATGAAGTTGGTCTGTTGCAAGTCTTTAATAATGGAGTGTTGGTACCGACTAACAATTTTACTTTCACTCGTGTCAATGCTGCGGTCATACCAAAACCTCTGTCTGTATCTGCGGATGGAGTGACTTTTACAGGCGATCGCAACGATGGCAGTTTCCAATTCAAGGTAGAAGCAAAGCCTAACACAGGCGCTGCTTTTGACGAACTGCGCTTTTCCGCCAAAGCCTACGATAGCCCCACTTCTGCTTACCTCGCCACCCCTTTCAAAGACGATAGTTCCGACTACCTAGTGCGGAGTATTCAATATCAAGGGATGGATGTGACACCAACTCCAACTCCGACACCGACACCGACTCCAACTCCAACTCCAACTCCAACTCCAATACCTGCAAGTGTCTTCCAATTCGAGCAAGGAAGTTACACGGTGAATGAAGGCGGTGTCGCTACGATTAACGTGACTCGCACAGGTGGTACGGGGGCTGCATCGATTAACTACGCTACTGTTAACGGTTCCGCCAGGGCTGGTGGGACAGCACCCGATTACACTGTGGCGGCGGGGGCTTTGAATTTTGTTGCTGGGCAAACTATTGCTAGTTTCACAGTGACTTCCTTAAGGGATTTGATTTTGGAATCGCCGGAAACTGTGAATTTGGTGCTTAGTGGTGGCAATATCGGCAGTAATCCGTCTATTTTGACGATTAATAATGTGGCACCAACTCCGACAGCGCCTACACCGACTCCGACACCTGGTCAAAACACGTTTTTCTTCAGTGCCGCTGCTTACAGCGTCAACGAGGGTAGCACTGCGCCGATTACGATTAATCGTGCTGGGGATCTTTCGATACCGGCTACAATTTCGTTCACCACTGGTAATGGTACTGCTTTGGGTGGGGGCACTGCACCAGATTACACCCGTGTGTCTCAAGCGGTCACTTTTGCACCTGGACAAGCTAGCGCACAAGTTCCGGTTCAAACTTTATTTGATGGCCGCATAGAGCCTACTGAAACTGTGAATTTGTTCATAAGTGGTGGCACTTTGGCTAGTCCATCAACGGCGGTTTTGAGTATTCTTGATTCTACTGTTGCGCCTCCGACTTTCTTCTCTTACGGTTCGTCTCCTGGTGCTATTGCTGATGGTGCTGCTGGAAGTTTCACGATTAATCGGACTGGTAATACTTCGGGTTCGGCTTCGATCGACTTTTTGATTGCAGCCCCTGGTGGCCGTCAACCTGTGAACAACGTGGACTACAATATTACCAATCCATCTGGTGGTGTGACTCCTTCTGGTGGAACGGTGAACTTTAATCCCGGTCAAACTAGCGTTACTCTGACGATGAACAATTCTCCTCTTTTGACTTCTGGGGTGGTGAATTTAGGCTTTGGCGTAGGTCCGATCGGCTCTCGGCCATCGACTGCAATTACTCTGCTTTAAGGCTGATTAATTCCTGTTGCATCGGAATGATATCAATTCCGGTTGCACCGGAATGATGTAGAGGACACGGCACTGCCGTGTCCCTACCGTGATTTATTTAACTGGTTCCCAGGCTCTGGCCTGGGAACCCATATCTAGAGGCTCTGCCTCGCTTGGAAAGCTAGAATGGAGGCAGAGCCTCCTGATCGGCATTACCAGGCTGGAGCCTGGTAACGAGTAGAAAGTCCTGTGGCCCGATCGCACTAATTGACACTCCACTCAAAGTAGCCAAAATCTGACCTGTATTAGCAATCTTAATTAAGGTAGTTTTGTTTTCTTGGATGAAACTAAGGCGATCGAACTTCAAGCCTCCTGTTAAAACTAACAAGTCTTCGCCTTTGGTAAAATCAGTAATTAAATCACTGCCTTTTCCTAGTGTTAACATAAAGTAATCGCGTCCGATTCCACCTTGCAGCGTATTGTTTCCGAAATCTCCCATCAACCAATCATCGCCAATTCCCCCAATCAAAGTATCGTCACCTTTGCCGCCATAAAGAGTATCATTGCCTTCGCCACCGCAAAGTTTGTCTGTATCGTCATTGCCAAAAATTAAGTCATTGCCATTACTGCCACAAAGATCATCTTTTTGATTGTTAGTATCTGCTACAATATTGTCAGCATCTCCAAAAATTGTATCGTCTCCTTCGCCAGCGCAGATGGTGTCATTTCCCAAATCTCCAAATAGCAAATCATCGCCGGAATCACCGAAAATTAGATCGTTATCTTTGCCACCATGTAGGGTATCATTGTCTTCGCCACCAAAAAGAGTGTCTTCGCCTTCTTGTCCATACAAAATGTCGTTTCCCCGATCGCCAAACAGCAAATCTCGTCCAGTTAAATCGCCATCAGACGACTCTGATGTGCCACCAAATAGGGTGTCGTTACCGTCATTGCCAAGTACAGTGTCGTTGCCTTGATCGCCCCAAACTAAGTCATTGTCTTTGCCTGCGATCGCCAAATCATGATCTTTGCCAGCATAAATAATATCATTGCCAGCGTGCCCGACGATATAGTCGTTGTTTTCGTTGCCAAATATGGTATCGCTGTCTATATCCGCACCGACAGAAATGCTGCTGGCTAAGCCACCGTAAATATTATCGTTGCCTTCGAGTGCAATCAGCAGGTCGCTGCCGTTGAAACCGTTGATGCTATCGTTAAGATTGGTGCCGGTTAAGGTATCTTTGCCGTTAGTACCATTGAGAGTATGTTGAGTAATATTGGGTATTGGAATGGAAGTGCGATCCTCTTCGTTGGCGCAGCCCCCGTAGGGGCGGGCTGCGCTAACGGGTATGATTGTGCGATCGCAAATGCAGTCTTCCAAAAAACTATCAGGATTACTCACATCAAAATCAGTTGGAGTTACTGTCGGAGTTTCCGCAGAAATTGGCGTGGAAATTGGAGTTGGAAACGACTTGCCCACTTCCACCAAAGAAACCGGGTTTTTTACCGAATTTGTCGGCTGTGGCGAAGTATTTTCGTCAAAAAATCCGGTTTCTGAGATCCGATTCGTTGGAGTGGGAATTGGAATCGGAGTCGGTGTTGGAATTGGTGTTGGAGTGGGAATTGGAATCGGAGTCGGTGTTGGAATTGGCGTCGGAGTCGGAATTGGCGTCAGAATTGGAGTCGGAATTGGCGTTTCCGCAGGTGTTGGAATTGGAGTTGGCGTTTCCGCAGGTGTTGGAGTTTTCGCAGGAATTGGAGTTGGCGTTTCCGCAGGTGTTGGAGTTTTCGCAGGAATTGGAGTCGGAGTTGGAGTTGGAATTGGAGTCGGAATTGGTGTTGGTGTTGGTGTCGGAGTCGGAATTGGTGTCGTATCTACAATAGTTAAAACAGCAGTCGAAATCGTTCCCAAATCAGCGCCATTAGTAGGATTAATTAATCTGAGATTGACAGTTTCATTCCCTTCTACTAAAGTATCATCAATAATTGAAATAGTGAAAATTTTACTGGTTTCGCCGATCGCAAAACTCAAACTCCCCGATGTCGCAGTATAATCGCTACCAGCATTAGCACTGCCATTACTGGCGCTGTAGCTGACATCCGCAGCGACATTCGTAGCATCGGTGCGAGTCACAGTAATTGTCGCTAAATCACCGTTTTCATTGACACTATAATTTGTTGCGCTAAAGTTAAATCTACTTGGATTATTTAGGTTAATAACAAATGTTTGGTTTGCCGAAGTATCCACGCCACCGTTAGCTATTCCGCCATTATCTTTGAGATTTAAAATAATAGTAGCACTGCCGATCGCATTTATTGCAGGTGTAAAAGTCAATTGTCCCAAAGAGTCGATCGCGGGTAATACACTAAATAAACCAGTATTATCATTCCCCACCACTTGAAAGTTTACGGTTTGTGCAGACTCGTTGGCGGGGCCGGGAGAAATGCCTGTAGCCCATCCAGGAACGGTTTGTGCGCCTGCATTGCGGTTGACGGTGCGATCGAACCCTTTGACAAACGAGGGTGCATCATTGACGGGGATAACTGCGATCGACGAGGCGATCGCATTAGTGCTAAAAGGCGTTGTTCCCCCTGTGACAGCAGCGTTGACACCCGTTGTACCGCTAGCGACTCCGTTACTTCCATCCCATGCCCGAAACGTAATTTTTGGTTCGTTTCCGGGGGTACTGTAATAGTCTGGGTTGGGTATAAAACGGACTCTCGCAGGGTTTTGCAGCGAAACCCGCGTCAGGTTGATGTTAGCTTCGGCTGAGGTAGTATCATCACCGAGAAATAAGAAATTAGGAGTTTCGTAAGGATCGATCGCACCACTAAATGCAGCATAATTTCGCAGCGGGCCGCTTAGTATGATACTACTACCATCTGAAAAAAAGTAATTATCGCCTTGAACTCTCAGAGTGTAATTAGTAGCAATGTTAGTGTTGAAAGAAGCATTTTCGGCTGCTACAAATAAGCTGTTGGTTTGTCCGCCTGGATTAGGAGTAATCCCATCTCCCTGGGCAAAGATATTACCGGAAGTTGGAGATAGCTGCTGAAAACCGATTTCAATTGATTTGCGATCGCTAGTAACGGCAATAATACTGAAACCTGCTCGATTGGGATTACTCCGCAACTCCGAGATAATTTGGAGATTAAAAGATAGGCTAAAGCCAGAATTGCGATCGAGAATTGGAAATGACGAATTTAAAGGATTATTTATATACCCAGCATAGATGCTATTGGCAGCAGTGCTATTTAAATTAGTTCCATTACCGCTAAAAATTTCCGAAGCAATCGTCAAAGGAGAAACAAAATTTAAGTTGATTAAAGACAGCCAATTTTGAGCATTCGGAGTGTTGCCAAATAAGCCGTTGTAAAAAGGGGTCACTCCAAGTACAGTTGCGGAAATATTAGAAACATTGCCGAAATTTGTCCAAGTATTGCCGCCGTTAGTTGAGAATTGCCAATTGCCGTTAGTATTATCAACTCCGGTAACTGCCACACCCAAAGAATCACCATTCGCGTCACCGCCCAACTCCGTAAGATAGCCAGTAAGACTAAATCCTGTGTTAGCTGCGTTGGTTATATCTTCGTTAATTTGATTCGGTGGATTAACATTAAGAATTGCCAAAGTTGGAGCATTGTTTACCTGCGGATTGCGGAGACTGTCAATATAAATAGTGTTAATTCCAACCTTGGGCAAACCGATCGAACCCGGACTGTTGACAGCATAATTAGCAGTTTTGTTGACCCCGCCAATAGCGCTGGAAAACTCGACATTACGCCCGTTGCCTGGTGCTGAAACTTGCACCTTAGCGGCACTGCCAAAGGCTCCATGCGTTCCGGTTCCTGCGCTCCTCCAGGCGATCGAATCTACTGTATCGGTAGTTGTAGTGCTAGCATTATCAACATAAACAACATCAGAAGCCGCCAAGTTCCAATCAAAATTTCCCGCCGGAAGCAGCTTTGTTAAAAAATTACCTTCGGGGCTCAATCGAATGTTCCAATCGTTATTTGTTCCCGACGGTATAGGATTGTAGCCAATCTCTTGATTGGTAGGCGAACCACCGATCACAATTATTGTTCCTGCTTTAAAAACAGGCGCAATATTTACCATATTCGTAAATCGATACGCTGAATATTTCGCTAATGTGTCAATAGTTGAATCCCCGACAAAATAGCTCTGAAGCTGAGTTGCAGTTAAATCTTCTGTCAGCAGCAATTCTACATACTCATTGCCTGTAATGTCTCCAGTCGCGCGCCGGAATTCGTTGATGATTATCTGTCCCATATAGATGCACCTAAATTTTAAATAAGCATAAGGTTTACTCTGCCAAGCAGTGTCGCCCTATCAGTAGCGACCTCAATTCATTGTCCCCAAACCGAAATTGTTCTAAGTGATTATACTGATATTTTTATTTGGTAAATAGATGAAATGTGCGATCGAGCCACTATACTATTATAAGTAAAGCAGGCTCGATCGCCTGAATATCATTCACAATGTTCTTGCAACCAAGTCAACAAATCTGAAACACTGGTAAAATCAAACATCGACTCTCCTAAATTCTCTAATTCATCAAGATTTAATTCACGGATGCGCGTTTGAATATCTGCTGAAAATTCACCACCAATAAGCCGCGTCAGTTGCCACAAGATTAAATCTGCTTTACCTTGTTGGATGCCTTGTTCTATTCGTTGTTTTTTTACTTCTGCCATTCCTTCTTTAATCCCTTGTTGAATGGCTAGCTCGATCGCCCTTTTGTGGTCTTCAATCCAAAACACTTGTTTTTCCAATTCATCTAACTCTTTTTGACTCAGATTCCTGTCGTTAGCAATCTGAAAAGCTTTTTCAATTTCTGGCACTGCAACCATTGTATCTGGAATTGTTTCTAAATATTTGGCATTTTTGATAAAATAAATCCATCGATCCGTCAGTGTTGTCAACTCCGACAATTCCTTTTTGAATTTTGGTAATTCGACAAACACCAACTCAACTTCGCTATCAGGATAATCGAACAACCGTTTTGTTTCTTTGAAAGCAAATCGCGAAATTACTTCAGATTGATTAGGAAACATTTCAAAGTCTGTGATATTCAAAGCAATTACTGGCCTGAGTCTTTGATGACGTTCAGTTCGATTAAGTTGCTTTGAATAGGTTTTTGTGGCATTGTAAAAAACCCAACTTTTAAATAGCGATACATTCAAAACTTGTATGGCAATCAATACTGTTTTGCCATCACTTATTCTAGCTTTTACGTCCAGGCAAGTGTCTTTGCCACCAAAGATTTCAGCAGCCAGATAGGCGTCGATCACTTATAACTCTTCGATAACTGGTTCCCCAGCATATAGCATGGCATTCAAAAAGCTGATGAGAATTTCTCTGCTTTCGTTAGCACCGAATATCTTCTTAAATGAAACATACATTTTAGGATCAATAAATCTCATTATTTTTCGTAATATAGATTTTCTCTATCATTATAAACTACCAGACTTAAGATTGACTACCTAACAGTTCCTCTGCTACCAATCCTTTCTGAATAGCAAGTACAGCAGCCTGAGTGCGATCGCGAACTTCCAACTTTTGCAAAATCGCATGAACATGAACTCGCACAGTCCCCGGAGCAATGTATAATATTTGTGCAATTTCCTGATTGCTTTTCCCCCCCGCAACCAAAGCTAATATTTCCTGTTCCCGCTTCGTCAGCGGATTCTCCAAAATATCTGATTTTAACCCAAATTTAACAGGTTCAGGATTCGCAAAAACCGCACGAATCTCAGCAGTCGCCGCCCTATCCCACCACGAAGCCCCCGCCGCTACCGATCGAATTGCTAACACCAAATTTTCCGCAGCAATTCCCTTGAGACAATACCCCTGAGCACCCGCAGCAATCAATCTTTCAATCAACGACTTTTGCGAATGAGATGTTAAAATTAGAATCGGAATTCCTGGATGTCTCTGTTTAATTTGGCGACACGCTTCAATGCCACCAATTCCTGGTAAACCCACATCCAGAACCACCACATCTGGCAAATGTTCCTGAGTCAACTCTACCGCCGTCTCGCCATCTTCCGCTTCCGCAATTACTTGCAAACAACTTTCTTGCTGCAACCGCGTTTGCAGTCCCAACCGAAACAATTCGTCGTCTTCCACTAACAGAATTCGCAATGGATATGCTGGTTTCATTTCTCTGGGATCGCAGGGAGTCGGAATCCAAATAAAGCACCATGTGGCAATTTATTTTCTGCCCAAATTATACCGCCGTGCGCCTCAATAATTTGGCGAGACAAGTATAACCCCAATCCCGATCCTTTCGCTTGCCGATCGCCATTTCCTTGATAAAAACGTTCAAACAAGCGCGGCAGTTCGTCTGCTGTAATTCCCAATCCGCTATCTAGGACTTTTACCACTTGATAACTTGAATAAAATTCCATTACCACTTCCACTCTACCACCGCGAGGAGAATGATTGATCCCATTTGTCAGCAAATTAGCAAAAACACGCTGAAGTTGCACAGCATCCCCATTTACCCACAAAGAGCGACGGAAATCCGACTCTCCGTAACTCATATTAATGTACACCCGGCGCGCCGCAGATAAATCGATGAGAGTTGCAATTACTTCTTCTGCCACAGTCGCTAAATTTACGGGCGCAAGTTGCAGTTTTAAACCTTCGGTATCATTACGGTAAACATCCAGCATGGTTTCTACTAATTGTAATGTCATTTTATGCGATCGGGCCATTGTTTCGAGCACTTTTTGTTGAGTAGAAGTCACATCCCCAAATTTCCCCTGTTTAAAAGCTTTAATAGTCTCGATCGCACCCAGCATTGGCGTTTTCAAGTCATGACTCAAAGTAGACACAAAATCTTCTCGGATGCTAGCTAACTGCTGGTGTGAATGCAATTGTGCTTTCGCGATCGCGATCGCCTCTTGGTACTGCTGATTGCGATCGCTCAAATATCCCGTCACCCCCAAAGCCATCACACCAATCGCTCTATTTGCAACAGTCGCTAGGGCGATCTTTTCTCCATAAGGAACAAACAAACTTAACAGCGTCAATGCTGCTGCTACCAGCGTAATTTGTAACTTTCCCAACCGACTCAGACGCGAATTTGCAATTAAAATTGGCCCAGTGTACAAGTATCCAAATAAATACTCCGAAGGCGTAGTAAATTCTAATGCTGCAACGATCGCAAATAAAATTGCGATCGACCATCGCCCCCGCAAATACTTCTCCTGAATCGTCAAGTTTTCTTTAATTTTAAATAGGCGATGTAACATCCTTTCTTCATCCATTTTATATTTTATATTTAAACTAAATTTCCTGCCTTATACTTAGGACTTTTCCATCTATTGTGACGCAAAATTAGAGTGTTTAGACAGCATCTATATCTGCAAGTATAGATAATACTCAATATCTAAGCATTGGTCTATTCGTGGAAGTATATAGCAGCCAAGTATAATTTGTAAACGACAACTTATACCTATGGGCTAATTATCAAAAACCCTAACTTCAAGTATATTGACTGTTAAAAGTAGATTGCACTTTCAAGGAAGTATTGGCTCAATTATGCTTGAAGGATTCATTCAAATCGCATTAACCCTAATCATCGTAGTAGCGATCGCCCCTGTTTTTGGCAAATACATGGCGCGGGTATACATGGGAGAACCAACCATCCTCGACCCCGCGATTAAACCCGTAGAACAACTGATCTATACTGCTGCCAATATCCGCTCTTCGGACTCGATGACAGGTTGGCAGTATGCCCGATCGCTATTCTACAGCAATATAGCAATGGGCATATTTGTTTTTCTAATTTTAATACTTCAAGGACTCCTGCCTTTAAATGCCAGCAGTTTAGGTGCACCCACCTGGGATACCGCCCTGCACACAACTATCTCATTCCTCACCAACACCGACCAACAACATTACTCCGGCGAGACAACATTTACTTATTTATCCCAGTTAACTCTGGGTTTTTTAATGTTTACCTCAGCCGCTACTGGTTTAGCAGTAGGTATCGCCTTTATTCGCGGATTAACCGGTCGCCCGCTGGGCAATTTTTACATCGATTTAATTCAATCAATCACCCGTATTCTGCTGCCACTTTCTTTAATCATTGCCTTACTTCTACTCATTAGTGGCGTACCAGAAACCCTAGCCGGCCCAGCAGTTGCCACCACCTTAGAAGGCGGCACGCAAGTAATTGCTCGCGGTCCAGTTGCTCACTTTGAAAGCATCAAACAACTCGGAGAAAACGGCGGCGGATTTTTTGCCATTAACTCCGCTCACCCCTTTGAAAATCCCAACCCTTTTACTAACCTGCTAGAAACAATAGCAATGGTTTCAATTCCAGCATCGCTCATCCACACCTACGGCATATTTGCCAATAACAAAAAACAAGGCTGGCTGATTTTCTGGATGGTTTTTGGCATCTTCGTTATCTTAATTACCATTGCAGCAACAGGCGAGTTTCAAGGCAATCCTCAAGTTAATAATTTGCTGGGTTCAGCGCAGCCAAATTTAGAAGGAAAAGAAGTTCGATTTGGCTGGGCGGAAACTGCACTTTGGGCTGTGACCACAACAGGGACAATGTGCGGAGCCGTCAACGGAATGCATGATTCTCTAATGCCTCCAGGCGGTTTTGCTACTCTGTTTAACTTATTTCTGCAAATCGTTTGGGGCGGACAAGGAACCGGAACAGCTTACTTGTTTATCTACTTAATTTTGAGCGTATTTCTCACCGGATTGATGGTGGGAAGAACACCAGAATTTTTAGGGCGCAAAATTGAAAAACGGGAAATTGTTTTAGCTAGCGTTGTCCTAATAGTTCACCCGATCGCAGTTTTAATCCCCGGTGCCATTGCCCTCGCATTTACCGACAGTTTGAGCGGCATCAGTAACCCCGGATTTCATGGCATTTCCCAAGTGATGTATGAATACGCTTCGGCCGCAGCAAACAACGGTTCAGGTTTTGAAGGATTGGCAGACTCCCAACCAGCATCTAGTGGACTTTGGTGGAATTTAAGCACCTGTTTTAGTCTGCTGTTGGGACGCTATGTTCCGATTGTTGCCTTGCTGCTTTTAGCTGACAGCATGACTAACAAACAACCGGTACCAGAAACGACAGGTACTCTCAGAACAGATTCAATTTTGTTCACCAGTGTCACCGCCGGAGTAATCATAATTCTGGGTGCGCTGACTTTTTTCCCAGTTCTAGCTTTAGGGCCAATTGCCGAAGGATTTGAAATTAGCAGTGGCAAGTTTGAACCAGCACCGGTAACTGCACCTTTACCTACTGCACCATCGCCTTTAGCAAAGCCTTCGCCTTGATAGGACTTACGCATGGGGCTAGAAACCGGGTTTTTTACACAAATACTCCGTTGTGATCCATAGATTTAGTAAAAAAACCGGTTTCTTTAATCTCCAATCCAAAATCTAAAATCTAAAATCCAAAATCGATATGGCTTCTTCCAATACCCCCGATTCCCAAAAATCCCACCGCGGAGGTTCTCGCGAGTCCCGCCGACACACGCCGAAAGCAAACACCAAAGGTCTTTATCAAAAAGCTTTTAAACAAGCTTTTGTCAAACTAGATCCGCGGGTAATGCTGAAAAATCCAGTGATGTTTGTGGTCTGGATTGGCACAATTGTTACTGCATTGTTGACGATCGATCCTAGTCTTTTCGGACCGGTTCCAGGCAAAAATCAAGTGGTTTTCAACGGTTTAGTCACCTTCATTTTGTTCTTCACTTTGGTATTTGCTAATTTTGCCGAAGCGGTAGCAGAAGGACGCGGTAAAGCCCAAGCAGACGCACTGCGATCGACCAAAGCAGACACCACAGCCCGCAAACTCTTGCCAGACGGTTCAACACAGGAAGTAAGTTCCACCTCCTTGAGACGGGGCGACCAAATAAAAGTGATCGCAGGCGATGTCATTCCCTCTGACGGCGAAGTGATCGCAGGTGTCGCATCTGTAGACGAATCTGCAATCACCGGGGAATCCGCGCCAGTGCTCAAGGAACCAGGTTCGGATGTCGCCAGTTCAGTTACCGGCGGGACACGCATCCTTTCCGACGAACTGACGCTGCGGGTGATGGCCGACCCCGGCAAGGGGTTTTTAGACAGGATGATCGCGCTGGTGGAGGGCGCTGAACGCACGAAAACGCCGAACGAGATCGCGCTGACGGTTTTGTTGGCGGTGCTCACCCTGGTATTTTTGATTGTGGTTTCGACGATTCCGCCCGTGGGAAATTACGTCAAAACCCCTGTGGGCGTGGTGACGCTGATTTCGCTGCTGGTGGCGCTGATTCCGACGACGATCGGCGGTTTGTTAAGTGCGATCGGGATTGCGGGAATGGATCGCGTGGCTCAGTTTAACGTGATAGCGACCTCTGGACGAGCGGTCGAGGCTTGCGGCGACGTGAATACGCTGATTTTGGACAAAACGGGGACAATCACCCTAGGCAACCGTTTAGCTGAGGAGTTCATCGCAGTAAACGGTCATTCGCTGGAAGAAGTTGCCCGTATAGCCCTGGCTGCAAGCCTGTTTGATGAGACTCCAGAGGGAAAGTCAATCGTCCGTTTGGCAGAAAAATTGGGCGCAACGGTGGAGTTCGATCGCACTAACGCCACCGGGCTAGATTTTTCGGCAAAAACGCGGATGTCTGGCACGGATTTGCCCGATGGTACTGAGGTTCGCAAAGGCGCGGTGGAAGCGGTGAAGGGTTTTGTGCGATCGCGCGGTGGCAATATCGGCCCCGATCTCGATGAAGCTTACGAGCGAGTTTCCCGGCTTGGAGGTACACCTTTGGGAGTTTGTCAAGGCAACGACATCTACGGCATTATCTATTTGAAAGATATTATCAAACCGGGGATTCGCGATCGATTTGACCAACTGCGAAAAATGGGCATCCGCACAATTATGCTCACCGGAGATAACCGCCTTACAGCATCAGTAATTGCTGACGAAGCCGGCGTTGACGACTTCATTGCCGAAGCAACTCCAGAGGACAAAATTGAAGTAATTCGCAAGCAACAAGCCGAGGGCAAATTAGTAGCAATGACGGGAGACGGAACCAACGACGCACCCGCACTAGCCCAGGCAAACGTAGGACTCGCGATGAACTCTGGAACCCAAGCCGCCAAAGAAGCTGCGAACATGGTTGACTTAGATTCTGACCCGACAAAACTGATTGATTTAGTCACAATTGGCAAACAATTGCTGATTACTCGCGGCGCGCTGACTACATTTTCCCTAGCCAACGATATCGCTAAATATTTTGCAATTATTCCAGCAATGTTTGCCCCCGTTGGCGCATTAAATGTGATGGGTTTAGCTAGCGGACAGTCTGCGGTTTTATCAGCATTAATTTACAATGCTTTAATTATTCCCGCTTTGATTCCCCTCGCACTAACCGGAGTAAAATTTCGACCATTGAGCGCCAATCAACTGTTGCAGCGAAACATTCTAATCTATGGATTAGGCGGAGCAGTTGCACCGTTTATAGCCATCAAAATCATCGATGTTTTGATTACTGCTGTTGGGTTAGCATAAAGAAGTCATTAGTCATTGGTCAGCAGTCATTAATTCCCAACTTTTCTCAAAAGTTCTGCGGTTAATTTGTTTGACAGATATTTAGTTCCCACAAAAGGAGAATGTATGAAACGGAATGATTTGCTCAATGATATTTTGCCCAGGGATTTCCAAGAAATAATTGAATTAGCACAAATGCTTTGGCAACGCCACCCAATCCCGGTGCAATTATTTCTGGCAATGTGTTTTAACTTGATAATTGCCCCGGCTGTTTATGCGGCTGCGGATGAAGATTTGACCAAGAAAGCTGCGTGGGGTTTAAGTCTTTTGGGATTAGTGATTATCGCGCTGGCTATTTATCTTTTTGTCGTGATTTTTCAACCAGAAAGATTTTAGGTAAATCATGGCAAACAACAATTTAACCTGCTTCGCACTCCCAAACGAATACACAAAAAGTTGTTTTTTCCTTCTTCCCGGTTCCTGAGCGTAGTCAAAGGACTTTCTTCCTTCTTCCTTCTTCCTTCTTCCTTCTTCCTTCTTCCTTCATTAATTGAGGTCATTTATGAGAGAAATAATCAAAGCAATTCGTGTCACCCTAGTTTTATGGGGAATTACAGCTATTATTTATCCCTTGATAATGCTAGCAATCGGTCAACTTGCTTTCAATTCCCAGGCTAATGGCAGCTTAATTACCAAGCAAGGAGTTGTAGTTGGCTCGTCATTAATCGGTCAGTCTTTCACATCAGAAAAATATTTTTGGAGCCGTCCCAGCACTACAAATTACAGCAGTTTTCCAGACTACGCCCCGACAAAGGGAGAGAATTTAACTCAAAGAACAGGTGTTTCTGGAGCTAGCAATATTGCTCCCAGCAACTCAGATCTGCTAAAACGAGGTAATGAGAAAGATGGTTTTCAGGGCGTTCAAGTTGAAATAGACCGTCTGAACAAAGCTGGTATTAAACCAACTGCTGATTTAGTGTATACTTCGGGTTCAAGCCTCGATCCGCACATTAGCGAAGAGGCCGCTAGAGCACAAGTTCAACGGATCGCAAAAGTGCGATCGCTCAATCCCAATCAAGTAGAAATGCTAGTATCCAAGAATACAGATGGCAGATTCCTTGGCATCTTCGGCGAACCGGGGGTCAACGTCCTCAAGCTGAATTTAGCTCTTGATGGCTTATAATAGTTTACAGTTAGCAGTCAGTAGTCATTAATTATTGGTTAGTGATTATTGGTTATTGGTTATTAGTTATTGGCAATCGCTCGACAACTAACAACCAACAACTGACTACGAACTACAAACTACTGACAACTACCAACTGACTACTAACAACCAACTACTGACTACTGACTATTCAGCTATGATTCACTCTAGTGAACTCCCAAACGATCCGAACGCGGTACACATTCAACCGAATCGCACTTACGATCGCACCCGCCGCCGGGGCAAGCACAAAATCTTTATTGGCATGGCCCCCGGTGTCGGCAAAACTTTCAGAATGCTTGAAGAAGGACACCGACTCAAATTAGAAGGCATTGATATCGTCGTCGGGTTATTAGAAACTCACGGGCGAAAAGAGACAGTAGCAAAAGGCGAGGGACTAGAAATAGTGCCACGAAAAGAAATGCTACGAGGCGAAAAAATGCTAACAGAGATGGATGCAGAAGCTGTCATAGCGCGCCACCCTCAACTAGCATTAGTAGACGAACTAGCTCATACAAATATTCCCGGTTCTTTGCGAGAAAAGCGATATCAAGATGTCGAATTAATCCTCAATGCTGGTATTGATGTCTTCTCAACTCTCAACATTCAACACATAGAAAGTCTCAATGATTTAGTAGCACGAATTACCGGAGTTGTCGTCCGAGAGCGAGTACCCGATCGCATTCTCGAAGAAGCTGACGAAGTAATCGTGATTGATGTCACACCAGAAACCTTAGAAGAACGGTTACTAGAAGGCAAAATTTATGCTCCAGAAAAAATTGAACAATCTTTAAAAAACTTTTTCCAGCGCCGTCATTTAATTGCTTTGCGAGAACTGGCGCTGCGGGAGGTAGCAGATAGTGTTGAGGATGACGCAGCAACTTTAAAGGGTCAATCTTGCAACATTCACGAACGAGTTTTAGTCTGCGTTTCAACTTATCCCAATTCTTTGCAACTTCTGCGACGGGGTGGGAGAATTTCTAGCTATATGAATGCTCCATTTTATGCTTTATTTGTCGAGAATCCCGATCGCTTCTTAACAAAATCCGAAAGCTTACACGTTGAAACTTGTGAGAAACTTTGCCAAGAATTTAACGGGCTATTTCTGCGAGTGCAGAATCAGAATATAGCAAAAGCCATTTCCGATGTAGCTCAAGAGTATCGCATTACTCAAATTGTGATTGGCGAAAGCCAGCAATCTCGATGGACATTGCTGCTTCGGGGTTCTTTGACTCAGCAATTAGTGCGATCGCTCAAACACGTAGATTTGCACATCATTGCTACTGAAAAAAGTCATTAGTTATTGGTTATTAGTTCCCAATTCCCAATTCCCAATTCCCAATTCCCAATTCCCAGTAACTCATAAATATAACTTTAGGAGGATGGTAGAATATAGCTGGCGACAGATGCACGAGAAGTTTTTACCGGCCAAGATGGCACTTGTGAAACTTTATTTAAGTGCGATCGGCTATGGTGGATAATTACATTCTTAACTTGTTAGTTATTGGCATCCTACTACTGATTGTCACATTAGGTTCGGGATGGATTTCACGATTGCCACTATCTTATGCCTTAATTTACCTGTTAGTCGGCATCGGATTGGGGCCCTACGGTGTCAAGCTAATTGAATTGCGCCCCGAAGCTCAATTTTTAGAAAGACTCACAGAATTTGTAGTTATTGTTTCTCTGTTTAGTTGCGGCTTAAAAATGAATCGCCCACTGCAACCTTGGGCTTGGAATTCCACAGCGCGACTGATCGGTTTTTTAATGCCTATTTCGATTTTTGCTGTTGCCGGAATCGGTCACTTCTTTTTGAGTTTAGATTGGGGTGCTGCAATTTTATTGGGAGCAATTCTCGCTCCCACCGATCCAGTTTTAGCCTCAGAAGTTCAGTTAGCACATCTAGATGATCGAGATGAATTGCGTTTTGCTTTAACATCCGAAGGTGGTTTGAACGATGCCCTAGCTTTTCCATTTGTTTATTTCGGAATCTATTCATTAAAAGATGATAATTTGCCGAACTGGTTTTCGCAGTGGGTAGTAGTCGATGTCATTTGGGCAATTTTCGCAGGGATTGTCATGGGCATTTTAGTCGCTAAAGCCGTCACCTGGATCGATAAAAGACTGCAACGCTATCGACCGGCAGATGAATTAATGGAAGATTTCATTGCATTAAGTACAATTTTGCTCACCTATTCTCTCACAGAAGTAGTCAATGGCTACGGATTTCTCGCTGTTTTTGTAGCAGGAATTGTAGTGCAGCGCAGTTACCGCGACCCCGAAAAACCGCTTTCCCAACTCCACTTTACTGAGCGCATCGAAAAGTTAATGGAAGTAGCAACTATTTTACTTTTAGGCTCACTACTTCGCGTAAAACCTATATTAGCTTTTGGAGCCGATACGATGTTAGTGGCTGGATTGTCGATTTTTTTGATTCGACCCTTGGGAGCTTGGATTAGTACGATTGGTAGTCCTTTGCACCCAGCCAGCCGCTGGTTATGCGGTTGGTTTGGCATTCGCGGTGTCGGTTCTATCTATTATCTTACCTATGCTTTTGGTCACGGTTTAAAAGGCGAACTAGGAGAAAGAATTGCTTGGATTACTTTTACAACGATCGTGATTTCTGTGATTTTGCATGGAATTACTTCGACCCCGTTAATGAAGTGGTACGAGCGACGAATTAAACCTCAAGTACCCGATTTAATTTGATTTGTAGGGTGCGTCAGGCGAAGTTCTCTAACGGCGATCGGGAATTTCGGGATCTGACGCACCTTACTATATAATCTAAAATTGACTTGTAGGGTGCGTCAGGCGAAGTTCTCTAACGACACCGAAAGAAAAGAAGATTATAATTTTTTGGATAAATCTAATATAAACGTTCGCCGAGTCAAACATGGATAGATTTGAATTTCAGCTAGCAATGCTGCAAAAAGGAGCAGAGGAACTAGAGAAAAAAATAGCTAACTTCACAACAATTATGATGCAATTAAAAACCACGGCAATTACCATTTGGGTAGCGTTGATTGGTTGGGTTTTTACAAGCAAAATAGATGTGTTGGTTCCATTAGGATACATTATAATTTTTGGTTTCTGGTTTTTAGAAGCTACCTACTGGAAGGTGCAATTTTATTACATACAAAGAGTCAATGCAATTACCCAATTCTTGAATAATGAAAGCGCCTTAGATGAAAGTTTTAATACTCGCTCAATTCCGGAAGGTATTGTTCACCCGCTCGGTTCATTGAAAACAATTAAAATGCCTTCTTTAGGTCGAGCTATCTGCGCTCCATCAATCTATATTTTTTATACCTTTTTGTTTGTTGTTAATTCGATCGTTTGGTTAATAACTCTTAAAACAGCCCTCTAACTGGGTAAGATCATGTCTGGATGAATAATTATCATAAAATTACGATTCGTAGGTTGGGTTGAGCGAAGCGAAACCCAACATCAACTTGAAGATCGTGTTGGGTTTCATTCTTCAACCCAACCTACGTATATCATAAGCGATCGCCCGGACATGATATAAGATCCCAATGTGCGAGCGACCGGACAATATCTTCCATCCCAACTAACTAAAAGTGTAAATTGGAGGTTCAATTTGCTTACTACTCCAAAAAACGGTACAATGCAGTCCTTACCCGCAGCTAAACAGGTTTAACCCCAACTAATAAAGCGAGTTCCAACCATTTCCAATAACAATCTACATCTATAAAACCAATTTCTCTCAACCAGCTCAATTGTGTTTCGACATCGAGCAATTTATTAGATGGATCGTCAGGCGAATCGCTAATGCCAAGGGCCTCTCGAAATTTTTCATGTAAAGCCGGAGTTGCGGAAGCGACGTGTTCTAAATTGCAAAAAATGCCTCCGGGTTCCAAGAGGTTGAAAATCTCGGTATAAAGCGAAAGTTTGCGATTATCAATTACGTGATGGATTGCAAAACTAGAAACAATCGCATCAAACTTGCCTAAATCCGGCAACGTTTCATCAAGATTGTGTTCGATTACTGTGACAGTTGAATCTTCTGCAAAGCGAATTCTGACTTTTTCCAACATTGTAGGCGAAAAGTCGATCGCGACACTTGCAACATTTGGTCGATCGCACTTAAGCAAACCCAACAACCGCCCATCACCCGTACCCACATCCAGAATCCGCTTCACATTTTGCGGAACTTCCCCCAAAAGTACAGCTTCACCTTCCGTGCGGTGAGGAATCCCATCAGCTTTAGCCAGATAGCCCAAAGCGTGTTCCGCCGAAGTCCAAAGATTCACTTGACTCATATTTTTTCAACTCTCATAAAGCTCGCCATTTTTGTGTGTAAAAACCTGACTATTTCCCTTAGCTTCGGCAATTAAATCATCATCAGGATAATTGACAGAATCGCCAGAAGTGCGGTCTCCAATTTCCAGATAAACAACATCAGAATCCGTGCGGTTGACTAAATGATGTCCATCTGCATCACCCGCCGGAAAACCCGCAGCCATACCCGGTTGCAGCACTTGCTCCCCCGAATTAGCAATCAAAGTAACTTCCCCTTCCAGAACATAGATTAGCTCATCTTGACAAGTGTGCCAATGTCGGAGAGCAGAACAACTTCCCGGCGCAAGCCTCACCAAATTCACCCCAAAATTCTGCAATCCGGCGGCATCGCCCAAGCGTTTTTTAAATCTTCCAGCAACAGCAGATTTAAATTGTTGAGGATAATTCGAGCCTGTACTTTCTGGGACATTTTTAGGATCAATAATCATACAAGACTCCTTCTCTTCTTTCTCTTCCTTCGTGTTTTTCGCGCCTTCGCGGTTCGTTTACCTCGTGTCATCTAAGGCAATTACAATTTTATAGCAGTTAGCAGATCCCCGTCAATTTCGCATCCTACCTCCGACTATCACCCAAGCCCTGAAGAGTGTGTTATAAATATTATTGAGATTCATTAAGAAATATTGCTCAAATGCTCGTTTCCCCATCTGGCGTCAGCAAACTCAAAGAATCCTTAAAAGAAAAAGTATTTTTTGGGAATGAGCCAACCCCCGAACTCATAGCCATCTTACTCATTTACTTCGTCCAAGGCATCCTCGGACTAGCCCGCTTAGCCGTGAGCTTTTTTCTCAAAGACGAACTCGGCATGAGCCCCGCCGAAGTCTCAGCAATGCTGGGCGTCGTCGCCATACCTTGGATTATCAAACCCCTATTCGGCTTCATGTCCGACGGGTTGCCCATATTCGGCTATCGCAGACGGCCTTATATCGTCCTCTCCGGGCTGTTAGGAACCTCTGCATGGGTGGGGCTAGCAACCATAGTACACACACCCTTGGCCGCTACAGGCGCGATCGCCCTAAGTTCCCTTTCCCTCGCAGTCAGCGACGTCATCGCCGACTCCCTAATAGTCGAAAGAGCCCGAAAAGAATCCGTTACCGACGCCGGTTCCCTGCAATCCCTTTCTTGGGGCGCATCAGCCCTCGGCGGATTAATTACAGCCTACCTCAGTGGTTCCCTACTCCAACACTTTAGTACCCACACCATCTTTTTAATCACCGCATCTTTCCCTCTAATTGTATCAGCAACAGCGTGGTTAATTACGGAAGAAAAAATTAACAAAAGAACCGACTTTGAGACCGTAAAAGACCAACTCAAACAACTGAAACAAGCTGTTAGCCAAAAAACTATTTGGTTGCCAACCGCCTTTCTATTCCTGTGGCAATCCACCCCAAGTTCAGACTCCGCTTTCTTCTTTTTCACTACCAACGAACTAGGCTTTCAACCAGAATTTCTCGGCAGAGTGCGCCTCGTTACCAGTCTTGCCGCTCTCGCGGGAATCTGGTTGTTTCAGCGCTTTCTCAAAGCAATTCCATTTCGAGTGATTTTCGGCTGGTCAACAGTGATTGCGACTGCTTTGGGCATGACTACTTTATTATTAGTAACTCATGCCAACCGAAGTTTAGGAATTGACGATCAGTGGTTCAGTATTGGAGATAGCCTAATCCTGACAGTAATCGGACAAATTGCTTATATGCCGGTGCTGGTACTCTCTGCACGATTGTGTCCTCGTGGTGTGGAAGCAACTTTATTTGCAGTCCTAATGTCGATCACAAATTTAGCAGGAATTATCTCCTACGAAGGCGGTGCAATTATCACCCACTGGCTGGGAATTACCGATCGCAATTTTGACAATCTCTGGCTGCTAGTAGTCATCACCAACCTGTCTACACTTCTACCACTACCATTCTTAAACTGGCTACCTGCTGAAAGTACAGAAAGTGGCGATCCAAACTATCAACAGTCACTCCCACTATTAGAACCAGAACTAGGCTGTGCCAAACCAGGTGGACAACATTTCATGCCCGAATATTTTCCTGATTTAGTACCGACAGTAATCTCAGAATCTCGCACATCCGACTAACGCAAAATATCACAATTTATCTGCGTTGAAAAAAACGATTCCATAAATTTACCCATGCAAAACACAGAAACTTCTTCAATCAAAACAACAACCCCAAACCCATCATACGATCGCACAGACTGGCAACGTGGCTACGAATCCCAGCGCAACGAATCCGATTATTGGATTGACGACATAGAAGGCGAAATCCCCGCCGACTTACAAGGCACATTCTTTCGCAACGGGCCCGGTTTGCTAGACATCAATGGCGAACGAATCCACCACCCCTTTGACGGTGATGGGATGATTTGTGCGATCGCAATTTCCGACGGGCGCGCCCACTTCCGCAACCGATTTGTCCATACCGAAGGCTATTTAGCAGAACAAACAGCCGGAAAAATTCTTCATCGAGGCGTTTTTGGTACACAAAAACCAGGGGGGTGGATCAATAATATTTTTGACCTTAAAATCAAAAACATTGCCAACACCAACATCATTTACTGGGGAGGAAAACTATTAGCACTATGGGAAGCAGCAGAACCCTACAGACTCGACCCTTGCACCTTAGAAACCATCGGTTTAGATAGCTTAGACGGCATATTGAAACCCGGTGAACCCTTCGCGGCTCACCCCAGAATTGAAAAGGGTCAAAAAGGAGCAGGAGATATACTCGTCAACTTTTCAGTCAAACCAGGTTTGTCGAGTACAATCACCATTTATGAGTTTGATGAAAGCGGCAAACTTTTGCAGAGTCATGCTCATACAATCCCTGGTTTTGCCTTTCTGCATGACATGGTAATTACCCCGAATTACTGCATATTCTTCCAAAATCCCGTCTCCTTCAATCCTTTACCTTTTGTATTAGGAACTCGGAGTGCAGCGCAGTGTATTCAATTTTCGCCAAAGAAGCCCACGCAAGCAATTTTAATCCCTCGCAACGGTACTGACGAGGTGAAAATATTGGAAACTGAACCTTGTTTTGTGTTCCATCACTGCAACGCATGGGAAGAAGCAGGCGAAGTTTTTGTAGACTCAGTTTGCTACGAATCATTCCCCAATGTTGGGCCAGATGGCGATTTCCTCGAAATTGATTTTGACAGCCTTCCCGCTGGCGAATTGTGGCGGTTCAAATTGAATCTGTCAGATAATACTGTGGAACATAAAGTGATTGAAACTAGATGCTGCGAATTTCCCACTTTGCATCCAAATTATGCTGGACAACCTTATCGGTATCTTTACATCGGTGCTGCTAATTCTGCGACGGGCAATGCTCCTTTACAAGCTATTATGAAGGTGGATTTCTTGACGGGAGACCAGCAAATTTGGAGTGTAGCACCGCGCGGCTTTGCTGGGGAACCAGTTTTTGTCCCTCGCGTTGTTTCGCCTGACACAGCGACGGCTGAGGATGATGGTTGGTTGCTGATGTTGATGTATGATGCTGCTAAACATCGATCGAGCTTAGTGATTTTAGATGCTCGCGATATCACCAAAGGGCCTGTAGCACGTCTGCACTTGAAGCATCATATTCCTTACGGTTTGCATGGCAGTTTTACCTCAAGTGTATTGCTTCCTTAAAGGACTTGAGTGTGGGGTGTGGTGCATTCGGCTTTTGGGACTTTGAAATCCCAAAAGCCTTTCGATCCTAATTATTTGACTGCTAAGCTGTGGAGCATTTAAACCACTAACGAGGCCTGTAGGGTGCGTCAGAAGTGAACACTGACTATACACAGGAAATACCTTAAAACTGACGCACCCTACAATCGTCTTTTAAATGCCGAATAGCTTACCCTTGACAGACTAAGACAGTATCTACAAGATTTTATTTATTATTACAAATCAAGTTCTTCACAAACTAATTCAGCAATTTTATTTGCCGCCCCCGATTCTCCTCGAACCGATCGCAAACGATCGCACATTTGTGCTAACTTATCAGGATGGCTCAAATAGTCGATCGCCAATTCAGCCACAACTTCCGGTTCCAATTTCCCAACCAATTCCGGCACTATCTCCTCCTGCGCCCAAATATTCGGCCAAGCATAGAGTTTTCGCTTTCCCACTCGCCAGATTAGCCAATTAATTATTATAGCAAAAACCGAACCAACAAACGGCAAATTTGCTAGCAATCCCGGTAAACCATCCCAAGATTTCATCGCATCCAACTGCTGTGTTGGTAGCAATACAATCATCGGTACAGCTAACGAACCCAACTCCGCAGTATTTGCTCCCACAGTAGTCAAACACAGGCTACATTCTGATAGCAAATCATAGGCTGGTGTCTCAGTCCAAAGTTCTATTTTCAAACCATTTGCTGTTTGCAAAAATGGTGATTCTGTGACATGAAGTTCTGCTGCGGAATTTGCAAATAAATGTAGACAAGGATTTTGTTCAGGGTCGGCAAAACGTGCTAAGGTTTGTAGATCTATGGTAGGTGCAACGGGAATTACAAAGCGAGTTTCAGGGCGGATGCGGTGGATCGATTGTGCGATCGACAAACACAACGGCACACCTAAAGCTAGTTTCGCAGCCTTGGAACCGGGTAACAATCCAACTAATTCTTTTTGGGGATTCGGACGAGGCAGAGCCTCTGGATCTGCGTTTCCAGGCAGAGCCTGGGAACGAGAAACTTCGGCGATTAAGTCTCCGACAACTGCAAATTTATTAGCATATTGTTGAGGTATCTTATCAAAAACTTCCGGTTTCATGGCGGCAAATTTGTCAATCCAGCGATACCACCTCGCCTCCCATTCTGCATAGATAACAGTACGATATTTGAGTCTTTTACCAATCAAAACTGTAAAGAATTGGTCGCCACCTAAAAATAAAACAACTCCTTTTGCGTACCAATCCCAATTTGCAGCAGTTTTACCAGATAATAGGAATGGCAAAAAATGCTCTGGTGCTTGCACTCTGTCAACTTCAGGGTATGAACTTGCTATTTGTGCTTCTTTGCCCGTGGCGTGGGGACAAGGGGATAGAATTACGGAAATGCGGACAGATGTGCGATCGCATCCTAAATGTTCTCGCAACGCTTGCACAACGGGACGTACCCAGGTTGCTAATTCTCCGGGGCCATTGGAGAGGATTAAGATATCTACTGTCATGGGATTTAAAATTTTAGAGGATGCAAAGAGAATATGACAGATTTAATGAATGTAGCCAAGACTGATGATGTTTCTAGTGTAGAAGGTGCGGAACAACGTGCAGATGTCAATGCCAAAGATGAGGAAGGTGCGACGGCTTTGACGGCTGCGGCTGAGGCTGGCGATGTTGATCTCGTGCAAAAATTGCTCGCGGATGATGCCAATGTCAACAGTGGTGACAATGACGGTTGGACACCGTTAATGAGTGCCGCTGCTGCCGGACATAGGGAGATTGTACAGCTTTTGTTGGAGGCTGGAGCAGATGTGAATGCTCAAACTAATTTTGGTTTGACGGCTTTGATGAGTGCTGCTGGTAGCGGGCGTACTGAAGTTGTGCAGGTTTTAGTCGATCGCGGAGCCGATATTAAGGCTAAAGATCATAACACTTGGACGGCGTTAATTTGGGCATCTTCCGAGGGTCATCAAGATGCGGTTGAGGTTTTGAAGCGATCGCGCGATCGCACTTAAAGACTTAGCAACCGGGTTTATTGGAGAAACCCGGTTTCTGGATGGTACAATTAGTTATCGGAGTTTCAGGAGCGATCGGGCAAATCCTGAATATCTTCGAGATTTCTATCCAAGTGAAAATGTAAAATCTGGAGATGATGGTAATTGATTCAACGTCAGATTGCCGCCGCCTTCAATAACAGCGATCGTATCAAAGTTACTGGTTGATAGCACTCCATTTATAGCGTTTCTAAAGCCCTTCGTTTGGATAGCTAAATCTCGACCATTGTTAATGGGAAACACCGAGAATATATCTAAGTAAGAATTTGATAGTGTGAAAGATCCTGCTAGCTGAATAGTATCCTGACCTTGATTAAAGTTCCGAATTGTAGCAAAACCCGGCCCGATATAAAACTGTGTCGATCCTTGTAGCGATCCCCTACGGGTTATGTTCTCCTTACCAAGCGCAAATGTATCGCGGCCGCTACCGCCAATGAGAATATCGAATTCATTACTGCCATCACTTTCATAAACTCGACTGCTTCCAAAGCCATTACCTGTAGCTAAACCTACTTCAACTGCAATTAATTCAACTTTCCCCACCCCGGAACCGGTGAGGATGTCATTCCCAGAACTTCCGACAAAAGTCGCAGACCGGCTTGGCTCGTTTTTTCCAAAATTGAAGTAGTGTTCCCGACCAGTTTTCAAGGTTCCAGAGTTGACAAATGGCACAATATCGGGGTTTTTCTGTAAGTATTCTGTTTCAAAAAATGAAGTTCCAAAACGACCGTCTTTGATGCCGAATTGAATGAAATGCTGGTAGCCATTTTTAAAAGTTCCATTCTGAATAAACGGCTGCAACTGTCGGTTATTTGCCAGATAAAACGCTTCGTCATACTCAGGCGATACGGGGGTGCGACCTTCTTCGTAGCCAAATTTGATAAAGTGGTCTAGTCCGGTTGCAAAAGGCGCGTTTGGGTTGTTGGGAGTGCGGACTAAGGCAGCGATGTCTGGGTTGCCAGCGAGGTAAGTAGCTTCGTCAAAATACCGCGATACTTTGGTTAAGCCGCCCGCTTGACCGAATTTTTCAAAATGTTCTTTCCCAGACTTAATGGTTCCTGCGTCAATGGCTGGTTTCAGCCACGGATATTGAGCGAGGTAGTATTTTTCGTCGAAAATTGCGTAGTTAGCCATGTTTTACTCCTGATGTTTGGATGATTTTGATCTTGAATACTCATTAGTTTTCTAGATAAAAAAAGTCATGAATTATCACTATTAACTGATGACTAACGACCAATAATTATCCAATCAAAAAAGTACCATTACCATTAGATTGTTGGAATACCAAGCTCAAATTTGCTCCTCTTTCAATCACGCCCACCAACTCTGCATAACGACCAATTAACAAATTGTCGCCATTGATAGTCAGTGTGTAGCCGTCGCTTAAAGAATTTCCTGCCAGTTGGATCAAATCGTTTGCTGCGTTGAAGTTCTGAATTGTAGCAAAACCTAGCCCTGGTGTCTTTAAGTTCTGTTCCCGTGTCCCAACCAGGGCATCTGTGTACAAGGTTCTCGCTTCTTCATTCTCGGCTGTACCAGGAACTCCGAGTACGAATGTATCAACTCCCGGACTGCCAATCAGGACATCGAATTCATTGGTTCCAAAGCTTTCGTATTGCCGATTGCCAATGCGATCGATAGCTACTTCCACTCCAATCAGTTCGGTATTTCCCACACCAACGCCCCTGACAATATCGTTGCCACGAGTGCCGAGAAAAGTAGCAGATCGGCTGGGTTCGTTTTTCCCAAAATTGAAGTAGTGTTCCCGACCAGTTCTCAAATTTCCAGAGTTGACAAATGGTACAATATCGGGGTTTTTCTTTAAGTATTCCGTTTCAAAAAATGATGTTCCAAAACGACCTTCTTTTTCCCCAAATTGAATGAAGTGCTGGTATCCTGATATGAAAACTGCATTGGGTTTGATAACTAGATTAGTGCCGATAAACGGTATCAGCTCTAAGTTATTTCCTAAATAAAAATCTTCGTTATACTCAGGCGATACTTCGTTGCGGCGATTTCCTTCATCGTAACCGAATTGGATAAAGTGATCTAGCCCAGTCGCGAAAGATTTGCTTGGATTGGCAGTCTTGAGAAAGAGTCGGATCTCTGGGTTGCCAGAAAGATAAGTAGCTTCATTAAAGTAGCGCGATACTTTAGTTAGACCGCCAGCTTGACCAAATTTTTCAAAGTGTTCTCTCCCGGATTTGATGACTCCGGCATCAATGGCTGGTTTAATCCAAGGATATTGCGAGAGGTAGTATTGTTCGTCGAAAATTGCGTAGTTAGCCATGTTTTACTCCTGATGTTTGGATAATTTTGAGCGTGAATACTCATTAATTTTCCATAAAAAATGAAGGTCATCAATCATCACTATTAGCTAATGACTGATGACCAATGACCAATGACTGATGACCAATGACCAATGACTAATGACTAATGACCAATAACTATCCAATCACAAAAGTACCATTACTATTGGAACCTTGAGCTATCAAGCCCAAACCAGCTCCTCCTTCAATCACACCAAGCACGTCTCCAAAACGGGTTTGAATTGACAAATTGCTGCCAGTAGGAACTAGCTGATAGCTATCTAAAGAAGCTCCTTGCAGTTGGATAAAATCGTCGTCTATGTTGAAGTTCCGAATAGTAGCTTGACCGTTACCCAAATAGAGCGGGGTCGGAGTAACGTTACCGCTTGTAGCAGGAACTCCGAGTACGAATGTATCAGATCCGGGACTGCCAATCAGGACATCGAACTCGTTGCTTCCAAAGCTTTCATACTGCCGATTTTTCCTGGGATCGATTCCTACTTCCACTCCAATTAGTTCGGTGCTTCCAACACCAACACCAGTGATGATGTCGTTGCTTCGGCTACCAACAAAAGTAGCAGAACGGTTAGGTTCGTTTTTCCCAAAATTGAAGTAATGTTCCCTACCACTTTTCAAGTTTCCAGAGTTGACAGATGGCACGATATCGGGGTTTTTTTGTAAGTATTCCGGTTCAAAAAATGAAGTCCCAAAACGACCTTCTTTGGCTCCGAATTGAATGAAATGCTGGTATCCTGATTTGAAAGCTGCATTAGGCCCGACAAACGATCGCAATTCTGAGTTATTTGCCAAATAAAAATCTTCGTTGTACTCAGGCGATACTCTGGCCCGTCGCTGTCCTTCATCGTAACCGAACTGGATAAAGTGATCTAGTCCAGTCGCGAAAGGTGCGTTTGGATTGACAGTCTTGACAAAGGGTTGAAGGTCTGGGTTGCCGGCCAGGTATGTAGCTTCGTCAAAATAACGTGATACTTTGGTTAGACCGCCGGCTTGACCGAATTTTTCAAAGTGTTCTCTGCCGGATTTGATGATTCCTGCATCAATGGCTGGTTTCAGCCACGGATATGATTCCAGGTAGTATTTTTCGTCAAAAATTGCGTAGTTAGCCATGTTTTTTTACTTGGGTTTTGATGAGTTTGATTGTGAATACTAATCAGTTTTTCATGCAGTCGATCGCGGATCGGGAACTTATAGAATTCAGAAGTTATAAAATAGTTTTAAGTTCCTGGGCAAATATCAAGTTTTGTCAAACATGAATGATCCTATTTGTTTATTCTACATCCATAAATTATCGTCTTTTTACATCTGTTAATTTCTCTATCGCAAGTATGATCTGTTCTACAAAACTTGGAACTTGTTTCGGGATTTTTTTTCTCAAAGGTTTGTTGATTTTTGGAAGCTTTTTTTATAAGAGTTACACAATTCATACTTTGCTTTAAATGTCAAGTAAATTTTTGTAAACAAAATTTGGAGTGTTTACTCAATAAATTCAGCAAGAAATGTAACGAAAAGTTGCAATAAATTTGTCGAATTGTGTAATTGGCAGGATCAAATCGGCTAATGGCAAGCGTTTTCTGGTAAAAATGCTTATGGGGTAAAAAATTCCCGCTTCCCGAAAACAGCATCTTAAAGGAGCCTAACCGGATGTTCACTCACGTCAAGCCCACCGTTCGCCACATCGTGCCGGAAAACTTGCAAGGACGATCGCTGCTCAAGGTGGTCTATGTCGTACTCGAACCGCAGTATCAAAGCGCCCTGTCGGCGGCGGTTCGATCGATAAATAAGAAAAATCCAAATTTGGCGATCGAAATCAGCGGCTACCTGATCGAGGAACTCCGCAGCCCAGAAAACTACGAAGCTTTCAAGCGGGATGTCGCGGATGCCAACGTATTTATAGCTTCTCTAATTTTTATCGAAGATTTGGCCGAAAAAGTGGTAGAGGCGGTGGCGCCGCTGCGCGACAAACTGGATGTCGCCGTCGTCTTCCCGTCGATGCCTGGGGTGATGCGCCTGAATAAAATGGGCAGTTTCTCGATGGCACAATTGGGACAAAGCAAAAGTGCGATCGGCGAATTCATGAAAAAACGGAAGGAAAAGTCCGGAAGTTCTTTCCAAGACGGAATGCTGAAACTGCTGCAAACTTTGCCGAAAGTGCTGAAATATTTGCCTCTTGACAAAGCTCAAGATGCGCGTAACTTTATGCTGAGTTTCCAATATTGGCTAGGAGGTTCCCAAGAAAACTTGGAAAACTTCTTGCTGATGTTGTCACAGAAATATGTCTTCAAAAACTTGTCAAAGACAACTTTCCACGATCCAGTTGTTTACCTGGATATGGGGATTTGGCATCCTTTGGCACCGTCCATGTTTGAGGATGTAAAATCATATCTGAACTGGTTTAATGCCCGCACAGATATTTCTGCGGATCTCAAAGATCCCCTCGCACCTTGCATTGGTTTAGTGTTGCAACGCACTCACTTAGTGACAGGAGATGACGCGCACTATGTAGCAATGGTGCAGGAATTGGAGGCAATGGGCGCGCGGGTGATCCCGATTTTTGCTGGCGGTTTGGACTTCTCGAAACCTGTGGAAACTTTCTTCTTGGAAGTTGCGGCAAAAGGTGTTACGCCTCTGCCGATTGTTGATGCGGTGGTTTCTTTGACTGGTTTTGCTTTGGTGGGTGGCCCGGCGAAACAAGATCACCCAAAGGCGATCGAATGTTTGAAGAAATTGAATTGCCCTTACATGGTGGCTTTGCCGCTGGTTTTCCAAACAACAGAAGAATGGGAAGATAGCGATTTAGGTTTGCACCCGATTCAAGTTGCGCTGCAAGTGGCGATTCCTGAGTTGGATGGTGCGATCGAACCGATTATTGTGTCGGGACGTGATGGCGCAACTGGAAAGGCGATCGCGCTTCAGGATAGAATTGAGGCGATCGCCCAGCGTTCCATGAAATGGGCAATGCTGCGCCGCAAACCGAAATTAGACAAGAAAGTTGCGATCACAGTTTTCAGTTTCCCTCCCGATAAAGGTAACGTGGGAACGGCCGCTTACTTGGACGTTTTCGGCTCGATTTACGAAGTATTAAAAGCCTTAAAAGGCAACGGCTACGACTTGCCAGAACTGCCTGAATCTGCCGAAAAACTGATGCAAGAAGTCATCCACGACGCAACAGCCCAATACCAAAGCCCGGAATTGAATGTTGCTTACCGGATGTCCGTAGCTGAGTATGAAGAATTCACTCCTTACTCGGAACGTTTGGAAGAAAATTGGGGGCCACCTCCGGGAAATCTGAACAGTGACGGACAAAATTTGCTGATTTTCGGCAAACATTTTGGCAACGTGTTTATCGGAGTGCAACCTACCTTTGGATACGAAGGCGATCCGATGCGGTTGTTGTTCTCTCGTTCTGCTAGTCCGCACCACGGTTTTGCTGCTTACTACACATATTTGGAGCGCATTTGGGGTGCAGATGCGGTGCTGCACTTTGGCACTCACGGTTCGCTAGAATTCATGCCCGGTAAGCAGATGGGAATGTCTGGGGATTGTTATCCCGACAGTTTGATCGGCAAAATTCCTAACCTCTATTATTACGCTGCTAATAATCCCAGTGAGGCAACAATTGCTAAGCGTCGCAGTTATGCTGAAACGATCAGCTATCTGACTCCTCCGGCTGAAAATGCTGGGTTGTATAAAGGTTTGCAGGAGCTCAGCGAGTTGATTGCTTCTTATCAAACTTTGAAGGGTACTGGCCGCGGTGTGCCGATCGTAGATGCGATCGTTGAGAAGTGCCGTTTGGTGAATTTGGATAAGGATATCAACCTACCTCCCGAACAGGAAAGAGGGGTTGCGGCGGGTATGACTGCGGAGGAACGGGATAATTTGGTTGGCTTGGTTTACCGCAAGTTGATGGAGATTGAGTCGCGGTTGTTACCTTGTGGTTTGCACGTTGTTGGGAAGCCACCGACTGCGGAAGAGGCGATCGCAACACTCGTCAATATCGCTAATTTAGACCGGGAAGAAGACGGATTAGTCAGTTTGTCGCGGATTATTGCTCTAAGTTGCGATCGGAATATTGACGACATCTACACCAACAACGACAAAGGCATTTTAGCGGATGTCGAATTGCTGCAAAACATCACCTTAGCTTGTCGCGATGCCGTTAGCGCTTTAGTCAAGGAACAAACCGATGCTGAGGGTAGAGTTTCCCTAGTTTCCAAGTTGAATTTCTTCAACATGGGCAAGAAAACACCTTGGATTGAATCCTTGCACGCAGCGGGTTACAAAAAGGTCGATGTAGACCTGATTAAACCGCTGTTTGAGTATCTGGAATTCTGCTTGGAACAAGTTTGTGCCGACAACGAATTAGGTGCACTGTTGCGCGCGCTAGAGGGCGAATACATTATCCCCGGCCCAGGCGGCGATCCGATTCGCAACCCGGATGTTTTGCCGACTGGCAAGAATATGCACGCTTTGGACCCGCAGTCAATCCCGACGACAGGGGCGATTAAGTCTGCTAAGGTTGTAGTCGATCGGCTATTAGAAAGACAGCGCAGTGATAACGACGGCAACTATCCCGAAACAATCGCCGTTGTGCTCTGGGGAACTGACAACATCAAGACTTACGGCGAATCCCTCGCCCAAGTAATGTGGATGGTGGGAGTGAAGCCAGTACCCGACGCTTTGGGCCGAGTCAACAAACTGGAATTGCTGTCTTTAGAAGAATTGGGACGGCCTCGGATCGACGTAGTAATTAACTGTTCCGGCGTCTTCCGCGACTTGTTCATCAATCAAATGAACCTGTTAGATAAAGCCGTGAAAATGGCAGCAGAAGCCGACGAACCGTTAGAGATGAACTTCGTCCGCAAACACGCCTTGAAGCAAGCGGAAGAAATGGGAATCAACCTGCGCCAAGCAGCCACCCGCGTCTTTTCCAACGCTTCAGGTTCCTATTCATCTAACGTCAACTTAGCGGTAGAAAACAGCACATGGGAAAGCGAAGCCGAGTTGCAGGAAATGTACCTAACCCGCAAATCCTTCGCCTTTTCTTCCGACAATCCCGGAACAATGGAACAAGACAGGCAGATTTTTGAATCATCCTTAAAAACTGCGGAAGTCACCTTCCAAAACTTAGATTCTGCGGAGATTTCGCTAACCGACGTGTCGCACTATTTCGACTCCGATCCGACTAAATTGATCGGCAGTTTGCGCGCAGATGGCAAGAAACCAACATCCTTTGTTGCTGATACCACAACAGCGAACGCGCAGGTACGGACGCTATCAGAAACCGTGCGTTTAGATTCGCGGACTAAGCTGCTGAATCCGAAGTGGTATGAGGGGATGTTATCGCACGGATATGAAGGCGTGCGGGAGATTTCTAAGCGTCTGGTGAACACGACTGGATGGAGTGCGACTGCGGGCGCGGTTGACAATTGGGTGTATGAGGATGTGAACGGTACGTTTATCCAAGATGAGGAGATGCAGAAGCGTTTGCTTAACTTAAATCCTCATTCTTTCCGCAAGATTGTGAGCACTTTGCTTGAGGTGAATGGCCGGGGTTATTGGGAGACTTCGGAGAGTAATTTGGACAGGTTGCGTGAGTTGTATCAGGAGGTGGAAGACCGGATTGAGGGGGTAGAATAGGATAGTTTGGGGCAGGCTTTTGGGCCTGCCTCTTGACTATTTTATGTCTAAGTTCAGTCATAACGAAAATAAAATGAATCCAACTATGTATGCTCAACAACTTGAATTATTCGATCTATTCAATCCACATTCTATTGAAACTGTCCGATCACACTTTACATTCGCAGATTTATTTGCTGGAATTGGGGGCTTCAGAATTCCTCTAGAAGAATTAGGATGTAAATGTTTGGGGTATTCAGAAATTGACAAAAAAGCCATTCTAGTTTATCGAGATAATTTTATTAAAAATGCCAACTCAGATGAAGTATATTTAGGGGATATTACCAATCTAAATCAATTCCCTTTTGCCATAGATGTATTAGTGGGTGGTGTTCCTTGTCAACCTTGGTCCATTGCAGGTAAACTACAAGGCTTGGACGACCCAAGAGGCAAGTTGTGGACAGATGTATTTAGGGTAGTAAAAGCTAATCGTCCCAAAGCTTTTATATTTGAAAATGTCAAAGGCTTGACAGAACCAAGAAATATAGAAAGCTTGAAATACATAATTGATAATTTAACATCATCTGGTTATGTTGTTAAATACGAAGTCCTAAATTCATATGATTTTGGATTACCGCAAGATAGAGATAGAATGTTTATGGTTGGTATTAGGGATGACATAGAAAAATGCTGGGGATTTACATTTCCTAAACCTATCGATAGCGCTATAAAGCTTTATGATGTGATACCAGGGATTCAGCGTAGCAATTTTAGGAAGCAAAAATTTTCACCAACCGTTTTATTTGATGGCAAAATACCGGGTTCCAGAGGCCGATTTCAAAAGTTAGATGAATTAAATGACTTTTTCTTATTTACTGATATTAGAGATGGACATACTACCATCCATTCTTGGGATTTAATCGAAACAACTATCAGGGAAAAATTAATTTGTCAAACGATTATGAAAAATCGGAGAAAAAATATTTATGGAGAAAAAGACGGTAATCCTTTGGGATTTAAAGTGTTAGCAACACTAATTCCTGAATTGAAACAAACAGAAATTGATAACTTAGTTGACAAAGAAATTTTGCGGAGTGTAGACGAGAAAGGCTATGATTTTGTGAATTCTAAAATTTCTTCAGGAATTAACGGCATTTCTAAAATTTTCTTACCTCATGCGGATGCGATAGCCACTTTAACTGCAACTGGAACTAGAGACTTTGTAGCAACAATCTCGATTCAATGTCAACAACCGTTAGCATATAAGGAAACATTTATTAGGGAAATTTATGAAAAGAAAAACTTTCAACCTTTAACTGCACAGGATTACGCAAAATTGCAAGGATTTCCCGAATGGTTCAAGATTGATGACAATGAAAATACAGCAAAACATCAATTGGGTAATGCTGTGTCAATTCCTGTGGTTTACCATTTAGCCAAAGCATTACTCGAAATTATTTTGTAATTGTGACTTAAAATATGACAGCTATTAGCACAAAACAACGAGAAATAATTAAAGGATATCTTGAAGGTTTTATTCTGGGTATTGTAGATGAATATAAAGGTCGGATTATTCACAAATCAACGACTGGAATAGAGTACCTGTCGCGCAGTTCAACTAATGGAGAATTAAAACCTTTTCAAGCCGCGCTAATTCCCATAGAATTAATACGCATCAATCAATTTGAGCGAGGTTTAAGTACAAGATTAGGAAATTCTCTTGAAGAATGCGCTAAGTTAATTGCCCTTGAACATCATCAGGATGCACGTCGAGGATATGATATCAGAGCGGAAGTAAGTATTGCAGCTTTTGAAGAAGCTCAACGTCAGAAAGAATACTATGAATCTATGGATAAAAAAGGACAAATTAAACCATCTTTTGAGCAGATGATAACAGCAGTGTTGAATGCTAGACGATCCGATGATTTAGTAACAAAAACTGTACGTGCTGACCTTTGTATTTTTGCTCATGACGGAACAGAATACTTATTTGAAATTAAAGCTCCTAAGCCCAATAAAGGTCAATGCTTAGAAGTTATCCAGCGTCTGTTGAGGTTTCACTTACTGCGGGGTGCAAAGCCTCCGCAATTGCAAGCTTACTATGCGATGCCTTATAATCCTTATGGTGTAAGTAAAGCTGTTTATAAGTGGTCTCAGGCAAGAAATTATCTGCCTTTTGATGAAGCTGTAGTTATTGGAGATGAATTTTGGAATATTGTAGGCGGAGCGACTGCTTACGAGGAATTATTGGAAATATATTTAGAAGTAGGACGTGAGAGAAGTAAATATATGATGGATGCTTTAGCTTTCGGATTTTAAGGAAACGGAATAATTTTTGATAAAGGCGGGGGTTAAACTATGATGACTTACAAAGGTTACAGTGCTAATATTGAAGTAGATTTAGAAGCGGAAATTATTTTCGGGCGAGTGCTTGACATTAATGACGTAGTGACTTTCAAAGCACAAACTATTGAAGAAACGCGCCAATAATTTCAAAACTCGATCGATGATTATCTAGAGTTTTGCAAAGAATTGGGACAGGAACCCGATCGACCTTTTTGAGTGAGTTAAAATTCCTTAATGAAGTACGAAGTCATCATTTACTGGAGTGACGAAGACCAGGCATTTATTGCCGAAGTACCTGAATTGCCGGGATGTGCTGCTGATGGTGAAACTTATCAGGACTCGTTGCAAAATCTAGAGATTATGATGCAGGAGTGGATAGAAACGGCTAACGCACTGGGTCGCCCTATTCCACAACCGAAAGGTCGATCGATGTTTGCGTAGTTGAAATAGAATCACAGGCGATCGCCCTTATCTTCCTAAAGTGCGATCTGATTATGCTATATTATAAGTAGATACGTTTTGTATATACACTATGCAGTTTGAATGGGATGAAAATAAAAACGCCCAAAATCTCAAAAAACATGGCATTAGCTTTGAAGAAGCTCAAGAAATATTTGACGGAATCGTTTTTAATGCCATTGATGAGCGTTTCGACTACGGAGAAATCCGAGAAATCAGTATTGGTGCCATACAAGGTGTCGTTATCGTCACCGTAGCGCATACTGAAAGAAATGGATCTATCCGCATCATCTCTGCAAGAAAAGCCACTCGTCAAGAAAAAAATACCTACTATGACTATTTCGCCCAAACGACTTGAAGAATTAGAAAATATTCCAGAATCTGCGATCGATACCTCCGATATTCCTGAGTTAGATACGAGTTTCTGGGAAAAAGCAAAATTGGTAGAACCCCTCACAAAACAAGCTATTTCTTTAAGAGTTGATAGCGATGTATTAGATTGGTTTAAAAGCCAAGGAAAAGGTTATCAATCTTTGATGAATGCTGTGCTGCGCTCTTATGTGGAACACCAAGCAAAAAGCAGTCAATAAATGTGCGATCGCCCTTATCTTCCCTGCATTGTGCCCTAATACACTTCATGACGATGAGCAATAACAGTCACAACCACCCGCTTTTGCTCATCATCAATGTCATAAAAAACTCGATAATCTCCAACGCGATGTAGTTGATACCCTGCACTATATCTTAAGAAATTTTTGCATAAATAGCTAAAATAAAATTAATGCTTAAAAAACCTACTCCTAATACAAGGATCACAAAGATTGTGATACTGAAAATAGATTTTAGCCGATCGCCAATTCCGGGTTTTTCTGAGTTCATAGGTAAAATATTACAATAAATTTGGGACTGGTAATTGATATTCAGTAGGAATTGCGCGCAAAATCCTGTAAAATAGGGGCGCGTTGGGGCGATCGCCACAAACTGCTAAATACACTAGATAGATCATAATATGCCAGCCATCCTAAACTGACTCGCTCAGGCAAAAACATCAGAGTGGCACGGAATAATGTAAAAAATATAAGTTAAAAAAGAGACGAATCCATGCTCAACCAAATCTCGCAACCTTACCAACAACGGGAAAATACTATGACCCAAAAAGTCCTGCGACTGCCAAATCCCTCAGTGTCCAAGCACTTGAGGCAAACAGTCCCTCAAAGACACTGGCTGGAATTGGCAGAATATGCCTCCCTCGCAGCCTCTGGTGTCGGTTCCCTAGCCGTGGCGCTGTCTGGTCAAGCTTTTTATGGAGTCGCTCCCCTGACTTTAGCTTTGTCGCTGAATGTTGCTAACCGTTATCGATTTGAGCAGCAAGTCCGCGTTTATCAAAACTCCGAAATTGCTGAAGTCCAAAAGTCTGTTAACAAAATTGAGAAAACTGCGGCGACGGTAATTCTGAAAGTCCGTAACCAGTTGTCAACAGATATTGAAGCACTTCGACAGCAAATGGCTGCACTACGACACCCAGAAAGCTTTGAGAATTCGATTGATGTTGAGGAGCAGTTGCTGAGTTTGGGCCAGTCGGTAGCTTCTTTGCAAGAAATTGTCGCATCGGCTGTGATTGATGTCCGCCAGCAAGTCAGCGAACAATTGCAAGATTTATCTGTGGAATCACCGACAAATCTCGAAGCAATTGAACAGGCGATTGAAGAACTGCAAAACACGACTCAACTATTGGGAGAAACTTCGATTACTCAAGATGACTGGGAAGGGGTAAATACTCGCTTTCTGGAAATCCAGAAAGTAATGGCTAATTTCCAAAGCCAACTACAAGTTCAAGCACAGCAATCAGGGGATTTGTCTAGTTTTAAGGCTCAGATTGATAATTTGGAACAGGAACATCAAGAAATTGTTAAACCACACCTCAAGCGGTTAATTTCCGTGGTGAAGCAGTTGCAGAATACTTAGGAAATTAGCTCGTAGTTCTCCTTTTTTTGCCATTTGTGTTAAACCATTAAAAGCTAACCTGTTTAGTTCAGCTTTTTCAACCTGCTACCCGAAAAATACATGACAGCAACCGTTACAATTACTGAGAATCCGTTACTAATTGGCAAAGGATTGCCTCCTTTTGAAGCGATCGCACCAGAACACATTGTCCCTGCCATCGCCCACCTGCTGACTCAACTAGAAGCAGAACTCGCTGACTTGGAAGTCTCTGTGCAGCCTACTTGGAGTGGCTTAGTAGAACCTTTACAGGAACTCGGAGACCGTTTAAATTGGACTTGGGGGATTATTGGACACTTGATGGCGGTGAAAAATAGCCCGGAATTGCGATCGGCTCACGAAACTGTACAGCCGCAGGTAGTAAAATTTGGAAGCAAGCTCAGTCAAAGTAAACCGCTTTACGAAGCTTTTAAAGCACTGCGGGCTAGCGAAAATTGGGACAGCTTAGATTCAGCTCAACAGCGAATTGTTGAAGCTGCTCTCCGAGATGCTGAACTTTCTGGTGTCGGCTTAGAAGGTGAGCAAAAAGAGCGTTTCAATGCCATTCAATTAGAATTAGCAGAAGCTACTACCCTATTTTCTAATCATGTTCTAGACGCAACCAAAGCCTTTAGTCTCACGCTGACAAACAAAGACGAAATTGATGGTTTACCACCTAGTTTGTTGAGTTTCGCAGCCCAAGTTGCTCGCAGTGCAGGTGCAGAAAATGCCGATGCTGAAAACGGCCCTTGGCGCATTACTTTAGACTTCCCTAGCTACGGCCCTTTCATGCAGCACAGCACCCGCAGTGACTTGCGCGAAAAATTGTACAAAGCTTTTATTAGCCGTGCTTCTAGTGGAGAATTGAATAACTGGCCATTGACCGATCGCATTTTAGCACTACGCCAAGAACAAGCTGCTTTGCTCGGTTTCAGCAGTTATGCAGACTTGAGTTTGGCTAGCAAAATGGCTCCGAACGTTGCCGCAGTGGAAGCTTTGTTAGAAGAATTGCGCCTTGCTAGTTACAGTGCTGCTGTCAAAGATTTAGCAGAATTGAAGGCTTTTGCTGCTGAAAAAGGTGCTGTGGAAGCTGGAGATTTGAAGCACTGGGATATTGGTTTTTGGTCGGAACGGCAACGGGAAGAAAAATTTGCTTTTAGTGCCGAAGAATTGCGTCCTTATTTTGCCTTGCCCCAGGTATTGGAGGGTTTATTTGGATTAGTCAAACGGCTGTTCGGTGTGACTGTAACTGCTGCGGATGGTCAAGCTCCTTTGTGGCACAAAGATGTGCGCTATTTCCGAATCAATGATGAATCGGGAAATGCGATCGCCTATTTCTATTTAGATGCCTACAATCGCCCGGAAGAAAAGCGCGGCGGTGCTTGGATGAGCGAGTGTGTGGTGCGCGCTAAATTTGTGGAAGCGGGTGTTACAAAGATGCGTTTACCTGTGGCATATTTAACGTGCAACCAAAGTCCGCCCGTTGATGATAAACCGAGTTTAATGACTTTCTTGGAAGTAGAAACTTTGTTCCACGAATTCGGTCACGGTTTGCAGCATATGTTGACAAATGTGGATTATGCTGGAGCATCTGGCATCAATAATGTTGAGTGGGATGCTGTAGAATTGCCCAGTCAATTTATGGAGAATTGGTGTTACGATCGCGCTACGTTGTTCGGGATGGCAAAACATTATGAAACTGGGGAAAGTTTGCCAGAACACTATTACCAAAAGCTGTTAGCCTCGCGCCATTACATGAGCGGAAGTGTCATGCTCAGACAAGTACATTTTAGCAGAGTTGACATCGAATTGCACCACAAATACCAGTCCGGTGGTAGCGAAACTGTGTCCGATGTTCGCAATCGCATTGCTAAAACTACTACTGTTTTGCCTCCTCTGGCAGAAGACGCATTTTTGTGCGCTTTCGGACACATTTTTGCAGGTGGTTATGCAGCGGGTTACTACAGTTATAAATGGGCGGAAGTGCTGAGTGCCGATGCTTTTGCTGCGTTTGAGGAAGCGGGTTTGGAAGATGAAAGTGCGATCGCATCTACGGGTCAGCTTTTCCGCGATACAGTATTAGGATTGGGCGGCAGTTTACATCCGATGGAAGTGTTTAAAACTTTCCGGGGACGGGAACCGAGCACTAAAGCTTTGTTGAAACATAGCGGGTTGTAGGGAATTGGGAATGGGGCATCGGGCATCGGGAATTGGGCATTGGGTGCCGTGTCCTAATTATTGAGGGAGTGCCGTGTCCTGATTATTGAGGAGACGGCAATGCCGTTTCCCTACCCCAAAATTGAGGAGACGGCAATGCCGTTTCCCTACCCCAAAATATCGTCGATAGTCCGATACATATCAGTGTTATTACGGTCAGCATACAACCATTGACGAGTATTTCCTGTCTTTTTATCAGTGTTTTTACGGACTGTTTATGCAATTTTAATAGTGGTTTAGATTTTCCAAGTTAATAGCTTTGATTTTTAAACCACTTTATATTTTTATTTGCAACTAGAAATCGATAACTTTACCAAATCTTTAATATACAGCAGGAAATAGCGACTATTTTTAAAGTTTTGATAAAGATGGGGGTACTTGGCTATTTAGATTTTCCCCATAGATGAATCCGGGATAGATGACCCAATTGCTTTCAGTCAAACAAATATAGCTAGCGATTTAAAAAATTAGTTGAAATTAATTTAAAACTGGTAAAAAACAATGTTTGTAGATATGATTAGAAGTTAGGAATAACAGTTGGTCATTCACATACATTAAGATTTTCATGGATATTCAATTAATTAATATCGGTTTTGGTAACATTGTGTCTGCCAATCGAGTTATTGCCATTGTTAGTCCAGAGTCGGCACCGATTAAACGGATTATTACTGATGCACGGGAGCGAGGACAACTGGTGGATGCTACTTATGGGCGGCGCACGAGGGCGGTAATTATTACTGATTCAAGTCACGTTATTCTCTCGGCGATTCAGCCAGAAACGGTTGCTAATCGTTTTGTGGTGAGCAAAGATGGTCAAAGTCGGGATGATTGATATCAATTCTGGTACAACCGGAATGATGTTGACTGCTTGAACAATACTGATGTAACCGGAAACGATATGAGCTTGTGTAGTTGCAATTTCAGCGCTTACAGTCTACACTAAGTGACAACTTAAATTGTTACAAGTTTTTATTGTCAAGATGAAATCAGGGAAATTAATTGTTCTGACGGGGCCTAGCGGTGTAGGGAAAGGCACTTTAGTTCGATCGCTCCTCACGCGCCATCCCGAATTACATCTCTCTGTATCGGTGACAACTCGATCGCCCCGTGAAGGAGAAATTGAGGGACAACACTACTATTTTGTCGATCGCAGTCGCTTTGAACAAATGATTGAAGCAGACGAGTTGGCTGAATGGGCGGAGTTTGCGGGTAATTTATATGGTACTCCCTACTTTGCTCTCCAGCAAGGTATCGAGGAGGGAAAGTTCATATTGCTGGAAATTGAACTCGAAGGTGCTAGACAAATTAGAGATAAATTTCCAGAGGCGGTGCGAATTTTTATTTTACCTCCTTCTTGGGAAGAATTGGAGCGCCGTCTGCGGAGTCGGGGTTTAGATTCCGAAAGTGCAATTACCCGTCGCTTACTGCGGGCTAAGGCAGAAATTGAAGCAGCAGGGGAATTTGATTTTCAAGTTATCAATGATGATTTGGAAGTTGCTTTGACAGGGTTGGAATCTGTCTTGTTTGTTAACTGTTGACTGCGTCACTCTGAGCGGAGTCGAAGGGTTGACTGTTTTCTGCCTTTGGATAATTTAGTTAATACTTTAGTACCTGCAACGAAGCAAACACGACCAAAATTGCCTGAAGTGTGACCACGAAGTGTTTTACTCTGCCTTCTTCCCAATGCCCAATGCCCAATTCCCAATGCCCAATTCCCAATTCTATAACCATCTTTCAGTGCGGGCTAAAACTTCCGCACTTTGTTTGATAGCCAGACAAGTTTTTAGATTCAATTCCAGAATATTTGATGCAGGCGATAATCTTCTGATTGGTTCTATTTCACGGGCTGAACAACCCAACATTTCCATGTAAGCTAGAGTCCATCCAATAGCTGTAATATCAGTAATATTTCCAACACCTTCACAAAGGTGACAGCTAATTTCGCCTTGGGGGCCGCACTCAGGACAAACCCAATTAATCATAGATAAATCGGACGAATTTGTGTGAGTATGAGATGCTGTTTTTAAAGCTTTAATGTGGTTTTGAACTACTTGGTTAAAACTTCCAGTTTGCTTGAGATAATGAATCGATGTGCTGTGCGATCGCACCGAATACGATATCGGTTGTCGAGGCGTAACCACAGATGCTACTTTATCCTGAGTGATATCCTTATATTCTCCTAGATTCGCGGTCAGTTGAATACCATAATCCTTCAAGTCTGAGTGATTCTCCGACTGCGGAGAGTCTGTCGGGGGAAAGGAGGAATTGAGATCAGGAGTGGTGAAAGATGGTTGAATGCGATCGCCCAAACCTTGCATTGAGAGATGATGTTCGATCGCCAAAGACCAAGTTCTTCTGTGTCGAATGTTGCCATACTTCCTGGCTTCTTCCTCAGTAATACCGATCGCCTCGGCCTCTTGGCGCAGCATATTCATAGAAGTCATAACATCTGATATCATTGATAGATTACTTCCCAATAAATTAAATAAATTACCTTAAATATATTAGCCTAAATTTGTCAAATTAGGACGATCGATGACCAAGAATTTCTTGATGGTACAAGCCCCCGGATTTATCTGTGGAATCAATCCAAAATCTAAAATCTAAAATCTAAAATCGAATGACTTCAACTGTTTCCGACATAGCTTTATCTGTTGCTAGACTCACATCTTACCTCCAAGACTTGTTGGAAGGCGATCGCAACTTGCAATCCCTCTGGGTAACAGGGGAGGTAGCCAGCGTTTCCGAACACCCCAGCGGCACCTATTTCACCCTCTGCGATGCCGACAAAAGCGCTGCTATTCGCTGCGTAGTCTGGAAATCTCAGCGAGTAAAATTAATAGAGAAACCGACAAAAGGAGCGAAATTACTGGTATTGGGAAGCCTCCGCGTTTACAAAATTCGTGGCGAGTACCAGTTGACTGTTTCCGAATGTCTAATCGCTGGGGAAGGCTTACAAGCTTTGCGATTGCAACAATTGCGATCGCGCTTAGAAGCCGAGGGTTTATTCTCACCCGCGAGAAAACGGCCAATCCCCACACACCCGAAAATTGTCGCCGTGGTAACATCCGATACCAGTGCGGCTTGGGGAGACATTCAGCGCACCCTAGCCCAAAGATATCCCGGTTTGCAGGTGTTGTTATCGGCGACTGGGGTGCAGGGCGAATTGGCTCCTGCGGCGATTGTGAGGGCGATCGCCCGCGTGGAATTGGACGGTAGGGCTGATTTGATCATTTTAGGACGAGGTGGCGGTGCTGCCGAAGATTTGGCTAGTTTTAATGATGAACGAGTGGTCAGGGCGATCGCGAATTGTGCCATTCCAATTGTAACAGGCATCGGTCACGAAAGAGACGAATCTCTCGCCGATTTAGTAGCCGATAAGCGAGCTCACACTCCGACGGCTGCGGCGGAACAAGCAGTGCCTAGTTTAGCAGATATTTACCTCCAACATCGACAGCGAATCGTGAATTTATCAAATGTAATACGGGCAAAATTTCAGAAAGAAGAGCAACATTTACAACTGCTGCAAAATAGATTAAAGCGTTTACCTGTAACATCTCGAAGTTTACAGCAAGCAAGTGGTAAATTGGAAGTGCTGCAAGAAAAATTATCGGCTTTAAATCCGGCGGCGGTGTTGGAAAGAGGTTATGCTGCGGTGATTCAAAGTGATGCTACGATCGTCCGTACAACAGATGGTTTAGTATTGGGAGAGGAATTGACCGTTAAATTGAGTCGTGGCATTTTGAAAGTTAAGATTGTAGAAATATTAGATACAGAATAAAAATTATGATTGATTCGCAGTTAGACTGGAATTATGAAGAAACAGTCGATCGCATAGAAGCAATAATTCAGCAGGTAGAATCTGGAAAATTGCCTCTAGAACAGGTTTTCGAGCAATTCTCGGTAGCCGTCGAATGCTTGCAGGAGTGCGAAAGTTTTTTGGCGCGGGGAAAAGAACAGATGAATTTGTCGATCGAGCTTTTGGATGATCAACCAGATTTTTGAGGTGTGCCGTTACTGGTGTTCAATATTAATATTACCCGAAATCAGGAGACGGCAGTGCCGTTTCCCTACAATTAATTTGGCGATGTTTACATCGGAATTAATATCACCCGAAATCAGGAGACGGCAGTGCCGTTTCCCTACAATTAATTTGGGTAGGGAAACGGCATTGCCGTCTCCTCCATTGCTATCTCCCACCCGTTTAAATCACCTCTTATTAAACCTTGCTTGCAAATCATTAACAGTAGACGATTTTTGCGGTAAACTAACTTTTACATCACTTTTAAGCTGTTCTTGCGATCGCATTGTCAGACTAATCCGCTTCAACTTCTCATTCACCTCCAAAACTCGAACCTTCACAACTTGTCCAACCTTCACAACCTGTTTCGGATCCTCCACAAACCTGTCAGCCAACTGAGAAATATGCACCAAACCATCCTGGTGCACACCCACATCTACAAAAGCCCCAAAGTTAGCTACATTCGTGATTATCCCTTCCAATTCCATCCCCACAATCAAATCTGAGACTTTGGTAATCCCTGCTTGAAATGTAGCATACTTGAATTCCGCTCGCGGGTCTCTTCCCGGTTTTTCTAGTTCCGAAATAATGTCTCGTAATGTTGGTTCCCCAACTTTCTCAGTCACATATTTCTTAATACTGACACCCTTGACTTTTGCTGCGATTTGTGTTACATCAGTCAGTGGTAAATCTAAGTCTTTGGCGATCGCCTGAACTACAGCATAACTCTCTGGATGGACTGCTGTATTATCTAACAAGTTTTCGCCGTTGCGGATGCGGAGAAATCCGGCTGCTTGTTCAAAAGCCTTTGGGCCGAGTTTGGGTACTTTCAGGAGTTGGCGACGATTTTTAAACGCACCGTTTTCGTTGCGATAATTGACAATATTTTTAGCAACCGTTGAACTCATTCCTGATACAAATGTCAGCAGTTCTTTCGATGCTGTGTTTAAATCTACTCCTACATAGTTTACACAACTTTCGACGGTTTCATCTAGTTTCTTTTTGAGCAATTTTTGGTCAACATCGTGCTGATATTGTCCGACTCCGATGGATTTTGGGTCGATTTTCACAAGTTCGGCTAAGGGATCTTGCAAACGCCTACCGATGCTAACTGCGCCACGTACTGTGATGTCGAGATCGGGAAATTCGGCGATCGCAACTTCACTCGCTGAATAAATCGATGCACCAGATTCATTCACCATCACTTTAACCGGTTTGCGGTCTAATTCAGCCAAAACTTCCGCCACAAATTCATCTGTTTCGCGGGAAGCAGTACCATTACCGATCGCAATTAATTCAATCTTATACTTTTCAATTAAATGCTTGACAATTTTACCAGCTTGCTGTCTTTGACCGGCCGCTTGGTGCGGAAAGATGGCTTGATATTCCAAAAATTGTCCCGTTTCATCCAGGGCGGAAACCTTACAACCCGTGCGAAAACCCGGATCGATCGCCAATGTCGGCTTCATACCCGCAGGCGCAGACAGCAGCAACTCCCGGAGGTTAGTTTCAAAAGTGGCGATCGACTCAATATCAGCCTCAGCCTTATTGTGCGATCGCACTTCCGTCATCAAAGAAGTCTTCATCAGTCGGTTAAAAGCATCCTTCAATAGCGATCGATAAAACTCCTTGACAAACGGTATCTTAGTTCGGATTTCCTGAGACTCCAAATAAGTCGCCACCGCTGCTTCATCAAAACTCAAATCTAAGTCCAAAACCCCATCAGTTTCCCCACGAAACAGCGCTAACATATTGTGCGACTGAACATTTCGCGCCGCAATTTGGTAATTGCGGTACATCTCAAACTTGGTACTTCCTTCTGGGAAATTCTCTTTAATTTTCGAGACAAACATCCCAGTTTTCATCAAAAACTCTCGCAGATATGCCCGCAACTCCGCTTTCTCCGAAACCCCCTCAGCTAAAATATCCGCCGCACCCTTGAGGGCTTCTTCTGCTGTTTTGACTCCCTTTTCTTCGGAAATATATTTAGCCACTTCCTCATCAATATCTACCGATTGAGCTTGAGGCGTATTCAGAGATTTGATGAATTCTGCTAGCGCTTCTAAACCTTTTTCTCTCGCAATAGTTGCCCGCGTCCGTCGCTTTTGTTTGTAGGGCAAATAAAGGTCTTCTAGTTCTGTTTTGAGTAAACAAGATTCGATTTTTGCTTCCAGTTCTGGAGTCAGCTTACCTTGGGTAGAAATACTCCCTAAGATTGATTTTTTGCGGTCTTCGATTTCCGTGAGATAGGTAAAGCGATCGGAGATATCGCGCAAATGAATTTCGTTGAGAGAATCGGTTTTTTCTTTGCGATACCGGGCAATAAATGGAATTGTTGCTCCCTCAGCGAAGAGTTCCAAGGCGTTGTTTACTTGGGAAAGATTGATGGAAAGTTCTTGGGCTATGAGTTGAGGAATGTTGAGCATAGTGCAGATGTTCTGGTCAATTGCTAGGAATTAAGAGGAATGTTAACCGCAGAGGGCGCAGTCATTTGAGATTGTAGGGTGCGTCAGTTTTAAGGCGTTTCCCATGTATAGTCAATGTTCTAGCTGACGCACCCTGTTCGGGTAGGGAAACGCTATTGTAACACTTTAACAAGACTTTGAGATTGCTTCACTTCGTTCGCAATGACACGATCGCGTTATCTGTCCGTAAGTCCTAAAAAATCAAGAAACGCAGATGATTTCAAATCATCTGCGTTCATCTACGGTTTAATTAAACCATTTTAAACTCAAGCCACAGCCTTATCTAAAGGCCGCACTTCAGCGAGTAACTTGTGCAAAGCCTCACCTTCAACTACTTCAGTTTCCAACAGTTGCTGCGTGATTGTTTCCAACAATTCCCGATTGGCTTTCAGAATATCCAAAGCTTGCTGATGTGCAGTTTCGACAATTTCTTTAACTTCTTTGTCGATCGCCTCCGCAGTCTGAGCACTCACCGCACGGCGCGCATTTCCCATACCATCGCCGAGGAACGATTGTTGAGCGCGATCGTATGCAAGAGGCCCCAACACCTTACTCATCCCGTAAGTTGTCACCATCCTTTCCGCTAAATCAGTCGCTCTTTGCAAGTCGTTGGAAGCGCCGGTAGTGATGCTACCAAACACAACTTCCTCCGCCGATCGCCCACCCAACAGTGTAGCAATTTGACCGCGCAATTCCGACTCATCCAACAAGAAACGGTCTTCGGTTGGTAACTGCAACGTGTAACCCAATGCAGCCATACCACGCGGCACGATCGAGATTTTCGCCACTTCGCCGCCACCAGTCATCAGAGCACCCACCATTGCGTGCCCGACTTCGTGGTAAGCCACAATCTTTTTCTCCTTTTCGTTGAGCACCCGGCTCTTCTTTTCCAAGCCAGCTACAACGCGCTCAAATGCCTCATAAAAGTCTTTCTGTGCGACAGTGAGGCGCTTGTTGCGGGCAGCTAGCAAGGCAGCTTCATTGACCAAATTTGCCAAGTCTGCGCCCGAAAAACCGGGGGTACGAGTGGCGACGGCCTTCAAGTCAATATCCGGGCCCAACTTCACTTTTTGCGAGTGAATGTTCAAAATTGCTTCGCGGCCAGATAAATCCGGGCGATCGACTAAAACTTGGCGATCGAAACGGCCTGGGCGCAACAAAGCAGCATCCAAACTTTCCGGGCGGTTAGTTGCAGCCAACACAATTACCGTAGTATTGCCCGCAGCAAAACCATCCATTTCAGTTAACAGTTGATTGAGAGTTTGTTCACGCTCATCATTGCCGCCGAATGCCGCATTTGTGCTACGAGATTTGCCGATCGCATCCAATTCATCAATGAAAATAATACAAGGGGCCTGTTTCTTAGCCTGCTCAAATAAATCTCGGACTCTCGCAGAACCAACACCTACAAACAATTCCACGAACTCCGAACCAGAGATGCTGAAAAACGGTACACCAGCTTCACCAGCCACTGCTTTTGCTAACAGAGTTTTGCCAGTTCCCGGCGGCCCGACTAACAGCACACCCTTCGGAATTCGTGCGCCAATTGCCGTAAATCTGTCGGGAGTTTTCAGGAACTCAACAACTTCGACTAATTCTGTTTTAGCTTCTTCTACTCCAGCGACATCAGCAAAAGTAATCTTCGCCGATTCACCTTCCACATAGACCTTAGCTTTGCTTTTGCCGATCGACAGTGCACCCTGTGGCCCACCACCCTGTCTGTTCATGAAAAATTGAAATATTGCCACAAAAATCAGTGGGGGAACCACCCAGCTTAAAACACTGCCGATCCAGCCATTCTTAGAAGGGGGAGTTGCTGCAAATTCAACACCTTTTTCTTGTAAAAGTTTAGGCAGTTCTAGGTCAAAAATCGGCGTAGTTGACAGCACTTGACCGGGTTGATCTCCTTCGCCTTTGAGTTGATAGCGAATTTCATTTTGACCTACCGAAGCTCTAACTACACTTTGTTCTTGGACTTGATGGACGAACAAACTGTAAGGCACTTGGGGAATTTGGGGGCCAAACAGATTAGGCAAAAAGATGTTTGCCAGTAGAAACAAGCCTGATAGCAATAACAAGACATTGCTAATTTGGCGAAAACGAGGCGGTTGGGGTTGGTCTTTAATCGCCATTGATAACTGTGATCCTTTTAGTTAAATTTGTTTTATTCATCTATTTTGGCATCAAAAGGCGCGGAGTGCTAAACGGATTTCCTCACTTTGTTAGTCGGTTAACCGGGCTGCACTGATTGGGTATGAAAAACGAACCGCGAAGACGCGAAGGACACGAAGGAAGAGAAGAAGGGAAGGGTGTTATGAATTATTGGTTAATAGTTAATTAATGCTTATCACTTCCAAATTGCTTTAAGATTGTTTCTCTTTTCTTACTTCGCGCTCTTTGTGTCTTCGCGGTTCGATATATTAGAATTCTGGCTAACCGCCAGATACATTTTTAGCAAACTCTTCGCGTCCCGATACCAAATTAGCTGGAACGCCGTTGGGGTAATTTTGCGCGATCAAAGCTTGCAACTTTTCAACTCGATTTCCAGGGTTCGGATGAGAACTCAAAAACTCCGGCGATCCCCCGCCCTTCCTCGCAGAACCGAGAATTTCCATTACTTCCACAATACCTTGAGGATTGTAACCCGCTTCGGTCATAAACTGAAAACCGAGCCGATCGCTCTCAAGTTCATCTGATCTACCGTAGCGCAAACTTACCACTTGATTCACCGCCTGAGCCACTACAGCAGCTTGCTGTCCGCCCCCGCGCTCGTCGCTAGTAGCCACCCCCACCGCCGTTACCAAAGACCTGCCCAACTGCTGTTTTGCCAAGTGTTCCGCACCGTGGCGCCCGACAACGTGGCCAGCCTCGTGTCCCAGTACAGCGGCCAACTGCGCCTCGGAATTCAGCCGCCGCAGCAGCCCCGCAGTGATGAAAACTTGTCCTCCTGGTAGGGCAAAAGCATTGACTGTTTCGGCGTCTCGCAGCAGGTGGAATTCAAACGGATAAGGTGCTTGTTTCGCCGTTGAACTGTTGACTACTCGTCCGCCGACTCGATCGAGATATTGCTGAATACTCTGGCTAGGATAAAGCCCGCCGTATTTGCCTGCCACTTGCGATCGCGATTGTAGTCCCAAAGATATCTCTTGCTGGGGAGAAAGCTGCACCCGCTGTTTCTCTCCAGTTACGGGATTTTGTACGTCGCTGGTAAAATAAGTTATTGATCCAAAAAATGCCATTAACAGCCCGATCGCCGCTCTGAATAAAAACTTGTTCACCGCAGTTCACCTAAAAAGTTTAGCGATTAGAATACTAGACTCACAAGTACCTTCACATCCGTCTGAAGTATCAAATAACCAATTCCCAATGCCCAATTCCCAATTCCCAATTCCCAATTCCCAATTCCCAATTCCTAATGTTTCAAACCACTCGCCGCCGCCTAGCTATTTGGTACACTGCTGTTACTGCTGTATTGTTACTTGTATTCGCGACTGGTTTCTATTTCTACGTCCGCAATACTTTAATCGATCGCATAGATGACACGCTCAATCACGTTGTGGAAATAGTAGAACGAACTCTCGTGATCGAACCCTTAACTTATGGAGATAAAACTAAGTCGCAAGTTAATATTCAAGCGAGTTTTCGAGACAGCACGGATGCAGTAGAAGATGACCACATTGATTTAGAATGGTTCAGTCCTACGGGCGAATTACTGTGGTCTACTTTGTCAGAACCGCTGAATATTCTGATTCACGCTAACCGCACGGGGGAAACGGTTTGGGTAGTTAACAATAAGTTGCAATCTGAAAACTATTATCTCAGGCAAGTGACACAGCGAGTGGAAATTGGCCGCCAAGTTTTGGGATATTTGCGAGTCAGCCATCCTTGGTTTGAGGTGACAAAACCGATTCGCCAATTATTTCTCGATTTGATTTTGGGGGGGAGTTTAACGCTAATTTGTGTGGCCGCTATTGGCTGGTTGCTGTCGGGATTGGCGATGGAACCTGTACGGGAATCTTATCAGCGTCTTAAACAGTTTACTGCGGATGCTTCTCATGAACTCAGAAATCCGATCGCAACTATTCAAACTAATGTCCAAGTAGCTTTGGCGGAACCGGATATTGAACCCCAACAACATCAACAGCTACAGGTTATTGAACGCCTAACGCGCCGTTTGGGACGCTTGGTTGACGATTTGCTATTTTTAGCGAGACAAGATAGTGGAATCGTGCAGCAGCAGTGGGTTGATGTGCCTCTTGATGCTTTGTTGATTGAGGTGATTGAAGAACAACTTGCGATCGCCACTACCCAAAATCTGTCTCTTTCTTTGGAAATAGTCGATCGACCTAACACTCAAGACAACTTTACAGTATTGGGAGACTGGGATCAACTAGCCCGACTTTTTACCAATCTCGTCAGCAATTGCGTGCAGTACACGCCATCTGGGGGCAAAATTCAAGTAGAATTGCAGCTTGCAGCTAAAAGCAAAAGAACATCGCCGATGTTAAATCCAGCACTACAAGTAAAAATAACAGACACCGGCATCGGTATTTCCCCAGAAGCATTACCGCATATATTCGATCGATTCTACCGCGTCGATCCCGCCCGCACCCACCGCAGCGCCGCCGGTTCCGGTTTGGGATTAGCCATCGCCAAAGCCATTGTCGAAAATCACCGCGGCCAAATCCATATAGAAAGCCAACTCTCTGAAGGTACTGTCATTACCGTCACCCTTCCAGCCCACAAATCAGAAATATCTCGCCTCTAAAACTTCCCTCTTCCTCTGCGCCCTCTGCGCCCTCTGCGGTTAAAAAAATCTACCCCTCAAACCCTGATTCATCCTAACTCGCACGCAAACCCAACTATTAAAATTCAATTCCGCCATAGATTAACATTAGTGGGAAAACCTCGATCGAACTCGTGAGGAGTTATTTATGTTTCACCACAATCTACCATTCAAAAAAATCAGCTTACTAGCAGCCACCTGTACAGGTTTGCTAGTCAGCCTCGCCACCATTTCCCTTGCCGGTGGGCCACCACCCCAAGGAAAACCAGTTTCCCAACCTGCGACTACTTCCCCAGCTAATGGTAAGCCCGTCAGCGCACCAACTCCTGCCACGCCAACTCCTGCCTCACCGACTCCTGCCACACCCAAAGATGCCCCACCGCGATTTCCGTTTCCCGGCGCGAGAGTCACGCCCGTAGACGGTATGGTGACAATCAAACTGGTAAATACCACCAATGCTGTGATCAACTATCAAGTAGTTGGGATGAGTCAATCGCGCACTCTGGGCGAACAATCAGAAATTTCGATCAAAAACTTGAAAACCCCAATCACCCTCACTTACCAGCGCCCAGACGGGGGATTGCTATTGGTTCGGGCTCAAGCAACTGCTACTGCGGGAATGTTGCAAATCAGTTTTGGTGTAACAACTGATTTGGGCGCTGATACCAAATCCCTAGAAGTTCAGGAAGATGGGAAAGTCTTTTTGAATTAGTCATTAGTATGGGAATTGGGAATCGGGCATAGGGCATTGGGCATGGGGCATTGTTGACTGTTAGCTGTTGACTGTTGACTGTTAACCAATTCCCAATGCCCAATTCCCAATTCCCAATTCCCAATGCCCGATTCCCAATGCCCAATGCCCAATGCCCTATGTCCAATGCCCAATTCCCAATGCCCAATTCCCCATTAATCACCTAGTAACAAAGGGGGTAACTGAGTAAACGGTAAATCCTGATTGACTGCATCAATTTCCGCCTGTTCTCTTTCATTAATTTGACCAATATAAGACTTGAGAATTTGCGCCAGACGGTTGTTATAAAATCGGTGCAAACTATAATTTGGCGTAGCTGGAAAGCCGCGCCGTTTTTTGTGCCGCCCGCCAGCGCCCGGATCGAAGGTTTGGATGCCCCGATCGATCGCCCATTCGATCGGTGTATAGTAACAAGCATCGAAGTGTAGGCAATCAATTTCCTGCAAACTACCCCAATAACGTCCGTACATTCGATCGCCCTTATACAGACAAAAAGACATTCCCATCGGCTGTCTCTCGTCTTCCTTATCATAGGCGGCGACAAATAAAACGCGATCGCGATAATTGTCATGCAACTGTTCAAAAAAGCGCTTAGTCAAATACTTGCTTCCCCACCAGCCAAACTTATCGCAAGTATTCTCATAAAAAGCATACATTTGCCCGAACATCGCTTGAGGAATTTCATCACCAGTCAAAGTTTTCACTAACAAACCTGCTGTTTCCACAGCCTTGCGTTCGCGCTTGATATTGCGGCGCTGGTTGGCATTAAATGTGCCTAGATAGTTGTCAAAATTGTGATAGCTTTGATTTTGCCAAATATAACTGTGGTGCAGCCAAGCGCTAAAACCGTGACGTTCCATGCGATCGCGCCAGACAGGATCGACATACAGGAAATTGCAACCAGAGATATTGTGCCGATCGCAAAAATGGTCGATCGCACTTACCATTATCCCAGTTAACTCATCCTCATCTTCCCCATCCGCAATCAAAAACCGATAGCCTTCCGCCGGAGTAAACGGAGTCATTCCCATTAATTTCGGATAGTATTCAATACCCAAACGTTGAGCTAAATCCGCCCATTGATTGTCGAATACAAATTCGCCGTAACTGTGACTTTTGACATAAAGCGGCGCACAAGCAATCAAATTTTTGTCTCGCCAGACTGTCAAGTGATGCGGTAGCCAACCGTTTTTACCTGTCGCGCTACCGGAAGTTTCGAGATTATTCAGCCAATCCCATTCCATAAAAGGCGTTTTGAGCGGCATCGCCAAGGCATCCCACGATGCTTGCGGGATGTCTGCTAGTTTGCTAATCCAGGCTACAGAATATTGAGATTTTGGCTGTTTCAGCATAGGGAAATTTGAGCGTAGAGCGATCGAACTTTATTTAACTTAATACAATTTCCCATGTTCCACACTCCTATGACAAATCGAATGTAGGGGCGATGCCCCCGTGCTCGCCCTCTAGCGATCGACTCTATAATGCAAAAACACCTCACCCCCCACCTGTTTGACCGCCAAAAGCTCTAATTTCGGCGCTAAACCCGCTAAAAAACCCTTTCCCTCGACTGGTGTCGGTGCATCCGCGCCGCCCAAAATTAGCGGGCACACCGTCAGCCAGAGCTCGTCTATCAAGCCAGCAGCGAGCACAGACGCGACGAGTTTTCCACCACCCAAAATTGCCAAACGTTTGATTCCGAGGGTTTCTAGCTGTTGAAACGCATCAATCCAATCGATTTCTCCCTCGATGGTTTTGGTTCTTAAAGTGCGATCGAACTTACAGTCTTGCGTCGGAGATGGAGACGGCATTGCCGTGTCCCTACAGTCTGTCATCGGGTAGGGACACGGCATTGCCGTCTCCTCTTCTGTCGTGTCTCCGTCTTGCCCAGTCAGCAGCCAGCGAGGAACCGGTTGCTGGAAAAATCGCCAGTTGGGGTCAAATTGGCCCGATCGCGAACACACAATTTGCACCGGTTGTAGAGGCTTTCCTTGCTCTTCCCTTTGTTTGAGCAAATCCGGCGAAATCACTCTCAAAGTAGTTTCATAAGCGCGTAAAGTGCCGTTTCCGAACAGAACTGCGTCACTCGCGGCGACTTGTTGTTCGAGGTGGAATTTGTCATTCACAGAACCGAATCTCGCGGCGGTGTGGGCAGTATCTGTAATTTTGCCATCGGCACTCATCGCCAGTATTACTATTGTGTAGGGCATTCGATTGATTAACTAATGCAAAAACTTACGGACTTGATACTTGATATTCGCGACTTTCGGCGATCGGCATTTGCAAATCACCCATTTTGGCATCCAACTCATCGATTACGCTTTGTGGCACCGACTTCCAAAGCTCTCTAGTTTGCCAGCGAATCAACATCACCACCTCATTCTCCACCGGATCTACCCAAGTTTCCTTGCCCAAAAAACCCGGAAAACTTCTCAATCCAGTAGTCCAAACTTCCTCATCTCGCTGAATAAATGCTTCCCACTTTTCGTGAGGCACTTTAAATTTTAGCCACTCAATTACCATATCATTTCCCCTTTGTAAATAGCTAATTAACCATTGCCGATCGCAATTTTAACCACCACCTCAGTTCCCCGTCCAGGCTGAGAAACATATTCCAATTTACCCCCATGTTTTTCTACTACCAAATGTCGGGATATAGACAAACCCAAACCCGTACTCGTGCCTGGAGGTTTAGTGGTAAATAAAGGGTCAAAGATACAGCCCAGGACTTCTTCTGTCATGCCCGGCCCGTTGTCGCTAATCACGATCGCCACTTCGCCTTCCCCTATCATTGCCGTCCGAATCCGAATTTCGGGATTTGACATTGAACCAGACAATTCCCGAAGGGGTAAATGAGGATTAGTTTCAATAATACCAGACTTTTCGGAATCCTTTACCCCTGTTTCCAAGGCATCGATCGCATTTGTCAACAGGTGCATGAATACTTGATTTAGATGTCCAGGATAGCAATGAATTCGTGGCAAATCACCGTATTCTTTAACTAGAGAAATCCCGGTTCGTCCGCCTTTAGCTTGCAGGCGATTTTGCAAAATCAGCAAGGTGCTATCCAGCCCCTCGTGGATGTCTGCGGACTTCATTTCAGCTTCGTCGGTGCGGGAAAACAGGCGAAGCGATCGCACCACATCCCGAATCCTTTCCGAACCCAGTTGCATTGAATTTAGCAGTTTAACCAAATCTTTTTTAACAAAATCCAAGTCTAATTGTTCTATGTAATCTTGAATTTCCGGCACTGCATCGGGATAATATTTTTGGTAAAGTTCCACCACTCGCAACAGTTCTTCAGTATAACCTCTCGCATGGCTGACATTGCCAGAAATAAAACTAACTGGATTGTTGATTTCGTGAGCGATTCCTGCCACCAACTGCCCCAGAGATGACATCTTTTCTGTTTGAATTAATTGAGTTTGAGTCCGCTGCAAAATCGACAGCATTTGTTCCAGTTTGGCAGCTTGCTGTCGCAGGCATTCCTCAGATTCCTGCAAATCCGAAAGAGCTTGTTTCCTGTCTGTAATGTCTAATCCTACAAACACAGCGGTACTACATTTTTGGTATTTTTGAGCAACAATTAAATAAGTTTTGTCTTCTCCTTTGACACTAGCAGTTATCTCTTCAGATGTCGTTTTTTCAGGACTCGCAAAAAATTTGTATACTAAATCATTAAACTTAGAACTTGTTTCTAAAAAACCTACTTTTTGACCGACAAATATTTCAGCAGGCACTTGATAGGCAGCAGCTAAATGGCGGTTTACTCCCAAATACCGCAAATCGGAACTTACCCAAGAAACCAATCCGGGAACGGCATCCAAGACGGCTTGAAGTTGCTCTTTAGCTTCCAAAAGAGCTGATTCTGCTACTTTGCGATCCGAGAGATCGCGGGCGATGGCGCAGCGGTATTCTTCACCATCGCATTCAAAATAATTTGCTGTTACTTCGACTGGTAAACTTCTGCCTTCTTTGGTTTGATAAATAGCTTCAAAAGTGAGATTTTTGTGTTGTTTGAGTTGACTATAATTAGTATGCCAATCTACTAACGACAACTGCGGATTGATATCGGTAATTTTTAGTTGTTGCAGTTCTGGTTGCGAGTAGCCGAGATTCCGACAAGTAGCTTCATTGGCGTAGCATATTTCACCTTCTGAGGTAGTGAAAAAGACTATATCGGTGCTGGTATCGAGGGCAATTTTACTGATTAGCACTGGTGTTTCTAAATGATTGATTTTGACCTCGGACAGCAATTGGCGATCGCAATTTTCTGAGGAGACTTTAGCGGCCATCAATGAAGTAGATATGATCAAACCTGCGATCGCGCCATCGCTATTTTTCCAAGGCTCAAATGCCCATTTTATGGATTCGGGACTACTAAATTTGGTTGGTTGTGCGATCGGTAAAGTCGATCGCGGTTCCACAAATTCACTATACTCTAAAACACCACCCAAAATAGCACAAACACTTTGGCGCCAATATTCCGGGAGATTAGGAAACAATTCCCAATGAGACTGGCCGATGGCATCGCCGCGGCTTAAACCACAAGCTGTTTCCCAGCGACTAGAAACAGAAAGATAGCGCATTTCACAGTCTACCATTGCCACCGCATCAGGGGAATGCTCCACAAACCGCTGAAATTGTTCTTTACTCTCAGACATGGTTGTCTCCGTCGGTTGATGGGTAACGAAGGTTGGGCGCGAGGCATACCTTTTCGGTACCTGACTTTTTTGCTTAACAGGCGTAGTTTGCACGGTTTGGGAAGTCCTTCATATGTATCTAATTTGAAAAATTCAAGGGGAAAAGGCAGTTTTTTGATCAAATACGGAGTTAAAACCTTTGATTCTGGCAAAAAACCACTTTATTTGGTCAGGAATGCAAAGTCCTAAAAAATTTTGTTTTAAACCAAAAATGCTTTTTCTGCGATCAAGTCGATCGGTTAACGCCCATAGAAGATGCCACCCATCATTGATATCATTTTTGATCGGGTGTGTCCATAGGCGTTAACAAAAATTTTCTTAAATTGTGATATTCACAGCTTGCTTACTGAACTTACGCAGAGATTTATTGAGAATCTGAAATTTAGGTCAGACGAATTTGTGCGTAAATTCACATAGAAAATCCACTCTCCCTTTCCGTAACATTGCGGAATCTAGTCTTTCAGTCGTGTTGCACGTCATCAAGACTACGAGTTTTTGCTGAAATTGAATACCATCTGCATCAATCACACTTTGATACAAAGTTCCGTCCAACAAACTCAGAATATGTTCAGTTTTGTTACTGCGCTGGGCTGAAATAGTCGATCGATCTTGTGCCAAATTATCAGCTTCATTGATAATGATGCAAATTCTCTCTAAATAACTTGGAGGCACAAAATTTTCCACAGCATCGTGATCTAAGATAAAAATGACATAACCAAGCGGCACTAAAATTTCCTTAGCAACCGCTTGAGTCCACGCAGTTTTGCCAGTCCCCGGTACCCCGCTAACCAGAACAGCCAACTGATTTTGGTCAAGAATTGCCTGCTGAACAGTATCTGTAAAACCTTGAACATCCGCAGGAAATGTCCGAATTTGGTACTGACTATTAACCTGTCCGACACGACTTTTATAGCCACTGAGAATTACGGCTAAATTATAAGTCGCCTTGCTGACCATTGGAGCAATATTTTTGCAAATTAGAGTGTAGCGCCGCCTTCCCCTGTCGTAGCAGTCAATCTGCAACCAGCAGCATTCATCGCCCCAATAAGCATAGACAGTACCCAAAACTTCCAAGCGTTCCCAGCTAATAAATCTATCCGGGGGATAATCAAAATTTCTCTCCATAAATAACTGGGTAATCGCATCCGGCTTGCCCAGCAAATCCAGAATTTTAAAAATGGTAATCTCTTGAAGTTTGTTGAGAACATAGTCGATGGGAATCCCGGCACGACTGACTAATTGAACTACTGGTGTTTCGGTAGTTAAAGTGTCTTTGTAGCGATAATCTGGGTAAACTTGTTGCGGAGTAATATAGTCCCAAAATTCGTCGATTTCGTAGCGAGTATTTTCGGAAAATACATTCAAGATATTTGCCCACCAACTATATTGATGTCGTCCCATCGCATCGGCAATATCGCTAGCTGCATCCAAACTTTTTTGAGCTAGTTCCACAGGATCGTTAGACGCTAAGTGTACCAGATATTCTAAATCTAATTGCCGATACAGAGGTCGCCAGCCAGATCCGAGTAGCCCTCGGTTTTGAGGATTATTTTGACTAAAATTGTTAGCGCGATCGTTCATATATTTGGGAATTGGGAATCGGGAATTGGGAATCGGGAATTGGGGATTGGGAATTGGGAATTGGGAATTGAGAATCGGGAATTGGGGATTGGTTGACGATTGATTTGTGAATTTTTCAAGCTACATATAACAAATAACAAATAACTCACAACTAATAACTTAGTTTGATATAATCCTGGGGAACAAAATCTACTAACCAAACTCCATTTTCCGAGCAGTAAAATGTGTAGTCATCGCTGTGCATTGCTGTGGCATCTACAATGAAAATGGCTGGGATGCCGTGTCTTGAACCGACTCGGCGCGCTGTCTCAATTGCCGTTGATAAATGAACGTGATGGCGCGACATTTTCCTAATTCCTTCCTTGAGAATAGACTCGACTGCACCGCTACTCGTTCCGTGATACAAAATATCGGGGGGAATTACGGCTTCTAACTGTAAATCAATCTCTATACTGTGTCCTTGATTGGCACGAATCAAAGTTTCTGTGGAGTCAAAGGAAAATCGTTGTTTGTCGTTCTGTGCGACTACTTCTTTCAGTTCGTTAAGCTGAATGGAAAAGTTGTGCTTTTTGCAAGCATCCAGGAGTTCGCTGACAGGAACCCAGCCGCCTGGAGCGAGTTGAATTCCAATGCGATCGGGTGCGTGTCGCAGGTGTTTGCTGAGATATTTGCTGACTTTTATCAATCGTAAATTATTCATTTGTTCGCTCTAATTAGTTAGCTTTTTACTCCCCCAAAAATCGCAAAGTTTAGATAGCGCCAGTGACATCCAACCTCTGCAAAACCAGCTTCTGACAACCATTTTGTCTGCTCTTCCACAGAAGAAGGAATATCTTCTTCTAGGTACTTTTGAAACCAGACTGCATCGTCTTCTCCATTGGCTTTCATGAAGTTTCGCCACAACTCTTCGTATTGCTCAGTCAGCTTGGGAGTAGCAGCAGTCACAATATCTCGAATTAACAAGATTCCTCTTGAATTCATTGACTGGAAAATTTTCTGAAAAAGCTTTTGTTTTTCTGCGCCGTCTAGGTGGTGGATTGCCAATCCTGAAATCACCAAATCGTAACCGCTACCGAAATCGTCTTCTGCAAAATTGCCTTGTTGCAAAGTCAGCCGTTTTTGGAAAGGAGACAAATTAGTTTGACAAACTTTCAGCATATTTTCTGCAAGATCAAAGGCTAAGATGTTTGCTTGAGGAAATGCTTGCAAAATCAGGGCAGACAATATGCCTGTACCCGCGCCTAAATCTAGAACTTTGATATTAGCATTACTTTCAAAAGGGATTAACTGCAATATTAAATCATGTTGTTCACGATAGCGCGGAATGAGACGGGGAATTAAACCGTCATAATCAAATGCTCTTTGTTCAAAATGAGCACGTACTTGCTCTAAATTCCCGTCTAACTTTGTGTCTAACTTCACAGATAATTCTCCTTAAGCTCTTAGTTGAGTGCGTTAACTTAGTGTTATGATACCCTCGAACTACGGTATATTACATTTTATAATACAAAAAATATACAGCACTGTCAAGGTGTAGTAGAAAATAATTTTACAGAAGTTGCTGCCGATCGCAAGATGCGGACTTACTCCCCAGCTATGTAAATTATTTCTGAACATAAATATCTCCGTTTTCCGATCGGGACTGATGCAAAAAAACCAAAAATCATTGGTGGCTGTTGCCTCCCACACCGAAAAATTAGAGTATGCTGTGATGAATGGGGTAGTTTTATAACTAATCAGACTCCAGAGTAGGGACGGCTACAGAGTTCCGATTAAAATGAAGATATACAAAGTATTGCACTCGCCAACACGCGAGAAAAACAGGGATAATGCGTGTAGGTGCGAGTAAGTTATGTGCTAGCTATCAGGGCAAAAAACCAGCAATGAATATAGACAAGCAGATTCAGGATCAAAAAGATTCTAACAAACCCGATCAAGCCGATCGCTCTGGAAATATTAATATCACCAAAGAAATAGACTCATCACTTCAAGAATGTTTGGATTTCAAAGGAGCGATCGACCAAGCGGCACTGGCAGTGAGGACAAATGGCAAAGGAATTATCAGTTATGTCAGCGATCGAGTTTGCGAAATTTCTAAATATTCTCGAATCGAAATATTAGGGAGTCACTTTGGCATCCTCCACTGGGAATATCAATCTTCGGAGTTAATTAGAAATTTGCAGTCAACTTTGAAAAAAGGAGAAATTTGGCAAGGAGAAATTAAAACTTTAGCCAAAGATGGTGCTGATTATTGGGTACACGCGATGATAGTTCCATTCCTAGATTGTAAAGGAAAACCGTATCAATATTTAGCGATCGGATTCGATATCACTGAGCCAAAAGCCATTGCAGTAGTCCAAGCCGAAGCCAACCGCGCCAAAGACGAATTTCTGGCAATCGCCTCTCACGAATTGCGATCGCCTCTGAGCGCGATTTTGGGATGGGCACAGCTAGCGCGATCGCGGAAATTAAACGAAGCGACTACCAGTCTCGCTTTGGAAATCATTGAGCGCAACGCCAAATTACAAAACCAGCAAATAGACAATCTTCTCGATCTTTCGCGGCTGCTGCGTGGCAAAATGAGCCTCAACATCGGTCAAGTTCATCTACCATCAGTAATCAAATCTGCGATCGACATTCTCCGTCCAGCGGCAGATGCCAAAAATATTGACATAGTAACAAATTTTGACCCCGCTATCAGTCACATTTTGGGAGATGCAGAGCGATTGCAACAAGTAGTCTGGAACCTACTTTCCAACGCGATCAAATTTACTCCAACATCGACGTCGGCGCTAATCGAAATCACGATCGAGTCTGCCTCATCGAGCGCGTTGATTCTAGTCAGCGACAGCGGTTGTGGGATTGAACCCAAATTTCTGCCCCAGATCTTTGACTATTTCCGCTCCACAGATAGCTGGAATACCAAGGAACAAAACCGCCTCGGTTTGGGACTTTTCATTGTACGTCAGTTGGTGGAAATGCACGGAGGAACTGTCTGGGCTTCGAGTCTTGGCATCACTCAAGGGACGACTTTTGGGGTGCAGTTACCCATCGCCAACCACCAAAATGTACCAGACGATCGCAACATTGCGATCGAGCTAATGGAAAATAGAGCCGAATCAGTTTCCCAAGCCTTGGCCCAAAAGCAAGTGCTGGTAGTTGACGACAGCCCTGAGAGCAAAAATTCTCCGAACTTGGTGGAAGATGAATTGGTTGATGACAGCCGAGACTTACCACTGTTACTGGTAGTAGAAGATAACTATTTTCTGCTGGTGTATCTGGAAACTTTACTGACACCTCATTACCGAGTTGCTGTGGCCCGCGACGGAATTGAAGGTTTAGAACAAGCAAAAAAATTGCTCCCAAATTTAATTTTGAGCGACCAAATAATGCCCAGGCAAAATGGGTTGGATTTGCTTAAGGAAATTCGGAATACACCAGAGTTGAGTTCAACTCCAGTAATCTTTTTGACAGCGCGCACGGGGATGGAATCTCGGATTGAAAGTTTGGATGCTGGTGCTGATGATTATATTTCTAAGCCTTTTGACGAAAGAGAATTGCTGGCGAGGGTGAGAAATTTGTTACGATCGCACGCAGCAGAACAGCAGTTGGTAGTCCTAAACCGTCAGTTGCAGCAGCAAAAACAGCAGTTAGAAACTGTGAATAAAGCCTTAGAGTATTTAGCAGCTTATGACAATTTAACTGAGGTGAAAAATCGTCGCTGTTTTAATGAATATCTCGATACTGAATGGCGGCGTTTGGCGAGGGAAGAAGCGCCACTGTCTTTGATTATGTGCGATATCGATTATTTCAAACTTTACAACGATACTTATGGTCACCAAGCGGGGGATGAATGTCTGCGACAAGTGGCAAGTGTTTTGCGGAGTGCTGTCAAGCGACCGGCTGATTTAGTTGCGCGTTATGGGGGCGAGGAATTTGCGGTAGTTTTGCCGAATACAGATCTTGAAGGTGCGGCTCGCGTTGCTGAATTTATTCGCGCCGAAGTGCTGGGTTTGCAGATAGTTCACGCTAAGTCTGTTGTTTGCAAATATGTCACCCTGAGTTTGGGTGTAGCTTGCTGTATTCCCCTACCGATGTCGCTGCCAGGGACGCTAATTGCGATCGCGGATAAGGCACTTTATCGCTCGAAACAAACAGGGCGCGATCGGGTCTCAACTGCCATTTTTAATGGATAGTATGTTAGTTTGTTATCTGTTATCTGTTGTCACATCGTGGTTCTAAAAAAGGTGTTTTTACCTATTGATTTTTTGGCGATTCCGGGTTATATTTTAGATAATGGGAGTGGTGACTAAAATAAATATTTTAGTCACCACTCCCATTATCAGAGTATAGATTATTTACTGAACCATGTCAAGCTTTTTATCTGAAAAAAAAAGGCGATTTTTCAAGTTTTATTCAAAAAAAAATAGAAAATGAAGAGCTGAATGACTGAGTAAAAAAGCAGCTCTATGGAATCAGAATTTACTCCCAGAATTGTAATTGTACAATCCAATGCTGCACAAAAGTGGCAATGCGATCGCGCCGAGTTTCAAAAGTAGCAGCAATCCAAATAAACACAATCCCAAAAGCCAAACCAATCGCCCATTTAATCAGTGGATAATCAAAGATTAGAACCACCAACTGATAGAAAACGTTGAGGACAAAGATAGCTGTTCCCACAAACAAAAACGCCCGCACTCGCAGTCCCAAACCCCATCCAATAGCCACTAAACTAAAAGATCCTGCAACTAAACCACTGTACTCTTGAGTTAACAAAGGTATGCCACAAATTAGTGTTATTGTCATCATTCGCAGATTGTGCCGCAGTGGTTTTTGTCCCGGCGATTTCAGGATCGGCTCGAACTGTATAATGTAAAGTAAAGAAAGTCCCAAAGGGGTAAAGTACCATTCCGGCTGACTCAATCCAATTTGCGAAAACCACCGTAGCAATATCCAGTTAATTATCGCTATACTCACATAGGTAAAACGGACTTGCCGCTTTTCCCAAGCCAGGAAAATATAGAATCCGGCGGCTATCAGTAAACTAATCGGATAAAATTTATTGGGACTTTCCAGAATAGCAACCATTGGAATAATTGCAGCGATGATTTTCCAGGGATTTTTTGACCAACTCCACCTTTCCCAAGGCATGATGTAAATAAGATAGGCAAATAGAGAGGCAAGGGCGACTTTCCACGGCCCTAATGGCCCGGAGATATATTTGACTAAAGGCGTGTTAATCCAATAAAGCCGGATAGCGAAGGCTTCTAGCCAGCCTAGGTAAATCCAAATTTCTCCCCATTTGCGATCGGGATTATTTCGTCCTTGCAAGAAAGCGTATTGAACCAATAAAGCACCCGTAACTAATCCTAAATTAAGATCAGATTGGATAACATTTGCAGAAGCCCAAATCAGCAGCCAACTGCTCAAAACCCAGTGCAGGTGAGCAAATATGGTGATTTCGGAATTAGTTAGACGTAAATATCGGCTCAGCCAAGGACATAGAATGCGATATATATAGGTTAAAGTTGTGCCGAGAGTTGCGAACACTATTAAGCCATCGCCAAAAGTTTCTCCTGGTGTTTGAAAAAGTTGATAAAGCATGGATTCATAGACAGAAAGAGAAATGCCTATTAATCCCAAATAAACCAGAGGTTTAAATTCTTGCTGCCTTCTACCAACTCCGATCGCAATTAAAGACGCACCTAAAACTGTTAAACCAGTCCAATTGGCAAAAGTGTGCGATCGCAAAATCAAACCCAATAGCCCGTAAACTAAAGGTATGACATGAAGACTAGGTGAAATTGTGCGATCTTCTTCAAGGGCTTCGCTAACAGGGTTTCGGCGCTTCCACACATCACCCAATAATTGTGTGGACAATCCGAGGGCAATATTCGCAACTGCCAAATTAACTGTATTGCGATCGACAAAACTCAAACTAACTGCTGTCAACAACTCCAAACTCCAAGCCAAGGCATAAATTGCCCAAGGTGAAATTTGTCGATAACTCCGGTAAACAATAGCAGCAATTATTCCTAAAGTAGCAAAAAATACTTTAACAGATGACTGAAATGCTAAGGTAGTATCTGTGTATAAGCTATAGGAATAAACAGTGATAATTGTCAACAGCAAACCAGCGAGTAAGATTGACCAAGTATCGAAAGCGCGATCGTAAATTTCAGCTATTTGAACACGGGAAGGTACGCGGTGTGCATGGCGAATTATTAGATCTCGAAGTAACCACAAGCTAAAAACTGCGATCGCACAAACAATTGCCCAATCCCAACCAGACAAAAAGCCAAATTGGTAAATAGCAGCCGCTAGGAAGCTCAATCCAAATCCCACGGTAATTGCTGCTGCTGGTATTTCTACTAAATAGTAGGTATTGACTAACATCAATACGACTGATACACCCAAACCAATTAGCCGATATCCTGGAAAACTGAAACTCAGAAATTGTGCCAATATCAAGGCGATCGAACTGAAGGTACTGGCAACTTGTCTATGAGGCAATTCCGTATATTTGGCAACAGCAGTCAAAGCTAAAGGTGCTGCAAACCAGATTAAACTCCAGTAAGGGCGATCGACAATAGCTGAAAGATAACTTTGCAACAGAATAAAACTCAATCCCGCTAATCCTAATCCCAAATACCACCCACTTTGGAAGCAGGAAGGATGAAATCGCAAAGACGGAGATTTTTGTTGATAATTGGTCGCTTTCATCTTGACAAAAAGACTCCATTCAGCTACAGTCAAAATTAGTAATATTGTTGCCCAAATCTCTGGAGTCTGATTTCGGAAAAATAAGTCAATTCCCGAACAGATTGCCGATAAACCAGTAATGTGTGTCAGGTAAACTAAAGTTGTAGGATCTAGTTTTTGGCGAATATCAGTATGGCTGGGAATTTGATGGGAATTATCCGTAACTGCATACTTCCAAGTTGCCCAACCTAAAGTTAAAGTAGAAATTGCTAAATTGAGCGATCGCAAACAGGGATTTACTAAACTGATCGTAGTTAAAACAATCCCCAAAATAAAAGCCAGAGTTTCACCAAAACTGCCAAGCTGAACCTTTTGTCGGCCGTAGAGCCACTGCGTCACACTTACCATTAAAATTAAATAAGGCAAGAGCACGACACCCCACAACACCCAAGCAATTTCCTGAGAATTGGTAATTTGAGTTAAAAATGCGACTAACTGTGCTTTAATTCCGACAGGAATCACTCGCCAAAATAGCCAAATAGTCTGAAATCCAATTCCAAAAACCATCAGCAAATCAAACTCTTGCCAAAACCTGACTAAACGGTTATAAAAAAACCAAATGGCTAATCCGCTAACTGCGATCGCCTGTAGAGGCATTGCCTCAAAACAAACTAACCAACCCAAGCCCAACAAACTCCCTCCAGCTAATTGCCAATTAAAAAAGTTGCTAGGATTTTGCTGTTGGGGTTTAGGGTTTTCCATAGCTGAAGATTCTCCTATCTGCTGCCAATCCAACCACCCTAAAAGCACCCCGCAAATCCCCAAAGCTAAACCCATTTCAGCGATAATTACACCCTTGACAAAGATCGCTCGACCTAGTAAAATTCCTAATGAGTAAGCTATTAAAATCGCTTTTTTATAATTGATAAAATATTGTGTCGAACCAACTGAAGCTGTTAAATTTTGATTTTTTGTGCCAATTTTTTGAGCTTGCAACCGCTGTTGCCGAACTTGATAAACTGTAGCAGCAGCAGTTCCCACCGTACCCAAATAAACCGCCGCCAGCGAAACGCCCGTAAATGCCCAACCCCAGTGTAAATAACTCAATCCCAAGTGATTTAGTGCGATCGAGCGACTAACATTTTTTCCCGATAACTGTTCATACTGATATTGGATAATCGTGCCTGTCATCCAAGTTAAAATTATGGCTGCTGCGATGGCAACTGCCCAATCCCCAGGATACCGCCACAACCGAAAAGTATCCATCGCCCAAAAATTGATTGGCACCAGCAATAGCGTCACAATTTGCAAAGTTTGAGCTGTTAAGTGTAAATTTTGTTGTCTTTTTGCCCAACTGCTAATCGCCCAAAAAGTTAAAGTATAAATCAATAAAACTGCATATTGTCCGGCCGCCGGAAATTTTTCCCACTGACTAGCAGCTAAAACTCCAGAGGAGACAACTACCATGAATACGCCTAGAAATAACAGCCACACGACGCTAATTTCTGCCATTAGCGAGTGCAAAGCCTGCGTTATAAAGTTTCGAGTTTGAGCAGTTTTTGCGGGGGGAGAAACCCTTGGCGGGCTGCTAGGTAGTATTGTAGATGTTGATAAAGCTGGTACTTTTTGTGGTGCAATTTGAGCGATCGATCGACTTGCAATTTTAGCTTGATCGACAGCAGGCTCCTTTAGGGGGCACACTAGATAGTGACTGCACAATTGCTCAACCTCAGCGGGCGAGAGTAAACCCAGCCGCAGCCACGCATCTAAGCCTGCGAGCAACTCAGGATGCGATGCTAAGACGCTCAATTCAATTTTGCTCGATCGATCTTTGGGAGACAACATCGACTTAAACTTCTACTAGCTACATTCAAGATATAGCCTAACTTACTGTCGATCAAGCTTCCCCACATTCCGCAGCAGAAATTGGCACAATCAGTATTGATCACTGAAAACCTGTATCAGCATTGTCCAATCTCCCCCTCTCCCCCTCTCCTCATCTCCCCATCTCCCCATCAACCGAGAATGAAACAGCTTACCGTGTCCCTACTGAGGGACAGATTTCAGCAAACTTTCCACACTAGCATTGTGGTCTATGAACGAGAACAAATGTTTAAACAGGAGTTTTCCGTCTGCATCCAAAACAAACTGAGCAGGCAAAGGAGCTCCTAAAGCTTGACCAACTTGATAAGCCCGAAAAACCTGACAGCTAGGATCGCTCAAAAGTGGCATTTTCAATCCTAAGTCTCTAACCACAATCTGGCTTTGGCGATCGTCGGTACTTGTAACCATCAATAATTCTATATTGCGATCGGCAAATTTTTCCCAGTTTTGATTCAAGGCTTTAATATGAGGAAAACAAAAGGGGCAATATTGCTTTTCAGTAAAAATCCGAGTGAAAGCCAGAACCACGGGCTTATCGCCTCGATAATTCGACAGTCTCACTAATTTGCCATTATTAATATCCGGCAATTCAAAATCTGGCGTCGTCTGTCCCAAATTGACAGAATTACTAGCAGGAATAGGCAATAAATTTTGGAAAAACCGCTGATTTAACAAGCCACCAAAATCAGTCGAAGTCAGCATATTTCCTAATTGGGTAATTGGGAATTGGGCAATGGGCAATGGGCAATGGGCAATGGGCGTTGCACCGAAAGTTTTGAGGGCGGGCACTCTTGGCACCGCCCCTACAACTTCAAGTTAGACAGCGGCAAAGAATACTTTAGACTTGACTGGATCGGGAGTCATAGTCTTGTCACCGGGCTGCCAGCCCGCGGGACAAACTTCATCGGGGTGAGACTGAACGTGTTGAATGGCTTGCAGAGTGCGGAGAGTTTCGTCCACGTTGCGGCCGAAGGCAAGGTTGTTGATAGTGGAGTGTTGGATGATGCCTTCTTTGTCGATGATAAACAGACCTCTCAGGGCAATGCCTGCTTCTGGATCGAGGACGTTGTAGTCGGCACTAATGGTTTTTTTGATATCGGCAACTAAAGGATAGTTCAGGTCGCCAACGCCGCCGGATTTGCGGTCTGATTGTATCCATGCTAGGTGAGAAAATTCGCTATCAACAGATACGCCGAGGATTTCGGTATCGATTTTATTGAAGTCTTCAAAGCGATCGCTAAATGCTGTAATCTCAGTCGGACACACAAAGGTGAAGTCCAAGGGGTAGAAGAACAGGACTACATATTTTTTGCCTTTGTAGTCAGACAGTTTAACTGTCTTGAATTCCTGATCGACTACGGCTGTTGCTGCGAAGTCGGGTGCAGGTTGACCAACGCGAAGACATTCACTACTCATAGATTTTGTTTTCTTTTACGAACTGTTACAAATATATCATACTCATAACGAGTACAACTACTTGTTGAAATCCTAATTAAAAACACGCTCTCAAAACTGAGAGCGTGCTTATTTTCATTACATTATGGCTCAGGCGGGATTTGAACCTGCGACCTTGGGCTTATGAGTCCCCTGCGCTAACCAACTGCGCCACTGAGCCAAAACCTGTTCACGATTTACTATCGTAGCACAGTATTCCCAGCTAGGATAGCCACTTAACCACATTATTTGTAATCACTAGGAGTAAAAGTTATGAGTTTTGCTAATATATCAAAACCCATAACTTAAAACCACTCTTTACCGAGAAGCGCTGGAATCATCCTTTGGCAGAAAAGCCATTGGATTGACAGCTCCCGATCCGGCAGGATGAATTTCAAAGTGCAAGTGGGGCCCGGTACTAAAGCCAGTGCTGCCCATTTCCGAAATCTGTTCGCCTTGAGCGACTCTCTGACCCTTTTGCACCAAAATTCGGTTGTTGTGGGCATAGACAGTCTCACTACCGTCTGGATGGGTAATTTCCACCAGATAGCCGTAACCGCCGTCGTTCCACTGTGCATAGGTCACTATCCCGTCAGAGGCTGCCACAATTGGTGTGCCGATCGGTCCTGCAATGTCAATACCCTTGTGCATCCGTCCCCAGCGCCAGCCGTAGCCAGAAGTGAAAACGCCCTTAGCTGGCCAAACAAAGCTATTAGCCGACTGTTGTTTTGAGCCTTTAGGTAGATAGGTATCAGCGCCAGAAAGCGGGGGCAATTCTGGAGAAACCATCTGTCCCAAAGAAGGATTGCTGAGGGGGTCGTAACCCTGTGAACCCAAAGGAGCAGTAGCCACCACAGGTCGCTCTAAATTAGAGGCTGGGGTCAGATTGATCGGTTGAGATTGGGCAGCGCGGGCTGCGTCCAAACGCTCTTGCTGCTGCTTCTGAACTTCCTCGCTCCACCCTCTCGACGGTGGTCTGCTGATTTCATTCTGCACCGTTCCACCGTACTCTGGGGTGTAGAGATAGGGATTAAGGTGTTCATTGTCGTCAGACGGATTGCCCACAGCGACTTGGGTCTCTGGGTCTGCCGTTGGAGTTAGGGCAACTGAATTTGGACCGATCGAATTTCGCTCTGCCCGATATTCCTCTCGTAGCCGGACAACTTCTGCTCTTAAACGTTCAGCATAAGGACTCAGTTCCTGTGCCGATTGAGTAGCAGCGGAGGAGTCTGGTACAGTATTAGCTGTCTCAGTGGCTAAACCCTGGGTGTTGACAACAGGTGTCAAGTTAGGAGACTGCGGGTATGCTGCAATTAAAGTAGAGCTTGCAGTTGCAGTCGCTGGCATTGGTAGTGCACTGGTATCAACAGCACCTGTGAATGTTGGTTCGCCCGGAATCTCCAACTTTCTAGGGTCGCTAATGCTTTGAGAAACTTGAGTTAGCGAAATGTTGTTAATTTGGGGAACCATTGGTGCTGAAATATTGTTCAGACCTTCCAAGTTCGCCAGGGGAGAGACAATCGGTACGGTTGGCGCAGATACTGTAACGCCAGAACCAGGTATTTCTGGGGTAGACGAGCTGGGGTTCAAAGATCCCGGAACCGCAACTGCCGAGAAGACTGATGTAGAGTTAGATGCCTGAATAGAGGCGGATGCTTGCACCGCTGGATTATTTACCCCAACTTGGGGAATCTTCAGCCGTTGATTGACATTCAGCAAATTGGGATTGCCGAGCTTGTTGATGGAGATCAGGTCTTGTGCTTTTACGCCCTGAGCTTTGGCGATCGCACCTAAAGTATCTCCCGGACGCACACTATAAGCTACATCCGTCAGTGCGGGTGTAGTACCTGCTGAGGGAACTACCACAGCAGAGGGTAAACTTGGAGTTACCAGCGACTGTTCAATGGGTGAGGCTGTTGGATCAAACCCAGCATTTGGAATTACTGGAAGCTTTGCAGAGGTAGAAGATGCCTGCGTCGGTGCTGGCGACTGCAATGATAGAACAGATGTAGATAAACTCGTTTCTAACTCAGAACCGAACTGGGTTTGACCAAATTCTGCTGTGCGGTTTTCCTGTTTTTTCAAACTGTCGATCGCCCCGTTTGTACTGGGCGCGACGATCAAATTTTGCTCCGGTGTCAGAGTTGGGAGGGGGTTCGCTGCTGTTGATTGCGGCCCTGACTGCATCACCGGACTAGAAGAAGGGTCCGAACCAGTTAGATCTAACTTTTGTTCGGGATTCACCACCGCTACATACTCTGGTGGTGCTGCGACTGGGGTGTTGCCGCCGTTCTGTTGTGACGACGCGACGACCTCCGTCGGAGGAATTGTGAGCTTTTGCCCTACTTGGAGTAAGGTGTCGGATTCAATACCATTGGCAGTTGCTAGTGCATTAGGAGCAACTGAATAGTCTTGAGATAACTCCCACAGAGTTTGTCCTGGTTGTACCTTAACCGCCACCGGGTTAGAAGGTTCAGCGGTCGGCGGGGCTGAGGAAGCATCACCTACAGAGGTAGCGAGTTCGCTAGCTGAGACGGCCTGTACTTCAGCAGTGGGTTCTTGTATTGGTGCGAGTTCAGACGCGCGAGCGCTGTCGGTTCTCGGTAGCAGGATGCCAGAAGCACCTACTGATATTGCCAGCCCGATCGTGGCGAGAGAGCGAACTCTGCCAGTGCTTAGCGTTGTCTGTTTCGACTGTTCCTTAAAACCGTCTCTGTCGATTTCACTAGCCTTAACAGGCTGATTTTTTTTGGGATATATTCGTTTCAAAAAAACGACCTCCTACTGAAAAGCGCTAACTGTCCTTGGAAACACACAAGGGATTGCATGAAGCTGATTTAAATCAGCAATCAAGAAAATTCTCATTGTTGATAGCTATCATGCTTAGGTAAGACTACCTTGGTTTTGAAATTTAGACAAGCTCGCATAGCCACTAAAATTCAAATTTTCGGTAAAATCTGCTCTAATAACACCCTACAACCCTTACACGGCAATAGCTAGAACAAAAGTATAAAATACTTGTTCTGGTAAGGCTGGGATCATCATCAAACATAATGAAACTCTATCCTAACTTTCCAAGTGGCTACAACCGTATATCTACTAGATATAGCGCTTGCCTTGCATACAAGTATGGTCTAGCGCGCTATATCGCTCAAAAACTCTGTGTTAGTTGCTCAATTACTTTTTAAGTAATTTGGTATTTGTGATCACAATCTCTTTTTGGATGAATAAAAATCTCTTAATCTTGGCTTTTGAGACTGTCACAGCTTTGATACAAATTTCTTATCTTTGTGATATAGATTTGCTAGAGAATTAAATATCTATATTTGTATATATCGATGATTATTTATCCCAGCTCACCCAACTGTCGCTTCGCCTCAAATAGACCTACAGCAGCGCTGACAGAGAGATTTAAACTCCGCACCCCAGGCTGGCTCATCGGAATAAAAACTGTGGCATCGCAGGCATCTAAGACGAACTGAGGAATGCCAACAGTTTCCGAGCCAAACATCAGCCAATCGTTAGGTTGAAATTGGAATTTCGTATAACTGCATCGCCCGCCAGTGCTGAATCCAATCGATCGTCCGCCACGTTGCTGCTGACAATCCAAAAAAGCGGTTAAATCTTCGTGACAGTGGAGATTGACATAAGGCCAGTAATCTAAACCGGCCCGTTTGAGGTAGCGATCGGTAATTTCAAATCCCAGCGGCCCGACTAAATGCAATTCAGTGTCTGTAGCAGCGCAAGTACGGGCGATATTGCCAGTATTGGGGGGGATTTGGGGGTGAATCAAAACAAGTTGGGGCATGAAGCAAATTAAAATCAGAAGATACAGGTATTCGGCAAGGTAGAAATCTACCCAAAGGTAGATACAACCCATAGCTTTTAGTTATAACCCCTGTCGGACGCCATTGATTAAATATTCTGATTTGTTTTGCAATGCTACTTTTCAAGCAACTAATTGGGCGCACAAGTTATCTTCGAGCTCCCATTCCTGGTGAGCCATTCCATTAATTCCTTGCAGAATAATACTGCGGGTGTCCAAACCACTCTCATGTAGTTTTAACCACTGCTGAGCGGTGTTGCCTTCCCGGAGAATCTTTTTGAGTGGCAAGAGAAAGCAGCTAAAGCCACGTTTTTTGGCAAATGGCCAGACTTGCTCGTAAATTTCCTCAATCCAATCTCGTGCCAGAATCGTTCTGCCATCTTGCCAGTGAATCAGTTCGGCATCCAAACTGTCGCGGGATGCAGCAATTTCGTTAGCATCTGTGAGAGCAACTAAGTCTTGGTTACGGGTAGCCGCTGGCAAGGTGCTGAGTTCTAATGGGTCTAAGCTGGGGTCTTCCATCATCTGCCAAATCCGAGCTTCTAGCAAGGCAGTGATGGCTAACAGAGCAAGAGGATTGACTTCTAGGTCGCAAATTCTCAGTTCGAGACGGTTGAGACAGTAGGGGCGTCGATCGCCATTTGGCCGCACAGCAGACCACAAATGGCGGACATTTTGCATACTGCCAAGTTCTAGCTGTTCTTCAGTCCACTGAATGTAATGCTTGTGACTTTCAAACAGGGGAACAATAGCTGGAGTTTTGGGAAACAAACCCCAGCGGGTGGAATGATAGCCAGTGACTTCACCGTCGAGGAAGGGAGAAGAGGCACTCAAGGCAAGGTAGAGGGGTGCTTCGACGCGGGCGAGGCGAATTGCCCGCATCAGCATTTCTGGTTGGGAGATGCCGATGTTGATGTGAATGCTGGCGGTGACGACTTTGGTGCCGTAGGTTTGTTCGATGTAGGTGTGGTAGGGGTTGTTGGGGTCCGATCGATAAAAGTGATCGCTTCCTCCGAGAGACAGGGTACTTCCTGGCAGCAAAGTGTAGTCACCCAATTGTTTGAGATACTGTCGCAGCCTGACTCGTGGCTTGACTAGGGCGCACAATAGGCGATCGTAGCTGCACATGGGGGCAGTCGTGTACTCCACATTACGACTATCAGGCTCGCGCACAAATCCCTCTAGATCTGCGACTATGCGATCGGAGAGACCGACAACATCACCTTGGGGTGTGCCCGTATACATTTCTACTTCAAAACCTTTTGATAGCAGCACGTTTGTTCCTCAGCTAAGTTGAGTGCTACTTTCGATTATCTCAAAAATTGACCAAAAGAATGGGATTCAATCCCCGTCCTTTCAGGACGGCTTTTCTCTACAGTAAAAGTTGCCGTTACTAATTCAATGTTGAGCTGAGTGGATATAAAATTGTTTGATGTAGCTTCTTAAATCTGATTCATTTAATTCTTTTTCTACTCGGAATCTGGTTAGATAATCTTTAGCTTTTACAGGAAGCTGGCCTAGGATCGTATCTGTATTTCGACGTTGAGCAGGGCGAGTGTCACACAAATAACTTATTCCCGTCACGATAGTATCTGCGAGTTTAGTTGATAATTAAGTGATTGGAGGGTCTCACACCTCGATCGCAGGTTGAGGTCAATTATTTACAGGGTGCATTGAGTCTCTAGTTGTTCGATCGCTGATTTAACCGATAATCGTTCATAATCTATCATTAGATACTTTATAGATAGGAACGGGCATCTACATCAGCAAGTAGGTCGAAATTAATATCAAACAGCAGCTATCAAAAAACAAGTATAAAAATAATTTAAACAGCTAATTAGATGTAGGAAGTGAAGATGTTTAATGCAACAGAACTACTGATTAACGATTGCGTCAATCGGCTGATTGAAGGATACCGCTACAGTTACGGCGGATTCAAGTCTGACTATGGAGAGATTATAGCCTGGGTAGCTGATATGGCTTTGCAAAATATTGCTAATAGCGATGCTATTTACCACAATGTGGAACACACTATTTTAGTGACCTTGGTGGGACAGGAGATTATGCGTGGCAAACACATCCGTGAAGGAGGTGTTTCCTGTGAAGATTGGCTGCATTTCCACATTGCTTTGTTATGTCATGATATCGGGTATGTTAAGGGTGTTTGCCGTCAAGATCAAACTGATTTGCGGTTGTATGCAACGGGAGTAAGTGATGGAAAAATAAAACTGCCTCCAGGAACGACTGACGCTAGTCTAAATCTTTATCATGTCGATCGGGGGAAAATGTTTATTTCTGAGCGTTTTGGCGGTCACCAACTGATTAATGCTGAACTGGTTAAGCGTAATATTGAGCTGACTCGTTTCCCGATACCTGCGGATGAAGATCATCAAGATACGGTGAATTATCCGGGTTTAGTTCGTGCTGCTGATTTAATTGGTCAGTTGAGCGATCCGCGATATTTGCAAAAGGTGGCTGGGTTGTTTTATGAGTTTCAGGAGACTGGCCAAAATAAAGTTTTGGGGTATCGGACTCCGGGGGATTTGCGGGATGGGTATCCTAAGTTTTATTGGAATGTGGTTTATCGGTATGTCAAGGATGCGATCGACTATTTGGAAGTGACGCAGCAGGGGAAACAAGTTGTTGCTAATTTAAGCGCAAATGTGTTTCGGGTTGAACATTCTGAGGCGGGAGTTGAGGAGGTGGCTGTAGTTCGTTAGGGTTGGGGTGGATTTGGGGCGATATTCATAGTCCTGGACGCACAGACAACGCAATTCTGTCATTGCCAGAGAAGCGAAGCAATCTCAAAGCCTTATCAAAACGTTATAATGCGTAAGTCCTATTTAAAATAGATTGACCGTGAGATTCATTAACCCCAAAATCGAGTTTGCTTTCAAAAGAATCTTCGGCTCCAGCGAAAGCAAACCAATTTTAATCAGCTTTCTCAATGCCATGATTTATGATGGCAATCCCACCATCGCCGACCTATAAATTATCGACTCGTGTTTAGAAGTACACTATCTCAAAGACTCTTACCTGGATGTCAAAGCCAGACTTGCAGGGGCGCAACTGTAATTATCGAGATGCAAGTTTTAAATATAGAATCTTTGGCAAAACTGGTGGTTTACAATGCTGCAAAAACTTACTCGACACAACTGATTCGCGGTGAAGGTTACTTTAAGTTAAAACCTGTAATTGCTTTGATAATTACAGGTTTTGAAATGTTTGACAATGACCGAGAAGTAATTTCTCACTTTGTGTTCAAGGAGAAAAAGCGTTTATTTGAGTATCCAGATCCAGGGATGGAAATGATATTTATTGAATTGCCAAAATTCAATAAAAAGATGGATGAATTGGAAACTTTGACCGATCGGTGGATTTATTTTATGAAAAATGCTTATAGTTTGGACATAGTGCCGTCAACAATGGAAACTGTCTCAGAAATACAGCAAGCTTTTGCAATTGCTAATGAAGCTAACTTTAATCTAAAGGAGTTGGCAGATTTAGAAAATCGCGAAAGGTATATTCTGGATCAGCAGGGATTTTTTGTGCAGGGAATTAAAGAAGGAGTCGCGCAAGGGCGAGAACAAGCCAGAGAGAAAGGCAGAGAAGAAGGACTCGCGCTAGGAATGCGAGAAAAAGGTCTCGAAATTGCTAGGCAACTTCTCAATGTACTTGACAATCAAACTATTAGTCAAACTACGGGTTTGAGTGTTGAAGATATCCAAAAGTTGCGATCGGAATAAAGGAATGGAAACAGTTTGATCGCACTGACAATCATATTAAGTAAAAAATAGAACACCCAATGCCTAACACCCAATGCCCAACACCCAATGCCTAACACCCAATGCCTTATACCCGTAGACTATTTTTGACATTCTCACCGGGCTGAAGCCACGATGATTCCCAAACCTCACGATTTGAGTTTCTGCTTCATCGCAACTGCCTCCACCCACAAGGAGTTTTCTGGTCTTATGTTAGCTCTCGCGCACTAACCCCACTAGCCCAGCGGTTTTTATGCGTCGAATACCTAAAAGGAATTCTTATCTGTTGTTTTGATTCCAGGGATGTTTACCATTGCCCTATCCTCTTTTCCCGGTCTACCGATTTGTCTGCGCCG
>JAYSVM010000157.1:0-39820 GCA_043718495.1 Oscillatoriales bacterium | reverse complement strand
AGTCAGAGGAGAACCACCAAGCGGAATAATTCCAGGACAAGACTTGAGCGTTAATCTTCAAGCACTCTTAGTCTGGCTGGGAAATTATGGACATCTTTTCTACGACAAGCTGACTGAATTGTTGGGAGAAGGATTCTGTTTATTTCATGCCGCAGATACCAGGGGCGCGTGGAACTAGAAACAATGCTGGGTAAAGAATTTGCGGGAGTCTTAAGCTCAGATGATTTCAGTGTTTATAATGGTGTGAAAGTCGCAGCTCAACAGAAGTGTCTGGCCCATTTACGACGGCATTTTAAGAAAGTGCTGGTACTTCCTGGCAATGATAATGCAGCAGTCGCTCAAATATTTCTGTCATTAATAGATGAAGCTTTTATCGCCCATGAGTCGTGGCGCAAGACTGCTGATCGACTCACCTACGACTCGTGGGCAACTAATTTCAAAATACGATTGAATCTTGCTTTGGCGACTTGGTTGAACCTTGTGGGTTATACCGCAGGTTTGTTACTCAAATCCTTACGGGATAAGGCAGAACAATGGTGGTATTTTCTCTCTGATCCCTCGGTTCCTCCAGATAATAATTTAGCAGAACGTTCTTTACTCCTCGGCTGTAACTAAGCGGAAAGTTTCTGGCCGCTCTCGTTCGATGAAACGATTTGAGGAAACGCCTGATCTACTTAGTGTGATTCAAACCTGTCGTTTTCAAGCTCGTTCAGTCATGACTTTTTTCCGTGAGGCTATTTCTGCCCATTCTTGTGACTTGGCTATGCCTGAGCTCATTCCCATTCTTCAGACCTGAATCCTTACACTCGATCGATACAATATACCTGAAAAAAGAACTTAAATATCCAGCAATACATGGTTTATTGAAATAAACCCTGGCTTGAGTATGCTTAAATAAGTTTAGACACTTACTAACCAGATTTAAACCAGTGAACTTTCAATCAGTCATTGCCACCTTAAACAAATTCTGGAGCGATCGAGGATGCCTGATCGCCCAATCCTACGATACAGAAAAAGGTGCAGGAACCATGAATCCCCACACCTTTCTCAGAGCAATTGGCCCGGAACCTTGGTCTGTCGCCTACGTCGAACCCTGTCGCCGTCCCACCGACGGACGTTATGGCGAAAATCCCAATCGCTTCCAACATTACTATCAATATCAAGTCCTGATTAAACCATCTCCTCCTAATATCCAAGATATCTATTTAGAGTCGCTGAGAGCTTTGGGAATTAAACCAGAAGACCACGATATTCGCTTCGTAGAAGATAACTGGGAATCTCCGACTTTGGGAGCTTGGGGAGTCGGCTGGGAAGTTTGGCTCGATGGCATGGAAATCACCCAATTTACCTATTTTCAACAGTGCGGTGGCATTGATTGTCGCCCAGTATCGATTGAAATTACCTACGGGCTAGAACGCCTTGCAATGTATCTGCAAGAAGTCGATGCGATGACTAAAATTCAGTGGAAAGATGGCATCACTTACGGCGATGTTCACCTGCAAGGGGAAATAGAACAGTGTACTTATAACTTTGAAGCTTCTAATCCTGAATTGCTGTTTACTTTGTTTGGACTGTACGAACAAGAGGCGGAACAATTGACTAAGAAAGGATTGGTTTTGCCTAGTCTTGATTATGTGTTAAAATGTTCGCATACTTTCAATTTGCTCGATGCTAGAGGCGTGATTTCGGTAACGGAAAGAACTCGGTACATTACCAAAATTCGCAACTTGGCGCGGCGGGTAGCTCAGCTTTATTTGGAACAGCGCGAACATTTGGGTTTTCCGTTGGAAAAAGCAGTGAAAGTGTCAGTGTGATTGTGATTGTGGGGCGGGCATCTTGCCTGCCTTGGGTATTATGTTTTTTAATGTGATATTTTTAGTTAATTGAATGCCTAATTATTCAGAAAGTGCTACAGAAATAAGTCCTCAATTGCGACTTGATAATGTAAGTTTGAAAACACCGATCGCCTCTAGCTACTTATTGGACAATATCTCGTTTCAGGTACACAAGGGCGATCGCACTGCAATAATTGGCCCTTCCGGTGCGGGGAAAACCACGCTGTTGCGGTTGCTCAACCGACTTAGCAGTCCCACGACTGGCTCGATTTACCTAGAAAATACGGAATATCGACAAATTCCGCCGATCGAACTTCGCAGACAAATTACCCTGGTGATGCAAGAATCGAAGCTGTTGGGAATGTCGGTGCGAGAAGCATTGGCTTATCCCTTGAAGCTGCGGGGAATCCATTCATCAGAAATAGGGGACAGAATTAGCGGGGTTATTCAACAACTTCATATCCCCGAAGAATTGCTCACACGCACGGAATTGCAGCTTTCCACAGGCCAAAAGCAATTGGTGGCGATCGCGCGGGCGATCGTTCTCGAACCCAAAATCTTGCTGTTAGACGAGCCAACATCCGCCCTAGACGCCGGAAAAGCCCATCACCTGATCCAAGTATTGACAGAGTTAACTAAGGGCAAAACCACTGTTTTAATGGTAAATCACCAGTTAGAATTATCCCAGGAATTTGCGACGCGAGTCTTATACTTACAGCAGGGTAAACTGCTGGAAGACGCTATGTGCGATCGGATAAATTGGGGCGAATTGCGACAAAAATTAATCAAAGCAGAAGCACAAGCAGAACAAGAATGGTGAGTATATTATTTTGGGGTAGGGACACGGCACTGCCGTCTCCTCAGTAGAACAAGAATGGTGAGTATATTCAATATCCCGTAGGGACACGGCACTGCCGTCTCCTCAATCGTTTATCTATGTTTGACAGGAATTAGTTTATGCGTAATTCCGATTAATGTGCTCCCCCAGAACCCGCGCCAGCTTTCACTTTTTTAAAGCCCAAAATGGCAATTCCACTTAACAGCAAAGCAATGCCCACAAAGTAAAAACAATCATTAAAAGCCATCACATAAGCTTCGCGGCGCACAATACTATCAATTGCCTTAATTGCCTGATCTTTCGCTACACTCAAATCAGCACCGCGACTCACAAAATACTGAGTCATTTGATTGATTCGTTCCTGCGTCGCCGGATTGTATAAAGAAACAGATTCCCCCAATCGATTCGAGTGAAATTTCTCGCGTTGAGTTACCAAAGTTGCTAGGGCCGCAATTCCCACCGAACCACCCAGATTTCGCATCATATTAAATAAACCCGAAGCCGAACCAGCCTCGTGTTTCTCCATACCAGCGGTGGCGATCGTTGATAGTGGTATCATAATTAAAGGCTGCCCCAAAGCACGCACTAATTGCGACCAACGCAACTGATCGATACCCGTTTCATGAGTCATGCTAGCATTCATAAAACAACTTACCGCAAAACAACTCACACCGATCGCAATTAGCAACCGCATATCAATTCGCTGCATCAATTTCGGTACTAGCGGTACGATGAATAACTGCGGCACTCCAGCCCACATGATCACCTCGCCAATTTGCATGGCATTGTACTGCTGAATTTGACCTAAATACAGGGGCAAAATGTACACTGAACCATACAATCCTACTCCCAATGAGACATTGACAATTGTCGCCAAACCGAAGTTGCGGCGAGTCAACAATCGTAAGTTAATAAACGGTTGTTTTCGAGTTAGTTCGATCCAGAAAAAAGCGCCTAGAAAAATTGCGGAAATGATGCTCAGACGTAGAATAAAATCGGAACTAAACCAGTCTTTGCGGCTGCCTTCTTCTAACACAACTTGCAGGGAACCTAAGCCGATCGCCATTGAGATAATTCCCCACCAGTCGCCTCCTTTTAGCAGTTCTAGCTGCATCGGCGCGGGGGTGACAGCGTACCACACAGCAGCTAGCAACAGCAGCCCTGGAACCAAATTGAGATAGAAGACATATTGCCAGCCATAATTCTCAGTTAGCCATCCTCCCAATGTCGGCCCGATGGATGGTGCAAAAGTAGCTGTCAGGGCAAACATTGCCATGCCAATTGGCTGTTTTTTGGGCGGCAAATTTGTCAGCAAAAACGTAAAAGCCATCGGAATTAAAATGCCGCCCGCTAACCCTTGCAGCGCCCGAAACACAATCATTGAAGTCAAATTCCACGCCCAAGCACAGCACATGGAAAAGAATACAAAAAAAGCGGCATTTACTAAAATGTAGCGGCGGACAGAAAACACCTGAGACAACCAACCTGTAATCGGAATTACGACGATTTCGGCGACTAAATAGGCGGTGGAAATCCAAGAGCCTTCTTCTAATGTTGCGCCTAATGCTGCTTGAATATCTCGGAGAGAAGCGTTGGTGATTTGGATGTCCAAAACTGCCATGAATGCGCCGAGGATTGTTCCCATGACGCCGATCCAGGTTTTTAATGGGACGCGATCGCTCTGCTGTTGTAGAATTGCACTTGGATTTGCCATTGGTTTTATAACCGAAGGAAGAAGGAAGAAGGAAGAAGGAAGGAGTAATTTAGGAAATTATGCCCAGTTTTTGATAGATTGGTGTAATTAAATGTTTTAAGGCGGGCAACTGTTTGGTAAAAAGTGCTGAGCCTAAGATACAGATTACGCCTCCAATTATGACTGTATTAGGAGAGCCGATATAATTTGCTAATCCACCAGCAACTAAGTTGCCAAATGGTGTGATTCCAAAAAATGCCATTGTGTATATGCTCATGACTCTGCCGCGTTTTTCGTCTTCAACAATTGTTTGCAAAAATGTGTTTCCGCCTGCAAATTGGATGATGAAACCGAACCCGACGAACAGCATCATGATTAATGACAACCATAGAACTTTTGACAAACCAAAACCGATCAGTCCAAATCCCATAACTGCTGGTGAAAGGGCAATTAATTTGCCGATACCAACGACACTTTTGCGTCCAATTAAATAAATCGCGCCTGCAAATGCTCCGACTCCCGAAGCTGCCATTAAAAAGCCTAGGGTTTGTGCGCCGCCGTTCAGAATTTTGGTGGCAAAGATTGGGACTAAAACTGTGTGCGACATTCCGGCAAAGCTGACTAATGCTAATAGTAGTAAAATGGCTCGGATTGGTGGAAATCCAAAGGCATAAACAAATCCTTCTTTTAATCTTTCTAAGGGTTTGGTATTGGTTGCGGCAATTGTTCTCGGCTTGATTTGCATCGCTAACAAACCTGCGATTACGGCGATGTAACTGATTCCGTCTATGAGAAAACAATAACTCGGCCCGACTGTGGCTATTAGCAAACCGGCGATTGCTGGCCCGATTAATCTTGCTCCGTTGAACATGGAGGCGTTAATGGCGATCGCATTTGCTAAGTCTTCTTTTTTTTCTACGAGCTCCGGTACAAAAGCTTGCCGTGCTGGTGCGTCAAAGGCATTGATTGCTCCTTGACAAAAACTCAGGATCAGGATTTGCCAAATGTTGATGACTCCTGTGAGTGCCAAAAATGCTAGAGTTAAGGATTGAATCATTGCCAAAATTTGAGTGGCAATTATGACGCGGTGGCGGTTCCACCTATCTATTAAAACTCCTGCAAAAGGCAGTAGAATTAATGTGGGAATTTGACTGGTAAATCCGACTACGCCAAGCATCCAAGGTGAATCACTCAGATTGTATACAAGCCAAACAGTGGCAACTTGTGTCATCCAACTGCCAATCAGGGAGATTCCTTGTCCTGCAAAAAACAGGCGATAATTTTTAGATCGCAGCGCGGGAGGAAGTTGTATATTTTTAATTTTGCCTAGTAAATTCATTTAATATTAAGTTTGGTTATAGCTAGATACCCGGCTTTTTTGAGAAGTCGGGTATCTAACAGCTTATTGTACTGATGTTTGAGGATTGCTGTATCAGCCGGAGGTTCTATTTTTCGGTTCTCGAAAACTAGAAAATGAGAAATTTATTCCTGCAACCTGATTCCGCTGCTTCTAGTCAATGCTCAATAGCCAAGTCCCCAGGTAACGTAGCAAGGGAACGTCTCCGGGGGTACGGATGCGGACGTTAAAATTGTACATTCCCCCTGGACTTGGATTCGTGACATTGGAAAGTACAACCTCAACATTATTGCCGGCCGCAATTGGTTCTTTGGGATAAATTTCTATGAAACGATTTTCTTTGTCCCAGATTACTTCTGCTAATTCGATTGTTTTGTCTTTGACGCGCACTTTAATATCTTTTTGATCGAATTCACCTTTGTAGTAGTCTGGATAGGAAATGTTTAGTTGCGCGATCGCCAAACTGACTTTTTTAGAAGGAATTCGCAGTCGATACCTGTCGCCACTCATTCCAGATTTGCCGTAATCCAAGCGGTAATTTAACTGGTTGCCGCGATCGGGGCCGCCAAAAATTGTGAATCCTGGCATTCCTTGGGCTAAACTGATGGCGGGTAAGCCAGTGAGTAAACAACCTGTAACCGCTAGTGCTGAAAATAATCGTCGCATAACAACTCCTCTAATTAAACTTACACTCGAACCTTGAATATCTACCGCTGGCCACTTGCTAATTCTTGTCCCTAGTACCGACTGTTTCAGCAATTTGATGAGGGTAATGAGTTCATTATTTTTGATGTGATGTCACCAACTGAAATAAAAGCTACAGCATTAGTCAGCAGGTTAGTATATCATAGACTGAACAAATTTAACAGTTTAGCGAATTTCAATCCATAAGACAAGTTAAAGATACGGTGGTCATTTGGGCGATCGGCTTTAGTATCAACGAGAGTAAAGGAGAGTTCATGAAATTAGCGATCGCAAAAGAAATAGCAGCAGGGGAACGCCGGGTGGCTTTGGTACCCGACGCTGTGGCGAAATTGGTAAAACAAGGTGTCGAAGTTTTGGTTGAGGCCGGTGCTGGAGCAAAATCCTTTTTCTCGGATGTGGCTTACGAAGCAGCCGGAGCTCGTGTTGTCGCCGATACCGCTACGCTGTGGGGCGAAGCCGATGTCGTCGTCAAAATCGGGGAATTGCAAGAGTCAGAAGTTCATCAACTGCGGGAAGGGGGCGTTTTCATCGGATTTTTGAATCCTTTGGGAAATCCGGCTTTGGTACAGCGGTTGGCCGATCGCAAAATAACGGCATTCAGCATGGAAATGATTCCGCGCACCAGCCGCGCTCAAAGCATGGATGCGCTGTCATCTCAGGCTAACGTGGCTGGTTACAAAGCGGTACTGATCGCAGCAGCGGCTTTACCGAAGTATTTTCCGATGCTGACAACGGCGGCGGGTACGATTCGCCCCGCGAAAGTGTTGGTAATGGGTGTGGGCGTTGCGGGCTTACAGGCGATCGCCACAGCCCGTCGTTTGGGCGCAGTAGTCGAAGCATTTGACATCCGCCCGGAAACAAAAGAACAAGTACAAAGTTTGGGTGCTAAATTTATTGATGTCGAACTCAAGGAAGAAACTGTAGCAGCAGGCGGCTATGCTAAAGAATTATCAGAAGCAGCTAAAGAATACACTCGCCAAGTGCTCACCCAGCACGTCGGCGCTTCCGATGCAGTGATTACAACCGCTCAAGTTCCTGGTAGAAAAGCCCCGATTTTAGTTACCAGAGAAATGGTTTCTCAGATGAAACCGGGAGCAATAATTGTTGACCTCGCGGCAGAACAAGGTGGAAATTGCGAATGCACGGAAGCGGGGAAAGATGTTGAATGGAACGGTGTTAATGTGATTGGGCCGATTAATTTGCCTGGTTCAATGCCTGTTCATGCTAGCGAAACTTACTCGAAGAATGTCTCGTCTTTACTTCAATTGATGCTGAAAGATAAGGAATTGAATTTGAATTTTGAAGATGATATTATCGCTGGTTCTTGTGTGGCTCGCGATGGCGAGATTAGCAATCAGCGGGTGCGGGATGCTTTGGCGGCTCAGGCTTCAGTCGTTAGTTAGATGGTTCATGAAAATATCCCGGCGATTGAAATCGCGGCTACACAAACAATGTCCGCCTCCGCGGACTAATGAGGTTTCTCTTGTTACAAGGCAGAGCCCATTAGTAGCGGTTTCAACCGCCGGCACATAAACAAAAGCCCCGGCGATTGAAATCGCGGCTACACAAACAATGTCCGCCTCCGCGGACTAATGAGGTTCTCTTGTTACAAGGCAGAGCCCATTACCGATCCCAAATCAGGCTAAATACCCCTTTTATTTCTTAGTCTGCGGAGGCAGACTTCGTTTGTGTAGTAGCGGTTTCAACCGCCGAATCATAAAGGGGTTACTTTATTTCTTAGTCTGCGGAGGCAGACTTCGTTTGTGTAGTAGCGGTTGAAACCGCCGAATCTTAACGCAAAACGCAACCGGGAACGAGTTATTTCCAATTACCAAATTACCAATTGTTATGGCAGAAGGATTGATTGCAGGTTTAGTGGTGTTTACTCTAGCGTCGTTTGTGGGATTTGAAGTTATTAACAAAGTCCCGCCGACGCTGCACACACCTTTGATGTCGGGCTCTAATGCGATTTCTGGAATTGCGGTTTTAGGCGCAATTCTAATTTCAGGGCAAGGTAATGTAACTGTTACTTCTATTTTGGGGACGATCGCGATCGCCCTTGCCACAATTAACGTTGTTGCTGGTTTCTTAGTCACCGATCGAATGTTGCAAATGTTCAAGAAAAAAGAGGTTAAAGCGTGAGCGATTTTCTGCCAAGTGCCATTCAACTAGGTTATTTAGTTGCTGCATCTTTGTTTATTGTCGGTTTGAAACAGTTGGGATCGCCGGCAACCGCGCGTCAAGGGAATGTGTTAGCTGCGATCGGGATGTTAATTGCGATCGTCGGTACGTTGCTAGAAAAGCAAGTAGTCAGCTACGAACTAATTGTAGTCGGAATTATCATCGGCTCGATCGCCGGAACAATCATGGCGAAAACCGTGGCGATGACGGATATGCCGCAGATGGTAGGTTTGCTCAACGGCTTTGGGGGCGCGGCTTCTGCCCTCGTTGCTGTGGGCGAATTCTGGCGCTATCTGAGCATCCCAGAATCGCCTGCGCCAGATGCGACAATCACGATTCTTTTGGGCGTGTTGATTGGCGGAATCACTTTCACTGGTAGCCTTGTAGCGTTTGCGAAGCTGCAAGAATTGCTACCGGGTGCGCCGATGACGTTTCCGCTACAACAGCCGTTTAATGCCATGCTGGCGATCGCGCTTTTAGCCGGCAGTGGTTATATGCTGACTAATCCCGAAAATGTGCCGGTATTCCTCGGTTTGGTGGCGATTTCCAATATCCTGGGAATCATGTTTGTGCTGCCGATCGGTGGTGGCGATATGCCCGTGGTAGTTTCGCTGCTAAACTCCTATTCGGGGATTGCGGCGAGTGTGGCTGGGTTCATTTTGATGAACAATATGCTGATTATCGCTGGTGCATTGGTGGGCGCGTCGGGGATTATTTTGACGCAAATCATGTGCAAGGCGATGAATCGATCGCTTGGTAGTGTGTTATTTAGCGCGTTTGGTAGCGGTGGCGGAAGTGCTGCGGTTGCTGGGGTTGCTGGTGGTGCTACTGACAAAACTGTTCGCAGTATCAATCTCGAAGAAAGTGCGATGATGTTGGGTTATGCGCGATCGGTTGTGATCATTCCCGGCTACGGGATGGCTGTAGCGCAAGCACAACACGCCGTGCGCGAGTTAGCCGACGGTTTGGAAAAAATGGGTGTTGACGTGAAATACGCGATTCACCCGGTGGCTGGGCGGATGCCTGGGCACATGAATGTGTTGCTGGCGGAAGCAAACGTGCCTTATCCGCAGTTGTACGACATGGATGATATCAATCCGCAGTTTGAAGAGACGGATGTGGCGTTGGTGATTGGTGCGAATGATGTGGTGAATCCGGCGGCGCGTCACGATACGGCTAGCCCGATTTATGGGATGCCTATTTTGGAGGTTGATAAGGCTAAACATACGATCGTAATTAAGCGCGGGATGAGTGCTGGTTTTTCGGGTGTTGACAATGAGTTGTTTTATAAGGATAAGACGATGATGTTGTTTGGTAGCGCTAAGGATGTGGTTGCGAAGTTGGTTGCTGAGGTGAAGCAGTTGTAGGATTTTTTAGGACTCAATAAAAACCCGGTTTCTTGGAGAAACCGGGTTTTTGTTTTGGGCGATTTTTTTATGCAATGCTAGCTTGATTCACATATTCACTGGAAATAGGTGTATGTGAAAATCCTTGTTCTCTGGCTGTTTGAAACCATTTATTTGCTTCAGTGCGATCGGCTGCTACACCATCAGCACCGCAGAGATAAATTCCTGCTAAGTTGTTTGAGGCAACACCATAGCCTTGCTCGGCGGATTTGATGTACCATTTAATTGCTTCTAATATCATCTTTTCTCGACCTAATCCTAAATGGTACATACTGGCAATGATGCACTGGGATTCGGGATTTCCTTGTTCTGCTAGTGGTTTTAACAAGGTAAAGGCTTGAGTATAATCTTGGGTATTAAAAGCGGCTAGACCTTTTTCTAATTCAGACATTTTCGTTCTCCGTTTTTTATGTTAACTTTTACGGCCCTGGAAAGTTTTCGTCAAAAGATTGAGGACAGGGGCGATCTTTGGGCCAAGGGAATGTTGCTAAAGCTGCGTAGCCCTTGCATTTATAAGCGCAAATTTTATAGTCACTATTAGGATCGGCAGACAAGAATTCTCCACTATATTCGCATCTTTTGCGTGGCGGCTGGCTAGTAGATTCACTGCTATCACTATTATCTGGTTGCATGGTAACAAAAGGCGATAGATTATAACTTTTAGTTGCTATTATAATACCATTAAATACAATAAACAAAAAATATTTAAACGGTCATTTTCCCTGTGAGTCTTGAGTGTATACTGAGTTTAGCATATCAGCTACTTCAGGGTGAGTGGGGTTAGTTGAAAGACCGCTATGCAGCAGATTCTTGACTTCAGAAGAATCTGCTGTCTCAAAAAATAGCTCTAGCGCTTCTATCAGATTTTGTCGCGCTTCTTCTATATTGTCACCTTGGCTGGCAATATCAAGTTCTGGGCAAAGGGATATATAGCCGTCGCCTTCTCGTTCAATAATTGCTGTAAACTGTTGTGTTGACTTCATAATTTGAAGTGGCGGACTGCCAAGCTAAAACAATTATAGTTTTACTTGAGATTATATCACATCTTTCGTTGTTCGGTGGAGACGGGCGATGGCTGGGAACCCCGCAAGCTAAGGGTTTGGTTCAAATAGTCAGTGGATATGGGTATATGTAAATCTACCTTAAGGTAAGCTCCCTAGCTCTAAGCTTAGTTGCTCTGATTCTGTTTTGGTCTAAGATTTGCACCTGTTCTTTCTTGTACATAGGGAGATTGTCTATGTTACTAAGTTCTCCCAATTCCCAACAACCATCCTTCATCTTCAACCCCGCAATTCTATTAATTATTCCGGCTTTTTCTAAGGCTTGAATCTCACTGCAAACAGCTTGAGGTTTAGCAGATATTTTAAGTCCTCTCAATATTTGTTGATAATCTAAACGCCTCCATACTTGAAACAAATTTAAAACTAACTTTGGGATATCTATATAAAATACCTCACGATCTAAAGGTTTCAAATCTTCAAAATAAGTCACATTACCTGTATGTGCTATAAATAATTCTAAATCAATTCTTTTTACTTGATGATAATTGGATGTTAATTTGTCAATCAGCTTTATGCAATACTTTTCTAATGCTTCGACAGACGAAAGTGATAACACAGCTTTAGTTTGCTTTTTATCTAGCTCATAAAATTCCCATGCCTTAACCCATTGATCTTGTATTAATTGATAAACAGTGCAATAAAAACATAAGTTAACTTCTGATGGTTCGTACACGCCATTCTTTTTTTTATCCTCATTACAAAAATTACAATAATAATTTCTGTGTAATCTCTCTAGACATTTAATTACACCGTGAATCTTTTCTTCTTTATAAAGAGTCCTTAAAAAACCAAGATCGTCAAAAAGCAAGTCACTGAATTGTAAAAAATTAGATTTATACACAAGAGAATGTTCTAAAAATGGGACGCACCAATCAATAGATTTTTCTATCCAAAGTGCTTCCTTAACTACATTTAATGTTGTCTCGTCACGAGTAGCTTGTATTTCTAAATTACCTAAATTTAAGAAATGAGTGTTTAAGGAAATTTTCATTTATGCAGTCTCCGAGTCTTGTATTGTTCTTTCAAAATTTAAAATGTAGGGATATTTGCCAAAATAGTTATAATACCAACTAATATTATCATTTGTATGAGCACTTTTTCCGAACAACCAGTCAAAAGTAACACCTAAACTGCGGTAATCTTCAGACCGTGACTCTAACATTTCTGGAGTAATTGCAGATAATTGACACTCAAAAACAAAAAGTTCTCCACAAGGGAAATTGAAAGCTACATCGCAGATTCTATATTTGCCGTTTTCCAGTTTAAGTAACTTTTCAAACTCCAGAATTTCTTTGGATAAAAAACCTTTAGATAATTCTTCTACCTTTTCAGCTATCCATCGTTTGCCTTCTCGGTGTTCTTCTGATTCCCCTGGTGAGTATTTTTCACCTTTTTTAAAATACTCATCGGAAAATTCAATATCTAGAGGAAATTCTCCCGTATAAGTTGAACGAAAGTGCGACCTTACATTTGTCGTATAGCCATACTGGGTTTTTCTGTCATACCCTGAAACATGAATACAAGGGGTATCCGTGAACTTGTCTAATACTAAAGTTTTGTGTTCTTCCTTGTTGTAATCTTGAGCATCTAATATTTTTTTAGTCCCTTGTATTTTGGCGGTTAAACTCATAACTACTTGGAAGAGTTGACTACATATATGAGATGATATCACAAGTCAAAGACTCCTGGGCTATGCGGAGGCGATGCTTGCATCGGCAATACTCGCATACCAGTTTGGTCTCTGGTGTGCGAGTATTGCCGTTTAGGTGCTTCCGATGCTATAATCCTAGAATCATTCCCCGATCGCACTGCCACTCATTTGATAAATGCCTGGGCTGATGACAATGCTTCCCCAGACGAAATTGAACAAACAATTAGAAAAAATGATTGAGATTGTAAAAAATGGCACTGAAAGAATTAGAAAAACAACTCCTTGCCTTAACTCCCAGTGAAAAAACTCAGGCAATACAGCTATTAGTCCAAAGTTTAAGCAATACTTGGCAAGGAATCGAAAAAACTCCCGGCGTGTGTGGTGGTAGGGCTTGTATTGCGGGGACTCGTATCCCTGTTTGGGTAATGATTGAAGCTCGTCGTATAGGATATAGTGAAGCCGATTTGCTAGAAAATTATCCCACTATTAGTGCGGCGGATCTGGCAAATACCTGGGCTTATGCTGATGCCTATCCTGATGAAATTGAACTGGCAATCCGAGAAAATGAGGAAGCCTAAAATATGGCGCGTTTATATTCAGATGAGCAATACCCAATAGCTGTTGTCAGAATTCTGCGAACTCTCGGTCACGATGTTTTAACTGTTCAAGAAGCAGGAAATGCTGGACTTAAAATTCCTGACGATCGAGTGTTAGAATTTGCAACGACTGATGCTCGATCGGTGTTAACACTCAATCGGCAAGATTTCATCCGACTGCATCGCATCCAACCTAATCATTCTGGTATTATTACCTGCACTAACGATCGCAACTGGGAAAGGTTGGCATCACGTATTGATGAAGCTATTTTTGCTGAAGAAACATTGACTGGCAAATTGATTCGGGTAATACGTCCCCAAAGCTGAAAAAAAGCCCCTCGCCCTTCCCGATCGAAAAACCCTATAATTAAATTCCCCATTGAACCCAATATTATGTAAAATCATTTGGGTGTCTGAGGATAAACTATATGCGCTTGGTTAAATATATTGCGATCGCCATTATCAATGCTTTCGGTGTCGTCATCGGGATTATCTGGGTAGCAGTCCCCACAACAGTGGCCCAACCTGCCCTCAACTACCAACTCGCCATCTCTGCGCGACAGCCCGAAGCCGAATCTCCGCAATCGCTCTCGGAACTCTACAAATTGCGCGATCGCCTTAAACTAGAATTAGACCAACTTGCCAAAAATCCCGACAATACCTCGTTTTTCTCAGAACCCTGGAAACCCCAAACCCAGCGCCAAAAATCAGAAAATATTCTACTCCAACTCGAAAATCTCAAAAGTCGCATTCAAATCGAAGAAACAGCCAAAAATACTTGGAATGACTCAGCTAAAATAGCCCGTGAAGCCGTCGTAATTGGACGCACCGCAAAAAGTTCTCCAGCTAGTTGGGAACAGTCACAACGCCTGTGGCAGTCAGCTATCAACACCCTTCGTCAAATTCCGCATGGTTCTTTTTTGGCTAGTGGCGCGATCGACAAAACCATCGAATATCAAGGCAATCTAACAGTCGCTACCTATGAACTGCAAGTCGCAGGAAATGTACAAAAAGTTTTAGCAGAAGCACAAGCGAAAAAAGAGTTAGAAAGACAAGCATTTGAGAAAAAAGAACAAGCCCGCAAAGAACTGGAAAGACAAGAATTTGAAAAGCAAGAACTTGTCCGCAAAGAGTTAGAAAGAAAAGAGTTTGAGAAAAATGAAATTGTTAGAAAAGAACGAGAAAAGCAAGAATTAGCCCGCCAAGAAATCGCCCGTAAGGAACGAGAACAACAAGAACTCGTCCGTCAAGAATTAGAGCAAGCAGAACGAGAAAAACAAGAACTCGCCCGCGCCGAATTGGAAAAGCAAGAACTCGCCCGCAAAGAATTGGAGAGACAAGCACTAGAGTTCAATCAACCAACTATTCAACCGACTATTCAACCGACTATTCAACCAACTATTCAACCAAATTCTATCCCATTTTTGTCGCCCACATCTTCATCAGACTTCTTCTTTGCGGGAGATACTAACAGAGATGGCGAAATCAATCAGCAAGACGAACTAGGTAAACAACAATGGTCTTTGTCTAGCGGTGCACTGGTTCTATTTAATGACAAATCGAGTGGCCCCAAAATACCAGTTTGGCAACAAACCAAAGTGAGCGCTCCACGCCGCCCAGCAATGCTCTCTCAAGTTCATTTGAAGCTATCTGACAACTTCAAAAGCTCTCAAGTATTTATCACTGCCGATAGTCTTGCTAGCCCTCACATCAGCGTTTTTCAGAAGACCAGTAACGGCTGGCAAGCTGTAGATATCTCCGGTACTAAACAGCTAGTTTTTAGCACTGATATTGTGTTAGGTGTAGAAGCAAAACAATTTGCCGATCGCAATTGGAACGGTCTCATCAATCTCAAAGCTACTGCCATCAATAATGGTACAGAAATCGCCTCAAATACAATCCAACTGGGTGTTACACCTTGGATCATGCCATCCAATAGCGCACCAGTTACAGAGGTTCAAGTCAGCGACAGAGGCTCGGCAAACAGCGAATTCATCTCCCAACTCAAACAAGCGGTAGAACCCACTGGTGCTCTAGTAAAATTCATCCAGGGCGATCGGGCTTGGATGCAAGATACCCAGAAAAACGGCTACGTTCAATTTCCCGAAAAACTTAAATTACGCAATTTTAATGTAGCCGTAAAAAGCAATAGCAATCCCACAGAAAATAACCGTGCTAAATCAAATTTAGATAGGGATTTGAGTGTATTTAAAATAGGCAAACCTCGAAATGAAGAATCGGTAAATCAGTGGGCTGATGGCTATGGAAATTTGCAAGTAACGCCGCCGATTCCCGCCTATCCAATGGGTCGAGTTTATTACGGCAATCCGGGGAATGCTAGTTTTAATCCAGAGGTACTGGATTTCGTTAAAGCCCAGAGAATTCAAGGCCAACCAGTGGATATTGATACTTCTTGGCTGTTGACTCGCCAAGTCGATGAAATTATCAATTTTATTCCCAGTACAACTCCCGGAAAGTATATAATGGCGATCGCAAGTCCAGAAGCCGGAGTTAAGCTATTGGAAGAATTGGCAGGAAAAGGTTACGGCGATGCGATGATTAATCGCGGTTTGAGTAATGAAATTACAGTCAGCGCTGCTTTGAAAAATCAAGCTTTGATTCAACACAATCTCAATCTGCAAAAGCAGAAACTTAATCCGATTGTAGAGAAGTTGAAAAGAGACTTTTCACTGACAGATGACCAAATTATTCAAGTTCCAGCGATGTTTGGCTACAGCGGTTATGCTTGGTGGCCGAATATGGTGAACTCAGTACCAGTAAATGGCAGTTTGTTAGTTTCAAATCCGCGCGGGGCGCTGATTGACGGTAAGGATTACACTCAGGAAAGATTGCGTCAATTACTACTACCTTTTGGTGTCAACATTAGTTTTCTTGACGATAGATATTATCAAGAACTTAGGGGAAATGTGCAGTCGGCTACAAATACTATCAGGAAGGGAGAAGAACGGCCTTTTTGGCAGTCTTTGCCTAATAATTAGTAATCGGGAATCGGGCCTTGGGAATCGGGCCTTGGGAATTTGTAGGGGCGGGTTCACCAATAACACTCGCCTGTAACTAACAATCTCGTAAACCCGCCCCCAGCCAACTTATGATCGCACAAATAACGTAAAATACTCAAAAGCAATCTTTATACTACAATTTTATCCCCATGAGCGACCAACCGGAAAACAATCAAATTTTGACTCGACAACCGGAAACGATTGCCAGTTTAGATACAGATTCCGAACCAGCAGAAACTCCGACTGAAATTGCCCCAGCCGAAGATACTTTAACTGCAACTTCCGAACCAGCAGAAACTCCCACTGAAATCCCACCAGCAACTATTGATTATGAAAATTACCCAACTCAACTAAATCCCGAACCAAAAAAAACTGGTGTTTGGCGAATTTTAGCTGTTTTTCTCAGCGGAATGTTAGTCGGTTCTGTACTCAGTCTCGGCAGTTTAGTAGCGTGGAGAATGTATCAGGAAAGAGTCAATCTTCAAATCAAGTTGCCCTCTGATGTACCACTTCCTGAAAGTCCTTCTCCTGTTCCAATCCCGCCCGCTAATCGACTTCCCGCGATTCCCCCGGCACCCGTAACTGCCCAGCCACCGGCAAGCCTACCGTCGCCCAATCCCACGCAAATTCCGTCCCTGTCGGGCGTGCCACAACTCGCATCTCCCTCCCCATCTGCTTCTCCTTCAGCCTCTCCTGCTGCTGAAACTGCTGTTACTGAGCGAGTTAGTTTTGAACCAGGTGCGATCGGAGTTACTCTCACCAATAGTTTGCCAGACAACAAATCCAAGCGCTACTTACTTGAGTGCAATAGCGGCCAAAGCATGACTTTGAATGTGGAAAAAGGCACTGTTAGCGCTGCAATTATTGCTCCTAACGGTGAAAAAGTTGCTACTGTAAATAGCACAACTCCGTGGCAAGGTCAACTATCCAGTAGTGGGGACTATACTATTGAAATTTCTGGTGACAATAAAGCCAACTATGGAGTTAAAATTGAAGTAAAATAGTAACTCAGTCCCTCGTTCTGATCAATTATCAATCACCAATGATCGCACAAGTATCTCCAAGCATCTACGAAGCAAAGACTCAGGAAATTGCTAAAGAAATCCTGAAGGCAACTCAAGACAAAAAACGCTCCTTTTTCGGTCAATTGCAAGACCAAATGCGTTGGGACGACAAACTGCTAGACTGGGCAATGGCTAGCCCCGGATTGCGGGTGCAATTGTTTCGATTTATTGACTGTTTGCCCGCCCTCCGCAGCAAGCCGGAAATTGCTCGCCACTTGCAAGAATACCTGACTGCGGAAGAGGTGGAATTGCCTGAAGCTTTGAAAAAATTGCTCAACTTTACTAACGCTGATTCGATTCCCGGACAATTGGCGGCGACAACTGTTGCGCCGGCGGTGGAAACTTTGGCGCACAAGTATATTTCTGGGGAAAATATCAAGCAAGTAGTTAAAACTTTAGAACGACTTCGCAAGGATAAAATGGGTTTTACAGTTGACCTTTTGGGGGAAGCTGTAATCACTGAAACTGAAGCCCAAAATTATCTAGATCGCTATTTGGAACTAATGCAGGAATTGAGCATCGCTGCTAAAAATTGGTCACAGGTAGATGCGATCGATAAAGCTGATGGTGAAACTTTACCACGAGTCCAAGTATCCGTCAAGTTAACGGCGTTTTATTCTCAGTTTGATCCACTGGATGCGAAAGGTAGTGAGGCCAAAGTAGGCGATAAAATTCGCTTTTTACTCCGTCGCGCCGCCGAGTTGGGTGCTGCTGTCCATTTCGACATGGAACAGTATGTTTATAAAGGTTTAACTCTCAGCATTCTCAAAGAGTTATTGTTAGAAGCAGAGTTTCGCGATCGCACAGATATCGGTATCACATTGCAAGCATATTTGCGCGATAGCAAACAAGATTTGCAAGGGATTATTGCTTGGGCGAAAAAACGCGGAAATCCGGTGACAGTGCGGTTGGTAAAAGGCGCTTACTGGGATCAGGAAACGATCAAAGCGATGCAGAAAGATTGGCCGCAGCCTGTCTACAATGACAAAGTTGCGACCGATGCTAACTTTGAGGAGATGACGCAGTTGCTGCTGGAAAATCACGAATATTTGTATGCAGCGATTGGTAGTCATAATGTGCGATCGCAAGCTAGGGCGATCGCAATTGCCGAGACTCTGAATATACCGCGCCGCCGCTTTGAAATGCAAGTATTGTACGGCATGGGCGACAAATTGGCTAAGCTTTTGGTCGATCGCGGTTATCGCGTCCGAGTCTATTGCCCCTACGGCGATTTACTCCCAGGCATGGCTTATTTGATCCGCCGATTGTTGGAAAATACCGCCAACAGTTCCTTTATTCGGCAAAGTTCCGAAGAAATGCCGATCGAGCAATTGTTAGCCGCCCCAGTCGCCAATGGCAATGACCAGCTAGTTTACACCAAAGTATTTCCGAATGTCCCCGATACAGACTACGCCAATACCGAACTCCGCAAACAAGCAGAAACAGCCATCAAATCAGTGCGGGGAATCCTCGGACAAACCTATTTACCCTTAATTAACGGTGAATACCAAAACACTGAAACAAGCGTCAATTCCCTCAATCCTTGCAACCCCACAGAAGTAGTCGGAAAAATCGGATTGCTTTCGGAAGAGCAAGCCAAACAAGCCCTGCAAGCAGCCAAAGATGCCTCTCTCGGTTGGCGGAAAACCCCCGTCAGACAGCGGGCTGGCGTGTTACGAAAAGCCGCAGAATTGATGGAACAAAGACGGCACGAACTGTCAGCTTGGATGGTATTTGAAGTCGGTAAACCTGTCAGAGAATGCGATGCCGAAGTTTCCGAAGCCATTGATTTTTGTCGCTACTACGCTGACGAAATGGAACGGTTGGAACAAGGGCAAAATTACGATATTCCCGGAGAAAACAACCGCTACAGCTATCAACCGCGCGGCATTTCTTTGATTATTTCGCCTTGGAATTTCCCCCTCGCAATTCCCGTGGGAATGACCGTTGCATCTTTAGTTGCCGGAAATTGTACTTTGCTCAAACCTGCGGAATTTTCCTCAGTAATTGCCGCCAAGATTACAGAAATTCTGGTCGATGCTGGCATCCCCAAAGGCGTATTTCAATACGTGCCCTGCAAAGGTTCAACCGTGGGCGCTTACATGGTGAAACATCCCGATGTCCACATGATTACTTTCACCGGTTCTCAAGAAGTTGGTTGCAAAATTTACGCCGATGCTGCGATTTTGCAGCCTGGACAAAAACACTTGAAACGAGTGATTGCCGAAATGGGTGGCAAGAATGGGATTATTGTCGATGAAAGTGCGGATTTAGACCAAGCTGTGGCGGGCGTTGTTTATTCGGCGTTTGGATATAGTGGTCAAAAATGTTCCGCTTGTTCGCGAGTAATTGTGGTCGAATCGGTATATGATGTTTTTGTGGAAAGATTGGTAGAAGCCACGCGATCGCTCAACGTGGGTATTGCCGAAAATCCCGGCACTCAAGTCGGCCCTGTAATCGATGCCAGCGCCCAGTCACGCATCCGTGAATACATTGAAAAAGGTCGCGCCGAAGCCAAAATCGCTTTGGAAATGTCGGCACCGGAAACCGGCTATTTTGTCGGCCCCGTGATTGTTACGGAAGTCTCGCCGACAGCAACTCTCGCCCAAGAAGAAATTTTTGGCCCAGTTTTGTCGGTAATTCGGGCAAAGAATTTCAATGAGGCGATCGCGATTGCTAACGATACGAATTTTGCCTTAACCGGCGGATTGTATTCTCGCACACCTTCGCATATCGATCGCGCCAAAGCCGATTTTGAAGTCGGAAACCTGTACATCAATCGCGGCACCACAGGCGCTGTCGTATCCCGCCAACCTTTCGGAGGATTCAAGCTTTCGGGAGTTGGTTCCAAAGCCGGCGGCCCGGATTATCTGCTACAATTCCTGGAACCTCGCACGATTACTGAAAATATTCAGCGACAAGGTTTTGCACCGATTGAAGGAGTGGATTAGTCATTAGTCATTAGTTATTAGTCATTAGTCATTAGTCATTAGTCATTAGTCATTAGTCATTAGTCATTAGTTAGCAGTTGGCAGTTAATGATTAAACAGTTTTGACTAATGACTACAAACCGGAATGATATCAACAGTCAATAAGTGAACAGTCAACAGTGAACAGTCAACAGTCAACAATCATCAGAAATTGGTTAACCTTCTCACTTATCATTGTATTAGTAATCGGTATTTTCTTTCGCTTCGCAAATTTGGATCGCAAATTTTACTGGATCGACGAAACCTATACTTCCCTAAGAGTTTCTGGCTACACCGAAGCCGAAATGCTCAATCAAATTTCATATCAACAAACAATCTTACCCTCAAATTTACAAAAATATCAGCAGATAAATCCCGATCGCTATTTAACTGACACGCTACATTCTTTAGCAAAAGAAGACCCTCAACACCCACCAGCTTATTACATACTAGCGCGATATTGGGCTGAGTGGTTCGGCAGTTCTGTCACAGCAATGAGAAGTTTAGCAGCCGTGATTAGCTTGCTAGTATTCCCCGCTATTTATTGGCTGGCTTGGGAGTTATTTGAATCCTCTGCTGTGGCTTCGATGGCGATCGCAATTTTTGCCATTTCTCCCTACCACATCCTGTTCGCCCAAGAAGCCAGACAGTACAGTTTGTGGACTCTTGCTACTATTCTATCAACAGCCGCCCTGTTGCGGGCAACCCGCGCTACGGACGAAAATCAAAACCCAACTAGCCTGGTTTATCACTGGACAATGTACACACTTATGACAGTAATGGGAATTTCCACCCACTTGTTATTTGTTTGTGTCGCAGCAGCCCATGCAATCTATATTAGCATTATTGCAAACTGGCGCAAAATCAAAACATTTATTCCCTATTATACAGCAACTTTAGTAGCATTTATAGTCTCCATCCCTTCCTTTATCTATGCTGTAGAAAACTTCGATCAAATTAGAAGTACAACAGTATGGGCGGAACAAACAAATTTCTTCAGATTAGTTACCAGGTGGGTTGGTTCCGTCACCATCGCATTTTTTGATATAGGCATTGATGGTAGTGCTGATGGCGTACTATTAGTATTGCTAATTCCCGTCAGTGTAATTATTCTAGCTTTAGTTGGATACGCAATTTATTTTCTGTGTCAACAAACACCAAAACGAGTCTGGTTACTGATATTATTACTGATTGCAACAACTGCTTTGTTTTTAGCAATACCTGATATAATCCAAGGTGGAAGGCGATCGGCAAATCCGCGATATTTAGTCCCTTGTTATGTAGGAATTCAGCTAGCAGTTGCTTACCTGCTGTCTACCAAAATTACCACCAATCTTGATAATTTTAAACAGCAAAGATTGTGGAAAATAGCTATAGTAGCACTGTTTACTTCTGGTATTATATCCGCTGGAGTTAGTTCCCAAGCCGATATGTGGTGGAATAAAGGCAGTGGTTGGCTGCGCGCCGAATTGGAAGTAGCGAAAATAGTTAATGAAGCCACTAATTCCCTGATGGTTAGCGATGCGAATATTGCATATATCATGCCTTTAAGTCATCGCCTCCAACCAAAAGTCGAACTCCTAATCGCACCCCGCTGCTACACTTCTTGCTACCAAAATCAAGAGTTGGCAGTTGCAAAGCCGAAAATCCCTAAAATTCCTAATGGTTTTGGTGAAGTGTTTTTATACAGACCATCCTCAGTATTACGAACGCAAATTCAGCAGCAAAATTATCAAATAGACCCCGTTATTGGTACTGTTCAGCTCAATCTCTGGAAACTCACCAAAAAATAGATTTCAAACCGAGGTACTTTTAGAAGTAAAATAGAGATAAGAATCAAAAAATAACATAAAAATCTCAAATGACAATCACTGAAACCTCCAATATTCGCAAACTGCTGTGCGATCCAGATTTGGGGCTGATACCCCATCTAGATAAGTGCCTCAAAGACTTACACTCATCTGTGATTGCCACAGGAGAAAAATTTAAGCTAGAAGCTTACGATATAGAACTCAGCAACTGCTATACCCATAAGCTTCCCAACGACCAAAAACCCCTTGTCACGCAGTTAGTTTTGATGAAATTTCCGCTGACTGGGAAAGTCCAAGACAAGATGGAATTGTTTTTGCTAGTAGCTGAATTGCAGAACCAAATTGATATCAAAATTATCGACTGGAGTGCCTTAGAACGCCGACAATACGACATCCACGGCATTCCATTAAAGCAACCGATAACTAAAGTAGATGGGGAGATGAATTACAACTTAGTATTCGATAAACCCAACTATTGCTGCGTCACCCTATGCCGCCAATTTGAATTAACTTACGCGGCAAATTTTTAATTTGACTGGTAAAGGCGGGTTTTCCCAACAATCTATACAGTGTATCCCAGGTTTATTAAATAGGGAGACGGCAATGCCGTCTCCCTACCTGGATTAATTGTAGGGAGACGGCAATGCCGTCTCCTGACTATGGGTAACATTAATCAGACTTTTCCACCACCAATCAACCAAAATTCAACGGATCGACATCAATAGTCAGACTAACAGAACGTGGCGTACGATCGCGCAAACCGATCAAATCCGACAAATCCACCGACTCATCCAAAGGCAACTTCAGCAAAATCTGCCATCGATACCGATTTGCCACCCGCATAATCGCCGCAGGTGCCGGCCCCAACAACTCACACCCCGGTACAGACAATCGCTGAATATACTCATGACAAGCAGAGGCTAATTGTACCGCCGTCACCGCAACTTCTGCCGCATCCAAACTGCTTAACCGCAACAAAACCAGCCGCCCCGAAGGAGGATAATTCAGCGCCGCCCTTTCTGCTAATTCTGTTTCCACAAAACTTGTATATTCGTGTTGCCTAACTGCTTGAATTACCCGATGTTCAGGAGTGTAAGTTTGCATAATTACCTGTCCTGGATCATCCCCTCTACCCGCACGCCCCGCCACTTGAGTTAAAGTTTGAAATGCTCGTTCGCTTGCCCGATAATCGGATAAGTTTAGCAACCCATCAGCAGACACAACTCCCACCAATGTAACTCCAGCTAAATCTAACCCTTTAGTCAGCATCTGCGTACCCAACAAAATGTCAGCTTCCCCATTGGCAAATTGAGTTAACAATCGACGGTGGTCGCCCTTATTTCGAGTCGTATCGCTATCAAACCGAATTGCCCGTAATTCAGGAAATAATCTGGTTAATTCCTGTTCGACCCTCTGAGTACCACTACCAAAGTTTTTGAAGTAGGGAGAAGCACATTCGGGACAGTTTTGAGGGTGTCGTTCCGTATGGTTACAGTAATGACATCGCAACATTTCGGCTGTACCTTCACCGACGTTATGATAAGAAAGCGAAACATCACAATTGGGGCATTCCATCACATAGCCACAACTCCGACAAGAGACAAAGGTACTATGTCCTCTTCTGTGAATAAATAGAATACCTTGCTGTTGTTTTTCTTGCAATTCTTCCAGGGCATTTTGCAGAGAAACACTAAAAATTGAACGATTTCCTTGCCGCAATTCCTGGCGCATATCGACTATTTCAATCGGTGGCATCGGGCGCGAATAAATCCGTTCAGGCAATGATAGATAATGGATAGTTGGTAAGGAGTAATTATTAATTTGCGTTTCGACAAAAGTTTCTAAAGCTGGGGTTGCAGAACCTAAAATTAGGGGACAATTTTCTAATTCAGCGCGCCATTTAGCAACAGTGCGGGCGTGGTAGCAAGGGGCTGGTTGTTCTTGTTTGAAGCTAGTGTCATGTTCTTCGTCGAGGATAATCAAACCAAGACGAGGCAAAGGTGCAAAAATGGCCGATCGCGTGCCGATGACAATTTGCGGGGTTCCAGTCAGCATCTGGCGCCATGTATCGTAACGTTCGCCGTCGGATAGGGCACTGTGATAGACGCAAATTTGCTCGCCAAAACGGGCACGGAATCTGTCTGTAAGCTGGGGTGTGAGTCCGATTTCGGGGACGAGTACGATCGCGGATTTGCCACTTGCTAATATGGGTGCGATCGCCTGTAAGTACACTTCGGTTTTACCAGAACCTGTAACACCGTGTAGCAGCACTTGACGGAATCCCGAAAAAGTGTTAATAAACGCTAAAGCTTCGGCCTGAAAATGAGTTAGAGTTTTGGGTGCATCGGGAATTTGAGCAATTCCGCGATCGCCCCTGAGCACTTCCCTTTGGTCAATCACCACACTACCTTTCTGTTCCAAAGCCTTAACAACCGAGGAACTAGCACTGCAAATTTTCAGCAAATCGTTCAGCCACATTTCACCGCCACCGCGCCTTAAAACTTCCAAGACTTCTTGTTGACGCTGGGTTAAATCTATGACAAAAGCATTGGTAATTAATGTAACCGCCGGCTTCAATTTTGGTTTAGGAGGATTGGGTGGTTCTAAATAACTTTCGACCCAACCCCGTGTTAACAAATCTCGCAATCCTCTATAAGCACCCTTGACTTGTCGCTGAAGGTATTGCCAAGTATAATCGCCGTTTTTTTGAGATTGTAATAATTGTAAAATTTGACTAGCTGCGGGATTCAGAAAAGTTTCGGCATTCGGAGAAAGAGCATCCTTAACTAGCCGGATTCGCCGCACGGAACGACTTAACAAACCCGGTGGCAATGAAGCTCTAATTACTTGAATCAAAGGAGTACAATAATAGCTAGAAGTGCGATCGAGCAATTCCCAGTAAGTAGGAGCAAAAAATCCACTGCTGACAATATCTTCAACATCTTTAACCTTGGCGGGTTCTAAGTCTGGTGGCAGTTGAGAAATGAAACGAATTGCGATCGCACCCACCTGCTGACTGCCAAACGGTACACTCAGAATATCCCCTGGTTGCACCGCCAGTTCCGGTGGCAAGCGATAAGTAAACAGCTTATTTTGCTCCCCAGCGGAGTCCCCCGCGCCCCTGAAAGGAGAGTCTACTAAAACTTCGATCCACTGTGCGCGCACGGTGGGGCGACTCGGTGGTTGATTGCTGTCGTAAGATGCCCCAGACTCAGCAGCAGAGGGCATTGATAAAGCAAAAGTGACAGTAGACATAGCGTTGAACACCAAACTAGAAACAGCCGCAGTCAAAGCGAGTTTTCATTATCGCTCAGTTTAGCTGATTCAGATTAAAATCTCTAACTTTTTTGGTACACTCGTCCGTTTAACAGATATTTGTCATTTAGTCAACTTAAAACTATTTATCCTGAACTTGTGACGATTACCAATTACCTATTACTTATTACCAATTCCCAATTTAGTTTTGGCGATCGGCAGAGCGATCGCAAATTCAGTCCCTTCTCCAACTGTGGATATGCACTGCAACTCCCCACCATGTTTATCCACAACAATCTGATAACTAACTGACAATCCCAATCCCGTACCTTGACCTACTGGCTTCGTCGTAAAGAAAGGGTCAAAAATTTTTGACTTTACTGCCTCATCTATGCCCGGCCCATTATCCTTAATACTGATTTTTATCCAATCTGGTTCTTGAATAGATGTACTGATTATAATCTGACTATGAGAGTCACTTTTATGTTTGTTTGAATCCTGTTTTTGGGGATTATGCAAAGCATATATAGCATTACTCAAAACATTCATAAATACTTGATTTAGCTGTCCCGCATAACATTCAACAGGTGGCAAAACTGCATAAGATTTAATAACTTCAATTTCATTACAATTGGCTTGAGCTTTGAGAGCACTCTGTAAAATCAACAGAGTGCTGTCAATTCCCTCATGAATATTCACAGCTTTTACATCAGATTCATCCAAACGAGAAAAATTCCGCAAACTCAGTACAATTTCACGAATGCGGTCAGTACCAACTTTCATGGAAGATAAGATTTTTGGCAAATCTTCTTTGATAAAATCCAGATCATAATCCTCCATTAACTGAGCAAGTTTAGGGTGGGGATTAGGGTATTCTTGCAGGTACACATCAGTAAACGTTAGTAACTCTTGACTGTATTTATTAACGTAGGCGATGTTGCCGTGAATAAAATTGACTGGGTTATTAATCTCGTGCGCCACGCCGCCAATCATTTGACCTAAAGAAGACATTTTTTCTGTTTGAATTAGTTGAGCCTGGGTTTGCTGTAAATTTTTAAGAGTTTGTTCTAGTTGTTGAGCTTGAGCCGTCGCCGTAGCAGCAAGTTCATTTTTTAGTTGCAAAGTTTGATGAAGTTCTGCTTCTGCAAGCTTGCGCTTTGTGATGTCAAAAATTACTCCATCAAGCCAGAGAATATCGCCGTTTTCATTGAATATACCTTGACCTTTTTCTGACACCCACCTCACACTTTTATCCGGTTTAACGATCCGGTATTCGACTAGATAATCTCGTTTTTTGATGATTCTTTTTGTTATAATTTCTTCTGCCATTGCAGCATCTTCAGGATGGATGATACTCTTAAAAACTGAAGCTCGATTGTTAATGAAATCCGTGGCGGGATAGCCAGAAATTTCGGTGATCGCATCACTGATAAACTGAATTTTCCACTCAGAATCGAATACCAATCGATAAACAGCGCCGGGAATATTAGAAACCAAAGTTCTGAAACGTTTTTCCCTATCCTGTAGCACCTCCGTATTCGACTGAATGCGATCGGCCATTTGGTTAAAAGCGGCTGCAATCTGAGCAAGTTCGTCAGATCCGCCGAGTTGGGCGCGATCGTCTAATTTGCCTTTGCTGAAGCTGTTGCTCGCTGCTACCAACCTCGCAGCCCGCCCCGTCAAGGTTTTATCAAAAAACAACCAGACAATTACGCAAAATAAAGCTAACCCAATGGTGGTTTCAGTCGATCGGCGAAAAGCATCTGCATAAGCTTGCTGCTTGAAAGACAAAAGATCAGATTCTACTAAAAGAATGCCAACTCTCGAAGGGCGAACTTCTCCCGGTTTAGCGCCCAACACAAGCGGATAAATTGCCCAGGTGCTCTCTCTATTTTGAGCAAGCTGGATTTTTCCTGACATCCTTTCCCGAACTTGGGAAAATTCGGCTAGCAAGTAGTGAGGTAATGCTGTGTCGCTCATAGGCTGATTTCGCAATTCGTAACGGGTTGCCAAAATTATGGTGTTATTTTCATCACAAAGTAAGACAAGGCGGATATTGCGCTCAGTCCCCAACTTGCTAATGGCGATTTCCACTTGCTCAACATCTCCTCTGCGGTAAAAATATTCCAGCATTCCCGATATTTGATTTGTGGAAAACTTCAAATTATTCATTCCTTCTTCTTCTTGTCTGCGGAAAGACTGAGCTACCTCTCGTTGAAAAGAAAATAAACCTAGTAAACTACTGAAAATCATCAGAATAACAGGAATTGAAAAACGTAGAGGAAAAGGAAAGCGTTTCATAGTTAGTAGGAATTAGGTAAAATTATAGTTCCTAGATAGTGCCGAATAATTGCCCAGTAAAAAATGTTGCAATAACCACAAAACAACGCGGATATTCCACCATAAAATCCCTATTTATCAATGACAAACCAGCTCATTCCTTAACTCATAATTTTACATTTTTGACCAGTCTATCGTCCAACAAATGAGCAGTATCTACAGCTTTTGGCAGTAATTTATTGTCTAACATCACTTCAGACAGTCGCTTTACCCCCTTCAGCAATGAGGGGTCTCTCTTTCCTAGTAATTTTTGGTTTTCTTGCAAATCTGGACTACGCAGCCCTTTTAAAGATTCTAAGAATTGCTCTGGAGTAATTCCTGTACGGGGAGCAATCTTAATCGCAGCATCCTGGGGATTTTTGGTTAAGTAATCTAGGGCGCGAAACCGACCGTCAATTAGAGCTTGCAAAGCCTTGGGCTGCTTCTTGATAACTTCATCGCGTACTATGAGAACATCCACAATTTCACCAGGAATTTGCGAACTATCAAACAGTAGCTTTGCACCGGCTGCTAGCAGCTTTGTCCTAGCTGAACCAAAGGTGACAACAGCATCTACAGTTCCCTGTTTAAAGGCTCGTTCATGTTCAGATACTCCTAAAGAGACAATTTTTATATCTTGAGGAGACATACCTTTTTGTTCTAAAGCACGAGTAATTATGAATGCTCCTAGTGCATTAGCTTCGACACCTACTGGTTTGTTTTTTAAGCCTTGCATATTCTGAATTTCTGGTTTTCCCAGAATCACATCCCCACCGTTAGAGAAATCCATCACCACTACAATTTTTACATCAGGATTGTTGGCTGCCAATACTAAAGCTTGATCGATCGATATGCCTGCCGCTTCAATGTCTCCATTTCGATAGGCTCGTACCTCTTCTGTACCTGAAGGATAATCTACTAATCGAATGGGTGTATTATCGTAATAACCTAAACTGCGAGCCAAATACAAAGTCTCATAGCCTGGCCACACATTAGCACCGACTCGTAAAGGGGCTTCGGCTTTGGTACAACTAGCTAATATAGCCGTACAGAGGGCGACTGCCACAATGCTAAAGGTAAAGCTTTTTTGGAGTTTACCGCAGAATTTTCTAAAAAACTTCAGATCGAACATCAGATGATTTCTTAACATATACTTAGCTATGCTTCTGGTGATTCCTTAGTCAATTATATTGTAGGTAGGAGGTTCATTTTAGCCCAAGGTGTCGATCGCACTTACACACCAACACCATTCTGTGCTATGAATTAACACTTAGGTAATTTACACTGGGAGAGTATTGAATGTCAGGTAGCGAAGTTCGTGCAGATTTTTGGATGAGCGAGTACATTACCCCTTGGGATATCTACGTTCACGGTATCACGCGGGTGCTTGCTTACAAGAAAACAGCCTTTCAAGAAATGTACGTGGTTGAAACCGGTACCTACGGCAAAGGCTTAGTTTTGGATGGCAAATGGCAATCTTGTACAGGCGACGAGTTTCTGTACCACGAACCACTGGTTCACCCAGCCATGACTTTGCACGGTTCACCCAAAAAAGTCCTCGTTCTCGGTGGCGGTGAAGGTGCGACAATTAGAGAAGTTCTCCGCTGGAAAAGTGTGGAAAAAGTAGTGATGATTGATATCGATGGCGAAGTCGTAGATGCTTGCCGCGAACACCTTCCAGAAATGCACCAAAATGCCTTTGATGACCCTCGTTGCGAAGTCGTAATCGGCGATGCTTTAGACTATTTGGATAACAGTGACAATGATTGGGATATCGTCATTTCCGACTTGTCAGATCCCATTGAAGAAGGCCCTTCTTTCCAGTTGTTTACAAAAGAATACTTCGAGAAAGTCCGCCGCATCCTATCACCTACAGGATATTTTGTAGTGCAAGCTGGGCCTGTTTCTCCAGCCGAAATGAAAATGCACGCCCGCATTGTCAATACGCTGAAATCAGTTTTCCCCAATGTTCAATCTTGCACCAGCTTTATTTCTACCTACGGAGCTCCTTGGGGTTTTGCTGTAGCTTCAAGTCAGGAAATTAATACCCGTCCCGAACCAGAAGTTACAGACAAATTACTAGCCGATCAAACCATCGGTGGATTCCGAATGTTCGACGGCATTACGCTGTTGGGATTGATGCAAGTTCCTGGTCACTTGCGACAAGTCATCGCCGCTGAAACCGAAGTTTACACTATGGCCGCACCGCCTAAGTTTTTCGGGAAAGGTTCTGTCGGTCAGTGAAGCTAAATTGAAAGAGAAAAATCGTTTGGATCAACTCAGATGAATAATTTAATTCGCATAGTCGCTAAACACGATCGAGGTTAAGTTCCTGTAAGGGCGGGTTCACAAACAATAATTCCTTGAAACAAATAATCTCGAAAACCCGCCCGAACCGAACCATAAATCATCATTTACATTTTCCGAATCTACAGGATTTTTGTGTGGGTGTGGGCGGGTTTATTCAGATTGTCAATTATTGGCTAATATTGTTAGTGAATCCTTCGACCCTTTAAATCGAAGCGAACGACTACGCTCAGGGCGACGCTCTGCTCAAGGCATCGCCTGCCCTTACAGAATATTTTATGATCATAATTAATGCAAATTGTTAACAGAAAGAATCTCAACAAAATACTTATTTTAATTTGCAATCTGAGCCTAATTTTTGCAATTACCTTATCTATTTTCCCTGAAGTAGCCAATGCCCAAGAGCCTTACAGCCCTTCTCCAGAAAGCTCTCAGGCTCCTCAAGGCTTGGTTGAAGTGAAGATGACTGCGATCGGAATAGATCCACTTAAAAACGAATTAGAAACGCGCTTAGAATTTGAACTCAAAGGCATTTACAAAAAAGGGCCAACATACCCAGCTCAAGACTTATTGATGACAGTTAATGGTGCAAATATAGAAGATTCGGAAATTACTTTTAAAGAAGGCAAACCGATGATGTTTCCTGCTTTAAAGTTCAATTTAGTCAAGGGGAAAACTAATAATTATCCCTTTGATAGACACATTGCTAGAGTAGCTATTTCTATCGATCCGCTGCCTTCTATTAGGAAAAAGTTTGCTCCTTTTGAACTAAAGCCTGTACCACTAGAATTTAAGTTTCATGCAGATGTTCCAGGCTTTGACATCACTTACAAGCCTCTGGTAGAAAATTCTTCTATTTTTATTTATATCGATGTTTGTACAACGCGATCGCTCTCAGTAAAATTTTTCGCTTTAGTGATTATTGTGATCATGTGGGTATTATCAATTATGGCACTACTACTGGCATTGAAAGTGATGAAATCCGGTAAGTTGCCGGAAGTTGGAATGCTCAGTTGGACGGCTGTGATGCTGTTTGCTTTTCCGGCTATTCGTAATGCTCAGCCTGGAGTGCCTCCGGTGGGTACTGCTAGTGATTTCTTATCGTTTTTCTGGACAGAAATTATTGTGGTGGTGGCTTTGGTGATTATTGGTAGTTGTTGGTTAAAACGCTATCATCCACCAGTTGAATGATTTTAGATTAAATTATTGAATTGCTTTCAAGAGTTAGAAATAAGGATACGGCAGTGCCGTTTCCCTACAAGATTATTTTGGGTAGGGACACGGCATTGCCGTCTCCTCCGTTGCTACTTTACCTCTAAATTCTCAATATCTTTGGTTGGTATTCCTAAACCTCGCAAAATACTAAAAGCCATAATTCGATAGCCGGATGGATTCGGGTGTACTCCGTCTGCTGCTAATAAATTTAGAGTTTTTCCAGCGTGTCTTTGAAAGGTGGTGATAACTTCCCGAAACGGTTTATTTAAATCAATAAATAAGCATTGATACTGTAAGGCAATTTCTCGCATGGCGACAATATATTCTTGTAAGCGCTGGTTTTCTGGGCCGTCGAGAACTTCACGAATGGGAGTAGGAGAAAGTAGGGCAACTCGAATTCCGGCTGCTTTTGCTGCTTCTACCATTTGAGTTAATTTTTGTTTATATTCTGCTAAAGCTACTCCTGTGGTTAAGTTTCCTTGGGGATGAAATTGACGGTTTTGAAAGTCAAAGAATGCGTGCCAAACATCGTTGACTCCGACGTTGATCATGACTAAATCTGGTTTTTTGTCAATCACATCTTGCTGGAAACGGGCTTGCATATCAGTGGCTTTGTTCCCGGAGATGCCGACGTTGATGATTTCGATTTTGCGATCGGGATAAAGAGCATTTAGATAGCGCTGCAATAGCCAAACGTATCCTCCTGGGTATTTGCCAGCTTCAGTGATGCTGTCGCCAATGGTGACAATTCTGCCTTTGCCGGCGAGTATGTTCTCGATTTCTGGCGGTAGACTAGCTTGGGATGTGGATTCTTGAAACATCGGAATTAAGGAGTGAGGGATGTTGATAAAAATCAAAGTAGTAATTACTGCGGTGGCAAATCTGATGACTATTTGCTTTAATGGATATTTGAGGTGAGGCGATCGCACTTTTGGAGACATTACGCAGTTTGTATTAAATTGATGCTTGAGGAAATTGTATGATGAAACTACAACAGTTATTACAGTCCAAGCGTAAGGATATTCTGGCGGTGGCGCTGCGACATGGGGCGTTTAATGTGCGGGTGTTTGGTTCGGTGGCGCGGGGTGTTGTAGATGAGAGTAGCGATATTGACTTTTTGGTGGATTATGATTTACAGAAAATTTCGCCTTGGTTGACCGGGGGACTATTGATGGATTTGCAAGATATGCTAGGTTGTAAGGTAGATATTGTGACGGAAAAGGGGTTAAGTCATTTGATTAAGGATCTGGTTTTGGCGGAGGCGAAATCTTGAGTTTATTTTACTTTAAAAGAGGCTGTATGATGACTGTACAAGAAATTATCGAGCAAGTCGAGAGTTTATCAATAGAAGATCAGGATCAGTTGTTTGAGTTGATCCGCAAGCGACGCATTGAGAATCGGCGGGATGAAATTTTGGCTAATGCTCAGGAGGTGATGGAAGCTTTTAAGAATGGGACAGCAAAAAGGGGAAGCGTTGATGATTTGATTGCAGATTTACTAGGAGATGATTTTATTTTAAAGGAGGCTATGTGATGACTTTACAAGGAATTATCGATCAGATTCAAAGTTTATCAGTAGAAGATCAGGATCAGTTATTTGAGTTAATCCGCAAGGGACGGATTGAAAATCGGCGGGATGAAATTTTGGCTAATGCTCAGGAAGTTTTTAGGGCTGTAGATACAGGAACAGCCATGAGAGAAACTTTTGAGGAGTTGAAGTCATATTTGTTAGAGGATGAGGAGACGAACTCTGATGGGTTCTGGGATATGGTATTAAAGTTTAGACAAGTAATGAAACAGGAAGGGATTACTTTTGAGGATGCCGATTTTGCGGATTTGCGCGATCGTTCAGTGGGCAGGGAAGTTGCTCTATGAGTTTAAAGTATTTATTGGATACAAATATTATCTCGGAAGTTACTCGCCTAGAGCCTAATGTTAGCGTGACTCAAAAGCTTAGTGAACATCAACGAGAAGTTGGGACGGCAACCGTGGTCATTCATGAACTTTTATATGGATGTTTGCGTTTAGCAGAATCTAAAAAAAGTCAGTTTCTTTTGGCTTATATTAGTCAAATTCCTCTAAAAATGCCAATTCTTGATTACGATCTTAAATCTGCACAATGGCACGCACAGGAAAGGGCTAGATTATCTAAGATAGGCAAAACTCCTGCATTCGCTGATGGGCAGATTGCGAGTATTGCTTACTGTAATAATTTAGTTTTAGTGACTAATAACGTTTCTGATTTTCAATGTTTCGATGGTTTGAAAATTGAAAATTGGTTTGTTAGCCAAGGTGGGATATGAGTTATGATAAAAGCAGGACTTACGCACTTTAAAGTAATTCTTTTTTGCCCATGAGTTCCGATTTAGTTCCTCTCGTTCCCAAAGTATCGATCGCCCGTCGCGCCGGTGCCTTCTGCATCGACGGCTTTGCAGTTTGGCTACCCAGTCTGCTTCTGGGCACAAATCCGATCGCCCAAATCATCTTTTTTGTCCTACTCTGGCTGATCATGCGCGTAGCCATCGTCAGGAAAAATAAAGGTCAAAGCCTTGGGCGTTGGGCTTTGGATATGAAAATTGTCGATCCCAGACTCGATCGCACTCCCGGCCTCCAAGAACTGTCCAAACGCGAGGCTTTGCTTGGCGCTTGCGCGGCCTTAGCCTTCCTAGCCTTGGGGGGACTCACATCCACCAATGCGGGCGTTGTGCTGCTCGTGTTGCCCCTAGCGATCGACTGTAGCGTTGCCTTCACCGACACCGCCCGGTTTCCGCAAGCTTTCCACGATCGCATCAGTGGTACGATCGTCGTCGGCACTCGGCGCGGCTACTCCCTAGACATCAAAGTCAAAAGATTGCTTGACCAAGTGCAGAGTAATGTGAGAAGATAATAAATTGTGTTTAAATTAGTCGAAATTTATTTAGAATTATGGCTAAAGGCGTCCGCATCATAATTACCCTAGAGTGTACTGAGTGCCGAACTAACGCGAGCAAACGCTCCAAAGGCGTGTCTCGGTACACTACTACCAAAAACCGTCGCAACACGACGGCCCGACTAGAACTCAAAAAGTTCTGTCGCCATTGCAACCAGCACACGAATCACAAAGAGATCAAGTAGTCATTAGTCAATAGTCAGTAGTCATTAGTCAGTAGTCATTAGTCAGTAGTCATTAGTCATTAGTCATTTGTTATTTGTGATTAGCTACCAATAACCAATGCCCAATGCCCTATTTGGCCAATGCCCAATGCCCTATTTGGCCAATGCCCAATGCCCAATTACCAATTCTCCAAAAAATGACTTACTTTCGCCGGCGTGTATCGCCAATCAAACCAGGAGATCCGATCGACTATAAAGACGTCGATTTGCTCAAAAAATACGTCACAGAACGGGGTAAAATCCTACCCCGCCGAATTACAGGCCTGACAGCAAAACAGCAACGAGACCTGACCAGAAGCATCAAAAGAGCCAGAATTGTAGCTTTGATGCCCTTCGTAAACCAAGAAGGCTAATCGGATTTTGGATTTTAGATTTTAGATTTTGGGCTGGAATAAAACCTAGGCAAAAGTAACGTGTACACGTCATTTAACCAGAAAAAATACAAGTCTCCAAAATCTAAAATCCCCAAGTCGAAACCCGATCACTCGCAAATGTAAAAATCTAAAATATAAAATATAAAACCGGCAAGTGGACAAGGGAACCTTAGTAGAATTTAGACTGCACGGCGACCGCCGTCTAGCTGTTGCCGATCGCCCCGACGGCAAAAAAAATTGGGTGTTGGTAGACGAAAACGGTCAACCGCACAGCATACCGCCTAAACAAATCACCTATGAAATTGTCGGAGAAACCTACAAATCCTCCGACATTCCAAAATTTCTCAAAGAAGTAGAAGTTTACTCAGATCCATCCAGTCTAGAAGTAGCTTGGGAATTGCTAGTGGATGGTGGAGAAACCGCCGATCCCGAATCCTTAGCAGTGCTCCTATTTTCCGATCGCACTGCGGCACAATGTTACGCAGCCTATTGTTTGCTGTCAACAGACAAACTGTATTTTAAACAAAAGGGCGATCGCTACGAACCGCGATCGGCCGCCCAAGTCGCCGAAATCAAACACCAGCAAGAAGTAGAACAGCAGCGACACCAAGAATCCCAAGGATTTTGGGATCGAGTCAAGCAACGATTGGCCGGGGAAAATGTAGACTGGGCAAGTAGCGATCGCACTCGCCTTGATGCCCTAGAACGATTTGCCACCCTGGGAGAAGAAGCAACACACCGCATCCCAGCCCTAGAAACCTTAGCCAGCTTAGAACGTTCGGAAACACCAGAAGCAGCCTTTCAACTATTAGTCGATTTAGGCTTGTGGAGTCACCACGAAAACCTGTTTTTGCGACGTAGCCAAATTCCCCTACAATTACCTGCCAAGGTATTAGAAGGAGTTCAACGCTGTCTAGAAAATCTGCCAAACGACTCCGACACCAATCGTCTCGATTTAACTCATCTCAAGATTTACACGATCGACGATGAAAGCACTACCGAAATAGACGACGGACTCAGTTTAGAATTCCTCGAAAACGGCCAGCAACGCCTGTGGATACACATAGCCGATCCCACGCGCTTGCTTTCCCCCGGAGATGAACTCGACATGGAAGCCCGGAAGCGCACCACTACGGTTTACCTTCCCACAGGGATGATACCCATGTTTCCGCCAGAGTTGGCAACTGGGCCGATGAGTTTGATTCAAGGTAAAGAGTGCAGCGCTCTGAGCTTTAGCATTATTTTAGATGAAGCCGGCGGAGTCGAAGATTACAGCATTCACATCAGCACGGTGAAACCTACCTACCGCCTAACCTACGATGACGTAGACGAGATGTTGGAGTTGGGAATTGAAGCAGAACCGGAAATAAGTGCGATCGCATCCTTGGCAAAACTGCGACAAAAATGGCGGGAAACCCAAGGTGCAATCAGCATTTTCATGCCCGAATCTGTGATCAAAGTCAACGGCGAGGAAATCAAAATCCACGTCATCGACGACTCTACAGCCCGATTGCTAGTAGCTGAAATGATGATTTTAGCTGGCGAAGTCGCAGCCCGCTACGGTCAAACTCACAGCTTAGCCATACCCTACCGTCATCAGCCCCAGCCGGAACTCCCACCAGAGGAAGAACTGCTGGCTGTACCCGCAGGCCCGGCCCGCGCTTGCGCTGTGCGTCGCTGTATGCCCCGTAGTGAAATGAATTTGACTCCTGGAAGGCACTCTAGTTTGGGTTTGGAAGCGTACACTCAAGTTACTTCTCCGATTCGGCGTTATACCGATTTGCTGACTCATTTCCAAATTAAGGCTCATTTGCGCGATGAACCGCAGCCTTTTTCTCCTGAAGAAATGCAGGATATTGTGATGTGTCTGGGTACAGCAGTCAGAGAGGCTTCTAGTGTCGAACGCCAAACAAATCGTTATTGGGGATTGGAGTATTTGCGTCGCAATCCTGAAGAAGTCTGGGAGGCTTTGATGTTGCGCTGGCTACGGGAAGATAGCAATCTGGGATTGATTTTGTTGGAAGAGTTGGGTTTAGAATTGGCGATGCGGTTTGGTCGATCGGTCGAAATAGGCGATCGGTTTGAAGTCAAAGTCACACACTCCGATCCGCGATCGGATGTAATTAACTTCCAAGAAGTCATTCTCCAAGCAGCGGAGTAGGGTTTTTGATTTTTGATTGGGGCGCTGTGAAACAGATAAAAAACCTGTTTTCTTTAGTCCTCCGACGTAAGTCCTGATAGAGTCAGAAGAAATTAGGAGACGGCAATGCCGTGTCCCTACAAGATTATTGTCGGTAGGGAAACGGCACTGCCGTCTCCTCTGTATCATTCCGGTTCAACCGTAATTGATATAAGTCCTGATAGAGTGAGAAGAAATTAGGAGACGGCAATGCCGTGTCCCTACAAGATTATTGTCGGTAGGGAAACGGCACTGCCGTCTCCTCTTCTAGCCCAACGTGGCCAATAAATCTCAAATCTCAAATCGTGAAATGCCCAATTCAATTAGCCAAGTTCAGCCGCCGCTGGAATTCATACCTCCAGCCTACAACCCCCTAATCGTCCAGGGCTGCCAACAAATACTCCCCTGGTGGCTGCGATTTAAGACTAATATCAGCGATATTCAAGCCGAAAACGTCGAAACTCTCGCCGAACTGTTTCACCAATTTCAAAATCAGAAAGTTCGCTTTTTGTTAGCATTCCGTCACCCTAATTCAAGCGATCCTTACTGTTTGGGACAACTGGTTTGGAAACTGGTTCCCCAAGTAGCGCGGCAAAAAGGGATTCCCCTGAAATTCCCGGTACATTCCCACTTTATTTACGATCGCGGAATTCCCCTTTGGGCTGGCGCGCGTGTCGGCTGGCTATACTCCCAACTTGGTGGCACTCCCATTGTTCGCGGTAAGATCGATCGCGCTGGATTGCGATCAGCACGCGATTTATTTGCCAACAGCCAATTTCCCATCGCTGCTGCACCCGAAGGTGCTACCAACGGTCATAATGAAATAGTCAGTCCCCTCGAACCAGGTATTGCCCAAATGGGATTCTGGTGTGTTGAAGATCTGCGTAAAGGCGATCGGGCGGAAAAAGTAGTAATTGTGCCGATCGGCATTCAATACCGTTATGTCAATCCACCTTGGGAAGCACTAGAAAAACTTTTAACTCAATTAGAAATAGATTGCGGACTGCCACACTTAAATAGTAGCAATATCCCTAATTTAAACACAGAAAATTCTAATCCAGAAAACAAAAATCACAAATTTCAATATCTCCGACTGATTCGACTTGGTAGCCATTTGCTAGTAGTCATGGAAGAATTTTATCGGCGTTTTTATCATCAAAATATTCTGCCCAGAAAAGCTGATTTAAGTTCTCTATCAATCACAGAAATAACCAAAAATGATTTAGAAAATGCAGAGATGATGTCTAGACTCAAAGCACTATTAGATGTGGCTTTGCAAGTGGCAGAACAGTATTTTAACTTAAAACCAAAAGGCAGTCTAATCGACCGCTGTCGCCGCTTAGAACAAGCAGGCTGGGACTATATTTATCGAGAAGACATCAAAGATATTGCAGCACTTTGTCCCTTAGAAAGAGGACTAGCCGATCGCCTCGCCGAAGAAGCTAGTCTCCGAATGTGGCACATGAGACTCGTGGAAAGCTTCGTGTCCGTCACCGGCAAATATGTCCAAGAAAAACTAACCGCAGAAAGACTAGCAGAAACAACTTTACTACTGTCCGACGTATTGACTCGCATCAAAGGGGGAAATCCTTTCGGGCGACCGAATTTGGGCAAACAGCGAGTACAAATGACCGTGGGCGAACCGATATCAGTGAGCGATCGCTGGGAAGGATATCAAACCAGTCGCAGAATAGCAGTTGCCGAACTCACTCAAGACTTACAATCGGCTTTAGAAGGAATGATTAAATAGTCATTGGGCATTGGGCATAGGGCATAGGGCATAGGGCATAGGGCATTCGGCATTGGGAATTGGGCATTGCTAAACAGTCAACAGTCAACAGTCAACAGTCAACAGTCAACAATCGTCAACCAAGAAAAATAACCGATGAACAAACCTATCGATTTGTCTAGTAACTCAATAAAGATAAAACTGCTGAATTATTTAGCCCAGGAATTGCTTACTCCGCTGACTTCAGTTATTGGAATGGCAAGTGTTTTGAGCCAAGAAATTTACGGCCCGCTGACGAGCAAACAAAAAGAATATATCGACGTGATCCAAGACAGTAGCCGGTCTTTGCGATCGCTAGTTGAAGAAATTTTAGGACTGGCAGACATTGATGACTCCACTTTCACCATTAAACGAACCGCAATCGATATAGAAACTTTGTGCCAGCAGGTTGTCAATAACCTGTCACAGCCAGCGTCGAAAAGAGAGCAAGAAGTTAACCTTTCTATCAGCCCAGGCCCCCGTATTTGGTTGGCAGATAAAGAGAAAGTTCAGCAAATGCTGCACCACCTAATTTTTAGCGTGATTCAATCTGCTGGGGCAGGAAGCGTGATTCGAGTACACGTTTTTCGCAAAGATGAAGGCATCAACATAGGAGTTTGGGTGTTTCATCCTTGGTTGGGAGAAAGTTTGCCCCATGCTAAACTCTACTCCGATTACTTATCGAAAGTTGGAGCAGATGTCGGTTCGCGATCGAACTCCGAAACTTCCGAATTCGGACTCGAACCCCAATTCCCGACAAAAACACAGACTTCCCAGCGATTAACGCTGGTGTTTTCTGAGTTGGCGGCTTTGGTGGCCCAAAATGCTGCCGATACCGCACCAGTGTTAGCTGGTTACGGGGCTAGGGAACGCTTGGGGCTGCTACTTTGCTGCCAGTTGGTGGAAATTCAAGGCGGTCAAGTCTCGATTCAAGGCACCCCGGAATCTGGGTATCGCTACGTGCTCTGGCTTCCTTGTACCAATGCTACGGAGTTGTTGGAAGGTTGAAATCAGTTGGCAGTTGACAGTTGGCAGTTGACAGTTGACAGTTGTCACCTTGTTAT
>JAYSVM010000156.1:0-39931 GCA_043718495.1 Oscillatoriales bacterium | reverse complement strand
TGCCGTGTCCCTACTACCAAAAAAATACTGTAGGGACACGGCACTGCCGTCTCCTCTATATCATTACTCGTCTATATCATTACTGCCGTGTCCTCTATATCATTACTGCCGTGTCCTCTATATCATTTCGGGGTAGCAGAAATTGATATTGTTTTGCTGAGTGCTTGCTACAGATAATAGTATTTGATTACCAGTTAACTTGGACTGTTCTCAGATCGTGTCTGGTTAAATAATTATAATAATTTCGTTACATCATCAAGTGAGAAACGCGCTATGTCATTGTTCTATTCCCTATAACCTATTGCCCTAGATGATTGATCTGCAATTAACTAGACTTAATCTCATAGGCTTAACAGCTCACTATTGATGCGATAGATGAATTTATCCGTAGCTGAGTCAAAAAAGTATTAATTTTGATTTTATATTTATATATAAATCTCGCTTTCTATCAAGTTGAGAAGTATACTGTCTTTATATTAAACATAGTGAATGAATCTGGATTGAAGACATAAATACGAAAAAACACGTAGACATAAATGTATAAAATCTTTGACATAGATAAGTGTATCTAAGTAGAGACAGTTTCAGTCATCATTAGGTTTTTTTTTTCAGAAAATGGGGTATACGCATGACAGACATGATTAAATTACGAGAAACTGCCAGCTACAACGACCGATCGCTCAAAACGTTGGTGCGATCGATCGCGATGTCTCAACAGCAATTCTCCCTAATCTTGGTGCGCTGCAACTACGAGCAGTTGCGGCACCAAATGGTCAAGCGACTGCGAGAAATGTCTCCACTGCCAATTCAAGATCTAGTGCTGTCACCAGGAGTCAAAACCCTCTACACGACCTTGCAGGCCAACACTCAAAACAACGGATTACCGGCTGGGGCTGCTATCTCTGCTTTGATGGTATTCGGTTTAGAGACAGTAGTCGCGATCGACGAAGTGATGGCCTCTACCAATCAAGTGCGAGACGAGTTTCGCAAAAACTTTACCTGTCCGGTAGTTTTGTGGGTGACAGATGACATCGTCACGAAAATGATCCGTCTCGCCCCCGACTTCAAGAGTTGGGCTGCCGCCACAATTAAATTTGAAATGGCCGTTGATGAATTGATTTATTTTCTCTCTCAACGGGCAGACGCCATATTTCGAGTAGGTGAACTTAACCCACAATCTGGAAACAGCACCGTCGGAACTCGATCGGGTTTTGGGACTTACTGCGAAACCGACCTGGAAAAACGCACTCTAGAACGAGAAATCAGCCCTCAAGAACGTTTTCTCACACTGAGTCCTCGATCGCCAAAGTCCCAACCATCCAATAATATCCAGTCCTATTCGCCCTTGAGTCCCGGCAATAACCTCGATTTGGCGATCGGTTCCCTATCGCGCCGGGAACTAGAATTAGCCTTAAGAGACTTGCAAAATCGCGGCCAAGAATTAGAACCCGCCCTCGAAGCCAGCCTACAATTCGTTCTGGGTCGAGATTACTACGTCAGTGACCAAACCGAAACCGCTTTAATCCACTACCAACAAAGCTTAGTATTTTGGAAGCACCAAACAGGCAATTGGGAACTCGCAAACTGGGAAAACTCCGACACAAAGAACCTCTCCTGCACTTTGTCGAATCCCGTCCCCAATATCCTTTGTTTAGAAAGAGAGGGCATAGTGCTGTTCCACATCGCCCTATGTCACCGCTTACAAGCAGCCAGAAATCCAGTAGCCAACCGCCACCACTGGGAACAAGCCTGGATTAGCCTCGAACAATCCAGAAATGCCTTCTCTCTGGCCGATCAGCCCGAATTAGTCGCTGAAGTAACAGCACATCTCGGACAAGTATTACAACGCCTGAAAGCTTGGGAAGAGTTGCAAGCATTGGCAGAAAATTCTTTGCAGTTGCACTTCACCTACGGTACTCCCAGCCAGCTAGCTCAAGATTATGGCTTTTTGGCAGAAGTAGCGCTGCAACAGTCGAGGTGGAGTCAAGCCCGACAGCTAGCCGAGTTAGCTTTAGCGATACTGGATCAAACCCCTAACGATTTGAGATTGCTGATTGAAGATTTAAGACTGGGGTTTGCGGGGAATTATCCAGAATTTGTTGGTACTAACGAGTCGATTAACGATCCAAAATCAAAAATCCAGCATCCCAAATCCGATCGCAGTTCCTATCTGTTACTACTAGCGCAAAGTTTGCGACAACTGGGACAGTGGGAAGCAGCCGTTCATTCTTTGGAGTTGGCTCAAAGTCAAAGTGAGCCGAAATACGACCCCCGACTTTACATTGATATTTTGACCGAACTGCAAGCGGTGTATTTCGAGCAGGGAGAGTATTTGAAAGCTTTTCGGATTAAAAAAACCCAAAGGTCGATCGAATATCAATACGGATTTAGAGCATTCATCGGAGCCAGTCAATTGCAGCAACAGCGACAAGCGGTCAACCCGTCCAGTCCCTCAGCCCAAAATCAAGCAGCAATTGCAGCAGAAATGACCGCCTACTCCCGCCAGAAAGATATTAATAACTTGCTGGAAAGAATTAGCCGAGACGATCATAAATTAACAATTATCCACGGGCCGAGCGGAGTTGGCAAAAGTTCTCTCGTCAATGCTGGATTAGTACCAGCTATCAAAAACATCACTCCGGGCGCGCGAGATACTTTGCCTGTATTAGTCAAAGTTTATACTGATTGGCTGGGAGAATTGGAAAATTCTTTGAATGGCGCGCTGTACGACAAACAAGTTGAGGAAGATCGAAAACTAAGGGCAAAAGGAGTGCAGGAACTTAACCGAAAAACTTGCTCAATTATACCATCCCGTAGCTCGGAAGTTTCATCTTTTATTATAGATCAATTGCGAGAAAATGCCAACAATAATTTATTGACTATTCTGATATTTGACCAGTTTGAAGAATTTTTCTTTGTTTCAACATCAGTAGCTCAGAGGCAACTTTTTTATAACTTTTTACGTTTATTTTTGAATCTGCCTTATGTCAAAGTAATTCTGTGCTTGCGAGAAGATTACTTGCACTATTTGCTAGACTGCGATCGCTTTCCCAATCTCGATGCTATTAACAATAATATTCTCGATAAAAGCATCCGCTACCAACTACGAAGTTTTTCGATTAAAGACGCACGGGCTGTGATCGGACACTTAACAGAACGGGCAGAATTTTACTTGGAACCCGAACTGATTAATGCCTTTGTCGAAGATTTAGCAGACGATCTCAAAGAAGTGCGACCGATCGAATTGCAGGTAGTGGGAGCGCAACTGCAAGAAGAAAATATTACCACCATAGCACAATACCAGCAGTTGGGCGACAATCCCAAAGCAGAATTAGTCAAGCGATCGCTCGAACGAGTAATCTCTGACTGCGGCCCGGTCAATGAAGACGCAGCTTGGAAAATCTTATTTTCCCTGACAGATGAAAGAGGTGTCAGGCTGATCAAAACTAAACATGAACTCTCATTAGTTACAGGCGTACACCCCGCAGATACCGAGGAACTGGATTTATCTGCGATCGGCAAAATCAGCCGAATTTCGCTACACCTAAAAATCGCCAAAAACTCAGAAGTAGAACCAAAAAAAACCGATAGCCTCGACTTAATTTTAGACATTTTAGTCGGTCATGGTTTGTTGTTTTTACTGCGGGAAGCCCCAGAAGATCGTTATCAATTGGTTCACGACTATCTAGTCCACCCAATCCGCAGAAGATTCGGCTTAGAAGCCAGACTGTACAAAGCAGAAGCCGACAAAAATATGAGTCAAGCACAACTCTACCGAGCCAATACTTTTCTCAAACAACTCTTAGGATTAGCAGTAATCGGTGTACTTTTGCTAACCAGTTCCACCATCGCCGCCGTGAACTTTTGGTGGCGAGCAGTGGGTCAAAAACAGTTAGCTGTTGCCCAAACTCAGCGAGCCGAAATCAGCACTTTAACCGCAGCTTCTGAAGCACTGTATTTCTCAAACAATAAGTTTGACGCGATGATGGAAAGTTTGAGAGCGGGGAGACAGTGGCGACAAGTTGAACACTCCCAAGAAATGCACACTCTCAAAGATACCGAAATTCTGATTGCGGCCGCCCTCCAACAGGCAGTTTACGGAATCAAAGAACGCAACAGGTTGGAGGGACACGGCGATGTAGTTTGGGGCCTGAGTTTTAGCCCAGATGGGCAAACAATTGCCTCCGCCAGTGTAGATAAAACAGTGAAACTTTGGGCGCGCGACGGCAGTTTGCTGGCAACTTTCAAAGGTCATACTAACAGCGTTTCTAGTGTGGCTTTCAGTCCAGATAGTAAAATGATTGCCTCCACAAGTTTAGATAAAACTGTCAAAATTTGGAAAACCGATGGCACTTTGCTTGCTACCTTAAAAGGCCATACAAACAGCGTTACCAGTGTTGCTTTTAGCTCTGATGGTCAAACGATCGCCTCTTCATCTATAGACAAAACTGTCAAACTCTGGAAAACCGACGGTACGCTGCTACAAACGATCGCACAACTAGCTCCCGTAAATTGGGTCAGCCTCAGCCGTAACGGTCAAATTCTAGCCGTGGCTAGCGATGACGGTACCGTGAAACTGTGGAACTCCGACGGTAGGCTAATCGCTAATTTGTGGCACAGCGAAAACAAAAAACCTTCTAAAGTTTACACCGTCAGTTTCTCTCCCGACGGTCAAACCCTGGCTTCTGGTGGCGAGGACAATACAGTAAAAATCTGGAACGTCGCCGCGCTGCAAAATAATACACAACTAGATTCAACTGAAGCAAACAATGGTTGGCTGCTAACAACTTTGCGGGGACACAGCAAATGGGTATTTGGCGTCAGTTTCTCCCCCGATGGTCAAACCCTTGCTTCTGGTGGTGCCGATCGAACTGTCAAACTCTGGAATCTGGCTGCTGTTCACGCAAAATACCCGCTAAATGCCACCAACCTCAAACCTCTGGGCCGATTGCTGAGAACTTTTGAGGGACACGCCGATCGAGTTACTCAAGTCAGTTTTAGCCCAGATGGCAAAACTCTCGCTTCTGCAAGTTTTGACAAAACAGTCAGACTGTGGCGGCTCGACGACGTACCTCTCAAAACCCTCGACGGACACAAAAACCGCGTCCAAAGTGTTACCTTCAGCCCCGACGGGCAAAGGCTGGCTTCTGCTTCTGTGGACAAAACTATCAAACTCTGGAGCCGTACCGGTGTGTTGCTGGAAACGTTGGAGGGACACACTGACAGAGTAACCAGTGTCAGTTTCAGTCCCGATGGCTTGCTGCTGGCTTCTGGAAGTTACGACAAAACGGTCAAAATCTGGAATTTGAAAGAAGATACCACCAGTAATATTTTGCCTTGTCCTTCGGCTCCACTGTTCCCCTGTTCTCCTTTTGTGCTGTTCACTCTCGATGGACACAGCGACAGGGTGACTAGCGTCAGTTTTAGCCCTGACAGCGAGATGATCGCTTCGGCGAGTAAGGATAAAACGGTTAAACTCTGGACTAGAAGCGGCAGGTTGATTAAAACTTTGACGGGACACCAAGGCTGGGTGAGTAGTGTTACTTTCAGTCCCGACGGAGAAATGCTGGCAACGGCTAGCGATGACGGTACTGTTAAACTCTGGAATCGGGATGGTCGTTTGCTGAGGACTTTTGAAGGGGCTCACAACAGTTTTGTGTTGGGAGTTGCTTTCAGCCCTGATGGCAAAATGCTGGCTTCTGCGGGTTATGACAATTCGGTGAAGTTGTGGAATGTGGATGGGACTTTGGTGGCGACGCTGCTGAAGGGTTCTAGCGACAGTGTGACTAGCGTCAGTTTTAGCCCGGATGGTTTGTTGATTGCTTCGGGTAGTTACGATCGCAAGGTGAAATTGTGGAGTCGCAGCGGGACTTTGTTGAAAACTTTGACTGGACATAAAGACAGTGTGATGAGTGTGAGTTTTAGCCCGGATGGGAAGGTTCTGGCTTCTGCTGGCCGGGATAATCGGGTGATTTTGTGGAATTTGGATCTTGATGATTTGTTGGTGAGGGGCTGCGATTGGGTGGGGGATTATCTGAGGACTAATCCGAATGTGAGCGATCGCGATCGGCATCTGTGCGACGGGGTAGCGCCTAAATCTCAGTTTTAGTCAGTTGGCGGTTGACTGTTGACTGTTGACAGTTGTCAATAGTTGCCATTCCCCAATGCCCCATGCCCAATGCCCCATGCCCAATGCCCCATGCCCCATGCCCCATGCCCCATGCCCCATGCCCAATTCCCAATGATTAAAACTTCCTTGCCCGAACCCTTCCCCTTCACCCCCGCTTCCTGTAAAGTAAATAATTGTAAAGAAATATGAGTTTTCTCTTATCCTCTGGTTAAGACCACCAGCCAGCATTCACAATTCAGACCCAGATTAGAACTTCCTATGTCACAGTTTTTTCCCCGCAAATTTCTAGCCTCTGCTGCTGCCTTTTTCCTGGCTTTGTCGGTTTGGGCGATCGCCCCAGCAGCCCATGCTTTCAACAATCCCGACTTGTTGCCCCAAATTCAGACACCGATCATTGACTTAGCTAAAGCCCTCACCGACATTGAAGAACAGGGATTGGCAAAAAATTTAACTGCATTTGAGGCCGAAACTGGCTGGAAGCTGCGAGTGCTGACTCAATATGAGCGCACGCCCGGTTTGGCTGTCAAAAGTTATTGGGGATTAGATCAAAAAAGTGTATTGTTAGTTGCCGATCCACGAGGTGGCAATCTCCTGAATTTTAATGTGGGAGACTCTTTATATCCACTGTTGCCACGCACTTTTTGGGTGGAACTGCAAACTCGCTACGGTAATCAGTTTTTTGTGCGGGACAATGGTGAAGATCGAGCGATTATTGAATCTTTGGAGTCGATAGAAGGCTGTTTGCGTCAGGGTGGATGCCGTGTGGTTCCCGGTTTGCCTAGGGAACAGTGGATTTTGACGTTAATTGCTTCAGTGCTAGGCGGGGTAATCTGCGGGTTTGGGGCTCAGCCTCGGAAGCCTGGACAAATTGTGGCTTGGCAGTGGGCGCTGATTTTTTCGCCACTGTGGGGCATTTTGTTTTTGGCTTTCGGTATTGGCCCGGTGGTGATGCGGACTTCTGAGTGGCTGCCTTTGGTGCGGAATATTGCTGGTTTTGCGATCGGGGCTTTGGTGGCATTCCTGACTCCGGTACTGGGCAAGTCTCCTTCTGAGGAAACTTAGCACCGGAATGACAAGCGAGGAGACGGCAGTGCCGTCTCCCTACAATATTATTTTGGGTAGGGACACGGCACTGCCGTCTCCTAATTTCGGCCACTAATAATTCCGATGCTACCGGATTTGATATCAATCAACAGTTAACAGTTAACCGTCAACAGTTAACCAATAACTAAAATCTGGTAAGCTGATAGTTGATAATTCACAAGCGACAGCTATTCAACACATGGAATGGCACGTAAGCGATGCCCAGAGTCTGGGATTAATAGACGACGAAATTGGTGACCACGGTTTTTCTGCGGCGGAGTACGAAATAGTCCGCCGTGTGATTTATGCGACTGCTGATTTTGAGTACAAATCTTTGATTAGTTTTTCCGATCAGGCTTTGCAGGCTGGGGCGGCGGCTTTGGCTGCTCGGACTACGATAGTGGTAGATGTGCCGATGGTGCAAGTGGGGATTACGCCACTGATCCAAAGTACCTTTGCGAATCCGGTTTATTGTTCGATGGAGGCTTTGACGCGCCCCCAAAAGGAAAAGACGCGGGCGGCTTGGGGGATTGAGACTTTGGCGAAACGCTATCCAGAGGGAATTTTTGTGGTTGGGCAGGCTCAAACTTCCTTATCCGCGATCGTGGATTTGATTGAGGCTGAGGAAATTAGGCCTGCTTTGGTGATTGGGACTCCTTCGGGGTTTGTGGGGGTGGATGTGGCTAAGTCGCGCTTACACGATTCGATGATTCCTCATATTCGGATTGAGGGGCGCAAGGGCTCTGCGGTGGTGGCTGTGGCGATTGTGAATGGTTTGGTGGATTTGGCTTGGCAGGCTTACGGTCAAGAGGGCTGGCTGCTGAAATAAATTTCTTAGACACCCATTAACATTCTTTCCTGAACTGGTTTTTGCAATATGTGAAGAGTTTGAGTGTGAGGTTGACGCACAGTAGTAATTGTCAACAAATCACCGGATGAGTGTGGAGGACGTTAAATAATGCTACTCAGTTTCAAGACGGAATTAAAGCCTAATAACAGACAGGTAACCCTATTTCGTCAACACTGCGGAGTAGCCAGACACGCTTACAATTTTGGCAATGCTGTTATTCAGGAAGTTTTACAACTTAGAGAGACAGACAAAACTGTTAAAATCCCATCTGCTATTGACTTGCACAAGCGCTTAGTCGCTGAAATCAAACCAGCTAATCCCTGGTATTATCAAAGCTCAAAAGCCAGTCCACAACAAGCATTAGCTCTTGTTAGGACGGCATGGGATAGATGCTTCAAAAAGGTTTCAAAGCAGCCTAAATTTAAGAAAAAAGGCAAATCTAAAGATAGTTTCTATCTTGAGCTAGGTACTAAAGCCAAACCTGGTATCAGTAATGATGGTAAGCGTGTTAAACTCCCTAAAATTGGTTGGGTGAGATTACACGAACCTTTACCCATTACGGCTACTCATAACTGCGTAATTAGTCGCACTGCTGATAAATGGTTTATTGCCATTAAGTGCGAAATTGAACAACCACCAGTACCGCTAGGTCGCCCCTCTATTGGTGTTGATATCGGCATCAAAGAATTGGCTGTTACCAGTGACGGGAAGACTTTTGCTAACCCTAAAGCTTACCGCAAAATGAGTAAGAAACTGAAACGACTTCAACGCTCTGTCAGTCGCAAAGTCAAAGGCTCAAAAAACCGGACTAAAGCCGTTAGGAAGCTAGCAAAACTACATTCTAAAATTTCATTCATTCGCAAAGATGCTATTCACAAACTCACTAATTATCTCGCTAAAAAACACAGCGTGATAAAGATTGAGGATTTGAATGTCAAAGCATTTTTAAAGAATCACAAATTGGCTGGTGCAATTGCTGACTGTGGAATGCACGAATTTAAGCGACAACTAGAATATAAAACTGAAAAGTTCTCTAGCCAGTTAATTCTAGTTGACCGCTTCTTTCCTAGTTCTCAAATTTGCTCAAATTGTGGAAATCACCGCCAAAAAATGCCACTAAAGAATCGAGTTTACCAGTGTCCTAAGTGTGGACACGCTGAAGATAGAGATTTGAATGCTGCTAAAAATATCGAGCGATGGTTTGAAGGAATTCATATTCCGGTTCGTTCGGACTAAACGGTAAGCTCTACCGAGATTGCCTGGGTCGTAGACAAACCCTCAAGAGTCATCTTGAGACTACGCTGAAACAGGAAGTAAACACCAAAGTCCAAAGTTTTCAAGCGATGGGTAGCTTTGGGTAAGTTTTATAGAGCCGGAATAGTTAACCAAACTAGGTTATCCTGATGAGCTCAATTCCGGTTGCACCGGAATTATATAGAGGAGACGGCAATGCCGTGTCCCTACAATTGATCGTAGTAGGGACACGGCACTGCCGTCTCCTCCGTCGTTTACTAAAGTGACTTCAAAATGCCGCTTTCCAATTGGTAAATCGCTGCCATAATCCCGGTCTCAGGATTTGTAAGTAGGGATTTTTTGACATCTTTCAAGTAAGCGACAAGGTGTTCGCGCAAAATTGGTCTTTCTACTTTCACTGTGCGATCGTAATCCCATAAATCCCACATAATAATCCCGACACCCACAATCGGATCGATTAAGCCTACTCCCAACTGGCTGGCAACCGTACTGCCTGTTTTTGTGGCCATTTTGGCGGCGGCTTTTGTGGCAACTTTTGCGGTAACTTTGCTACCAATTTTTGTGGCCAGTCCCAATATTAAAGGCTTGGCAACTAAGTAGCCACTGCCACCAACTAATACTTTTAATGATAAATTTGAAACGTTTCCTTTGTCGCTAATTGTGGTGGCAATATCGTTCAGATATTTATCCCATTGTACTTGAGGAATGTTATAATTGTTTTGAACTATTTTCACATTTTTGCTAACTTCTGCTATGTACAAGTTAGCAGTATCTTGAGTGATTAATTGAAACCGCATTTGAGCATTCTTGGGGACGAGAACGCGGTTGGCAAATTCTCTTTGAAAGTCTTCGGTTAATTTCTCGGAAACAGCTTGAGATGCTGCATTCATATCAAATCTGTTGAGTACCGCTGATTTGAGGAAGCTGAAAGGTACGGTAAACTCCATCTTTTTTTGGTTGAAGTAATCGAAGTACCAATCGAGGAAACTGTTGTCAACTCGTGCGATTACTTCGGTTTCCCATTTGCCCAATTCTTTAGATGCGAAAGTTTCAGCAGTTGTATGGGCTATTTGGATGGCGTTTTTAACGTCTTGGTTAACTTTGCTAAAATCATGCGGCGGCGAGACTACAACTGCTGTGTTTGCTGTATTGGTTAATGACTTCGAGATAATAAAATTACCTAATAGGGGAATAATTACGACCAGAATCACGATTGTCCAAATCATGGGTGTGACTGTTTTGATCAACTGAGCTATAACTTTGAGGCGCTCTGTTTTCTGTGAATAGGTGGTTTTTTCCTTGTCCTGATTCATGGCAATTGCTCAATTGATGAGAACTAATGGCTAGTTTCGATTATAGGGGGTGATTTGTGTGATCGTGTTAGATCAATTCCGATGTAAGTCTTGTAAATATGTCATTGCGAGCTCTTAGCGAAGCAATCGCAAAGGTTATGATAGCTTTACATTTAACTGGTTTAACTGGTTCCCAGGCTGGAGCCTGGGAACCCATATCTAGAGGCTCTGCCTCTTCGAGTGGAATTCATTCCAGGTTGGACTAGCGGGCTAACTAATATCACTTCCGGCAGCATCGAAATGATATCATAGCGATTGCGATTGCTTCGCTAAGAGCTCGCAATGACATATTTTACGAGTTTTGCGGACTGGAACGAATTATTTTGGTAAAAAACCCGGTTTCTGGGCCCCATGCTAAGTCCCCTAAAGATGACATAATATAATATATGGCTCATATTAAAGAATAGGACACTGAGTTTGTTGTCCTCATTCCGCAACTGGAGGTAGTTTGATGAATGATGTGTCGGCTCTTTATGAAACAGATTATTATCTGTGGTTGCAAGAAACTTATCAAAGCCTAGAAAAAAAAGAGATTGATCGGCTTGATTTGCCACACTTGATGGAGGAAATCTTAAGCTTGGGTAACGAACAAAGACGCAAAGTAGATAGTTATTTACGACAACTGTTGATTCATTTATTACTTTATCAATATTGGGAATCTGAAAGAGAACGTTGTGCTAAGGGTTGGCAAAATGAAATTGATAATTTCCGGTTTGAACTAGAGTTGTTATTGGAGTCTCGGACTTTGTATAATTATTTCTTACAGCAGATTGAAGTAATTTATGTCAAAGCTAGAAAGCAAGCAATTAAAAAAAGTGAATTAGCACCTGAAACTTTTCCTGAAAAGTGTAATTTTACCGCTGCTGATTTGTTGGATTCTGATTTTTTAGGACACACCCCCAGCCCCTCTCCAGAGGGGAGCTAGATCCGGTTCCCCTCCTGGGAGGGGCTAGGGGTGGGTCTTATTCCCCTGATTCAACTAAATAATTAAGGTAACAAAACTATGAGTCAAATAACTCAAATAAGCGGCCATGAACAGGAGATAATTGCTCAACTAATGACTCTATCTCCCGAACACCAACGTGCGGTAATTGATTTGATTGGTGCGTTGCAAGTCCCCGCTACCAAATCCCAGGAATATCAACCAGAATCCCACGGTCATGATTCCGATATTAAAATTAGTCTTTATGGGGTATTGGGCAAGTTTGAATTGACATTTGAACATGAAGGTCAGGTGATTTATCCCCTAATTGCCGAAGCTTTTACTCAGGGTAGGAAAGTGGTTGTATCTTTTGAAAATGTGCAGCTAATTACTTGGTCTTTTGTGACTAAGGCGATTGGCCAGTTGTACGAGCATTTTTCTGAATCGCAGATACAATCATGTTTGCAGTTGGTTGATATTAGTGAAGAAGATTTGGAGTTTGTTCATCATGTTATTCAAGTCAAAAAAGATTATTTGCGAGATCCAGAAACTTTCAACAGAGAGCTAACTTATGAAGAGTTAGAAAAACTCCGGCAGGAAGAGCCTGATAATCGCATATTTCAAATAGTAGGTATGTTTAAAGACGATTCAACTTTTGATGATATGTTGGATTACATTGCAGAGTATCGTCGGGAATTGGATGAGGAGTATTTTCGACAACTTGATGCAGAGGAAGTCGAAAAATGACGATCAGAATACTAGATACGGATCATGTTTCGCTGTTGGAGAGACAGCAGCCTGCCATAGTTCAGCGATACAAAAAATATCCTGTAGGTAAAACAGCGATAACAATCATTACTTGGGAGGAACAAATGCGTGGCCGTCTGAATGTAATTAGACAAGCTACTTCTTCGGAACAAAGAATATTGGCTTATACTCGGCTACTTTCTACGATTAGTTTTTTGCAGAATTTTCCGATTATTAATTTTGATGCAATGGCCGATCGCAATTATATGCAATTACTGGCGCAAAAAATTAGGGTTGGAACGCAAGATTTGAGGATAGCGTCGATCGCACTTTCTTGTAGTGCGGTTGTAGTCACGCGCAATCATAGAGATTTTGGGAAAGTGTCCAATTTGATGTTGGAAGATTGGACGGTTGCTTAGGTTTATCGCGGGTGGTGATATTCGTTAATGTATTTTGCGGTAAGATGTATCGTTGGTGCGATCGGCTGTTCTCGCTGATGACTTGTCTATAATAACGTTTCTGTGGGAACATTTTGAGAGGGGCTGCGGTCTCGTGTGTTCGTGGGTGGCTTGAGTTCATTGGGGCGATCGGGCAAAACTGACTCTAAATTGTGGTAGGCTTCTGGGAAATCATTTTGGAAGTGCGTTGTCCTGGGGTGACTGGGAGTTGCAGCCATTGGATGAAGTGGTGTTTCGATCGCAAATGAGTTTGAGACAATATTGTGGGGCGAAAATATGGAGGCGGAATATACGACAGCTAATGAGTGGTATAAGGCTAATCGCCGAGAGTTGAAGAAATATCGGGGTCATTGGATCGCTTATACTAATCGAGGTGTTATTAGTTGCGATCGGGATTATCGAAAGATGAAGGACGGGATTCCTGCTGATACACCTAAATTGGGTTATGTGATCGGTCGCATATATGAAAGCGAATTTGTTGAACCAGTCAGGTTTTATCCTGTTAGGATGAGGTCATTAAAATCTCACGATTGGCAGCCAAGATATGAATTGCATCTAAAAGTTCAGAATTCCGAAAGAGTCGAAATGCTGGTGGATTCTGGAGCTGAAATCAGCTTAATAACCAAGCAACTTGGTGAAGATTTGGGTTTGAGTAGAACTACTGGAGAGATTATCAGTAAAGCTGAGGGAGTTGGCGGCAGTATTGAATATCTGTTGCGAGATATTGAAATAGAGCTGGATGGTCATACTTTTACTGCGCCTGTGGCTTGGGCGCAAACGGATTTTAGTGAGGAGATTCTTTTAGGGAGGGAGGTAGTTTTTGATTTGTTTGATATAGAATTTAAGCAGGCTGAGGAAGTTATTGTTTTTAAGTGGCGTGAACCGCAGTCATCGCATTGAAAAGTTGGTGGACAAAAAAGGTACAATTTGCTTGCCTTGGCTGGTATTATGTGATAATATGCAGGTTGGAACCAGAGTATTAATACACAGAACGTGGTGTGGATGATCTTCTAGGCGAAGATCGGTAGTGTTTCAGTTATATAAGAAATTTGAGGTTTGACCCGTGAAATCATTAGTTATAACAACAATTAATAAGCCAACTGCTGCTCTGTTCAAATATAGAGATATTTTGCTAGATTTAGGGTGGAAAATTATTGTAATTGGGGATAAAAAAACTCCTAGAGATTTTGAGTTAGCAGGAGCTGACTACTTTAATGTAGAGCAGCAATGCGAAGATTTTGGGGAGCTAGCATCTTTGATTCCTATGAATCATTACTCCCGCAAGAATTTAGGATACTTGTATGCTATGCGTCTGGGTGCAGAAGCGATCGCGGAAACGGACGACGATAATATTCCCTACGATGATAAGTACCCTAATTTCCTCCCTTCCCTGGTTAAGACTCCAGCATTAGACCTTAAAGGTGCTGTTAATGTATATTCTTACTTTACCAGTGAAAAAATATGGCCTAGAGGCTTGCCCCTTGACAAAGTTAATAGTTTTGTTGATGAGAAGCTTACTACAGAAAAAGAGGTTACTTGTTACGTTCAGCAAGGGCTAGCAGACTTAGATCCCGATGTAGATGCTATCTATCGTTTGACGGTTGGTGATGAAAACATTAAGTTTGAACCGGATAAGAAGTTGTCACTGTCGCCCGGATGTTACAGTCCTTTTAATACGCAGAATACTTTATTTTACAAGGAAGCTTTTCCTCTGTTGCTACTTCCTATTGGTGTGAGCAGCCGTGTTACCGATATCTGGAAAAGCTACATTGCTCAGAGACTTTTATGGTGCATAGACTCCAGTGTTTTATTTCTATCACCTTCAGTGTACCAGTTGAGAAATGAACACAACCTGATGAAAGATTTTAGTGATGAAATTCCTTTATATACTCAGGTTCATAATTTAATTAACTTACTGGAAAATTTCACAAGTGATGCTAGCGATCCTTGTCAATTAATGATAGAGATGTATGCTTATCTAAATCAAAATAATTTTCTAGGCGAAATAGAGGTTCGTCTGTGTGAGTTGTGGATTAAGGAAGTGAAAAAATATTGGTAGCAAATTTCTATCAGTAATAATAACTGTTTTCTATCAATCACAATAACTGTAATAAATTGATAATTTATTACCTTCAATAGTAATAGTGCAATAAATAATTAGGAGCAATTGATGATGAATACCCAAAATTTTGAGTCTTACTATGAATTAGGAGAAAAGTTGGTAAAGCAGGGTGACTTGGAGGGTGCAATTTCTTGTTATCACCGAGTCATTGCCATCAATTCAGACTTGCCAGCTAAAAGCTTTTTAGATGATTTGGAAGCGATAAATTTTCTGCGAATTAATGCCAAAGAATTAGCTGTTTTACCCGGAAACAACGTTGAGGAAACCAGTGAAGGGTATTTGAGCTTGAAGGACAATCAAGGCTTTGTGTTTTACGGGCCATACATAGACATTCCCGATGGCTTGTACCGCGTTAAGGTTGAATTTAATTTTCCAGAACCCTGTTTAGGGATGACAGAAGAACAAGACGCCCATCGCAGTTTCAAATTTGATATAGTCTCTCCTTATCCTTATGTTCTATATGAAACCAAGGTTGATAGTCATCAAACCTCTCTTGAATTTTACTTGGACTTTATTGAAGGTCATAGAACAGAATTTCGTTTCTTTTCTACCGGGTCAGTATTTTCAATAAACTGTATTGAAATGACTCTTATTTATCAACCAAAACCGCACACCGATGGTGCTTTTTTATATTACTTTCATTTGGGCTGCATCCTGCAATTAAAAAATCAACGGGAGAAGGCAAATCAGGCGTACAGTCGTGCTTTTGAATATTCGCCAATAGGAACACTAATTGATGGTTTAATAACTGACCAATATGCTTTAACTCTTCCACCAGTAGCCGAAGAAGCTTACTTGAGTCTAGGTGTGCTTTTAGAACAACAAGAGAGGTGGGAAGAAGCGATCGCTTTCTACCGCAAAGTTTTGGAAATTACTCCTAACCATGCCAGTGTATCCTATAAATTATCAATTATTTTAGCAGCACAAGGTCAGTTAGATGAAGCGATCGTCTGTTTCCAAAAAGCCCAAAGGCGACCCAGCGAGGCGGAAATTTATGAAAATATTTGGAACGGTTTGAATAAACTGGCTCCTTTACACGAGACAGATATAGATAGTACCGTTGAAATTAAACTAGAAGATGCCTATACATACTTCAGTCAAACAAGCAAATATACCGCGATCAAAATGGTATCTTTAACTGACTTTGATGAAGCAGAAAAAACGATCATTGAAGAAGCAAACCTTTCCTTAGCCAACTTGAAGTTGATCGAGCAAGACTCTCTGAGTTTAGAAGAGATTTATATCAACCAGTTTCAAGAATTTAAAGGTATTAGCCTCGCTAAAAAAGCCATTAAAAAGTCCGATTTTTGCTCATGGCCTTTACTTAATGCAACTAATGATTTTCAGCAAAGCATAGCAGAAACAGGTTATATTCATTCAGTTTGTCCCTTTACAGGTCGTGTAATTAAGAGCGATCGTTCATTTTATATCCAACAAGATCCTACTGTACCGATATTAATTTATCAATTTCAAAGTACCGAAATTTTTTACCTGATTGTTGGGGGGTGGGGCGGTGTAAAGATATGTATTTATTTTCCAAGATTAGAGATACTAATCAAATTGTCTAATGAATGGAGTACCTGGCTGAGTTGTGAAAAAATTATTAATCAGTTTAAGGCTCATGCTGTTACTTTTTGGCCACAATTCCAATCTTACGTGTCAAATGAACAAACCAAAGAAATTGTCGCTGTTATCGGGAATGTCTCCAACTTGGGTCACTATTTCTGGAATCAAATCAGCGGACTTTATTATCTATATGAAAATGACTTATTGCACAAAATAGATAAATTTTTAGTAGGAGCTAATGAATACTTTGAACTCGATGCGCTTTTCCCGGAGATTCCGACCGAGAAGATTGTTCGTTTATCCGACAATAACAGTTTTTTTAGAGCTATAGTAGATGATAATTATTTCGCTGTCCAACTAACTGACTCATCCATCAAGGATGGCTTAGCAGCCAGAATTCAGACGGCTGCTGTCAACAAGTGTAGTCAGTCATTTTTGGAAAATGTAGAAGCTGCGAAGAAACATTTTCCGTTGCTATGGATTAATCTTCGCAGCCATAATAAGGCTTGGATATCTCAAGTAGAAGGATATGCTAACATCATCACAAAAATATTTGATCATTATCCAACGATGGCCGTTGTCTTCGATGGTTTTCCCATAGAAAAAGCCAATATGGAGCAAATACAAGCTCTGATTTCTCCGAATGTTAAGGTATACAATGCGCTTGAATGTCCTCTCCACGAAACAATTGTCTGGGCTGCCACTATAGATACATATATAGCTGTTATTGGCTCTGGATTAACGTTGGTAACTTGGATCGCTAACAAGCCTGGAGTAGCCCACTCCGACCTTAAACATTATACGCAGCTACCTTGGTGGTTAGAGGTTCGCGAAAATTCTGTAGATTTAGTACCCGTCCCTATTGATTCTATTATTGAAGTTACTACTTCAGAGCGGGGATGGGACAATTATGATTGTGATTGGAAAGTAATTTACGATGAGGTTATTAAAGTAGTGAAGAATTTGGATAAGTCGCAGGAACATCTACAGTTAATTGATAACGAGTTAGCCCAAAATGACTTGATTCAATCACAACTAGAACCGATCATAACTCACCATGAGTATCTAAAATTAGATCTAGGCTGCGGTGGTAACAAAAAACCGGGAACAATTGGATTAGATTACTGTGATATCCCTGGCGTTGTTGACCACATAATTAATATACAAACCGATACATTGCCATTTCCCGATCGCAGCGTTGAATACGTTCACTCATCACATACCTTAGAACATTTGACTGACCCGATACATCTATTCCAAGAAGTTAGTCGCGTTTGTATTGACGGTGCTAAATTGGAGTTTTGGACGCCCTATGTTTGGCATAATTCAGCATTTATTTACGGACATACAAATTACTACCAAGAGGATAACTATATGCACCTCTGCGTTTGGTTCCCAGACTTCTGGTCGGCATCACTTGGTGCTAGGTGGTATCTCAAGGAAATTGTATATGTTGTCCCACCCCATATATTAGTCGAGCTGTACAAGCAGAAGATTCAGCTTGAATTTGCTATTCGATATTATAAAGGTTTTGTTCAAGAGTTTGCTGCTATTATCGAAGTTCGCCATGAGGATAAGCAACAAACAATTTACCCTCAACGCAGTTTTGCGACTAGCAGGCATGGTGAGCGGTACTTGCTGCCGTCACCCCCTGAAATAATTGAACAACAAGAACTGCTCGAAGCAATCAATTGGTTTTCTGCTCCCTCAAGTTGAAAGTTGAGGCTTATAGCTAATTGAACTGCCCATTGCAATTATTTTGTGGATGAGTCAGGATTAGAACTCGCCGATGAAGCAACAGCCGCTTATCGGCGAGCAGATGAATTAAAATTAGGCAATTAAATTCTGTCCAATTGCTTCCAAGATTAGGGTAGAAATAGTTGATTTATCCCTGGAGGCTGGATTGATTATCTTTTCGGTTAGCAATCTGTTTTTTGTAAAACCACCATGCTCAAAATTAGAATTGGCAAGTGATTAAGGTCGCATCGCTACTAACGCAAAGCACGGCCCGTTAGGATGATCTACTTCCTCAAAATTGACCTGAATTTCAGTTAAGCCAAAATACTTCAAACACGATAAGATATCCTCGCGACTCAGCCAATGACTGAAAGCACTGTTACCCCCGCAGTAGCCTGCATAATTTAACGCCACTTGATATTCTTGGCGGTATGCCGTGTAATTAAATCCCTCGTACTCAGTCGCTACTTGCGCCGGGAACTTAGGACTGAGGTGAGGTTGGTTGTGGATAATATCGCCGTCATAATAGTGAGTCCAAATAAATACTTCGTCTGATGCTTTAGCTATTAAAGAAATTAGCTCAACGGGGTTAGCCATGTGGTAAAGAATACCGCTAGCCAAGCAAACATCAAATTTTTGCGGACTTGTCCGCAAATATTCTACACAGTCACCGTACAGGAAATGCGCTTTTTGAAGTTGCATCACTTCTTTGACAATCAGGCATTTCAGGTAGGCGCGACTGTTTGCTTCAATTGCTGTAATTGAAGCGGCTCCGTATTTTTCTAGCATATAGGTATGTCCGGCTTCAAGAGGCCCGAATTCCACAATATGCTTGTTTTGAACTCCGTTAAATTTCTCAATAGCCCAGGCGACGCGGTTGTCTTCAAACAGTGGAACAGTTCCTGCTGCTAGCGAGGCATTGCTGGGAAACATAGATGCCCACTCACTTTTGAAAATATCCAGTGCGTTTTGGTTGTTCGGTGCTGACTTTATATAAGAATCGAGAACTTCCATTGATTTGTGTTTTGCTACAATTGAATTTAATAGCCAATAAATCTAGTTTTGGAGAGTGCGATCACGCGCTATCAAAAAAACCTTGAATTTCCAGTATGCAGTTAGAACTCAGCGTCGCATTGCGACTATTCCAAAGCATGGCCCGTGAGGAGTTTCGGGCTGATCGAAATTGATGCGGATGTCGGTTAACCCAAAGTAGGTCAAACAGGAAATGATATCTGCACGGCTCATCCAGTTGCTGAAGGCATTACTACCTCCGCAGTAGCCAGCATACTCTAACGCCACTTGATACTCTTGGCGGTATGCTGTGTAATTAAATCCCTCGTACTCACTGGCTACTTGCATCGTAAACCGAGGACTGAGGTGAGGTTGGTTGTGGATAATATCTCCGTCATAATAGTGAGTCCAAATAAATACTTGGTCTGATGCTTTAGCAATGAAAGAAATTAGCTCAGCGGGTTTAGCCATGTGGTAAAGAATACCGCTAGCCCAGCAAATATCAAATTTACTCGGACTTGTCCGCAAATATTCTACACAGTCTCCATACATGAAATGCGCTTTTTGAAGTGGGATCACTTCTTTGACAATCAGGCATTTCAGGTAGGCGCGACTGTTTGCCTCAACTGCTGTAATTGAAGCTGCTCCGAGTTGCTCGAGCATATAGGTGTGTCCGGCTTCCAGCGGTCCGAGTTCGAGAATTGTTTTGGATTCAACTCCCCCTAATTGCTCTACAGCCCAAGTGACGCGACTATCTTCAAACAGCGGGCTTTGTCCTGCATTTAATAATGACAAGTCTCCAGGCAACTTAGATGCCCACTCACCTTTAAAAATATCCAGTGCATTTTGGCTGTTCGGTGCTGACTTTATATAAGAATCGAGAACTTCCATTGATTTGTGTTTTACTGGGATTGAATTTATTGAGTAATAGGTTCAGTTTTGGAGAGTGCGATGGCACTTGATTTGAGGCTGTCAATAATAACTGTTTCTCACTAACTTTTGGATTCTCCCATTTTTCTGAGAATCACAATCAGTTCGCCACAATTTTCATGCAAGTGTTCTATCTCAAAACCGTGAGAGAGATTTTTTTGACAATATGCGAGCAATTCCGGGAAAGTCTGTGCCGTCCAAACGTGAAAATGAATGCTGTAATCTATATCTAGTAGATGCTGCATCCGTTCCGCTACTTGTTCTTCAGGAAATTTTTCAACTAGCCTGACATACTCGTCGTAATGACCTAGCTTAGACCATTCTGGCCCTTCTTTGTAGTCCTGAATTAAGTGGTCTATGGAAGTGAGGGGGCGATCAACATCAAATATATAGCGTTTGTCCGGCACGCCCATATATACCAGCCCTCCGGGTTTGACAACTCTCAAAAAGTTTACCAGCGCCCCGATCGGATTTTGACAGTGTTCTATCATGTGATTGGCGATCACAAAATCCCTAGAGTTGTCAGCTATGGATAAGAGAGTTTCACCATTATCTATGATATCCGCCTCTACTAGATTAACTGCGGCCAACTCTGGGTACTGCTTCCTTAAATCGCTGACAGACATTCGATCAACATAATTAACCTTCACCCCTGCCGGAACTTCCAGAGGAGCATTAAGGGCTCCTACTTCAATTCCCTCGCCACTTAGGTATTGAAAAGCAATGTCTCTTCGTACTTGCCAAAAATCCATAGTCAATTTCTCCCCTTAAAGATTTACTCAATCTCGACATCGTTTAATTTGGGCTTTGGGTCAATGGCACGGGAGTGCGATCGACTTTTCTAGTTTACCCGATCGCGGATATTAGTTGATCGCCTGAGTGCGATCTTCCTCGTATGTGGATCTTGGGATAGTATATACAGCGTATCCCAGGTTTATGGAGTGCACTAGGGACATGGCATTGACCTGTCCCTACGGGGATTTATCGATCCGGGATGTACTTCATCAATGTGGAATCTGCTGTATGATAAACTTTTTAAATTTCGTAGGTTGGGGCTTGGTGGCAATCGCCCATCTATAATACCTGACTTTCCGGCAACATCGTCACACAGTCCCAAGTCTGGTACTATTGGGAAATTAATGGATTCAGTTTAGTGAAAGCGGTCGGGCAAAATTCCCCCAAAGCTGTGGTACACTTCTTGAAAAGATTTGTGGCTGTTAGTGTCAAAAGGAGTTTGCCAAACAAGCAGTTAGTTTGTCAAGTAAACCTACACATTATCGGCTGGTTTTTTCAGTGATTCTGTCTCTGTTAAAGGGAGAGCCGACTCCCTGCTCTCACGCTAATCTCAAATTTGTGATTTTCTGTATGTACAAGATGTGGCTGATGCTTTTGTGGCTCTTTTAGAGAGTGAGGTGACGGGATCTGTTAATATTGGATCGGGACAGGCGATCGCAATCAAAGATGTTGTTTATCAAATAGCAGACCTAATTGGGCGATCAAATTTAGTGCAGTTAAGTGCTATTCCCTCTGCTCCGAAAGAAACACATCTGTTAGTGGCTGATGTAAGTCGTTTATCTAGTGAGGTGGGTTGGCCGCCAAAATTTAACTTGGAAATGGGATTAAGACAAGGTATAATCTGGTGGAAAAACCAATAGTTTTCATATTCCATTGGTGTCTAACCGACAAATTCAAGCCGACTAACAGGTTTCACTACTTCGCATTTCATTGCTATCTATGAAAAACTACTAATTATCTGAATCTAAAAATCAAGAGATAAATTACCTCATGCCAACAAGATTTATTACCAATGAAAAAAGATAAATTGGAACAAATTCAAATTGACCTAGAGCGATCTCGCTCTTGGTTGCAACAAGTACAAGATGACTGTATAATCACTAATAAAACGACCTCCGATAGATTAGCTAAGCCATCACTCTATCATGCTAATAATTTCAGTTTAGTTGAATCGCCCATTTCAGCGAAACTAAGAATATATCAACAGATTAATACTTTGCTAGAGACAATAAAATGGGATTTTGGGGGAGGATGTCCTTTTGAAAAAGCCTCTATAATGGCAGATTTAGTTTTTACATACAACCTAAAAACAACTGTAGAAATAGGAGTTTATAGAGGTCGTTCATTATTGCCAATAGCACTTGCTCATAAATTATCAACACATGGAATAGCCTATGGGATAGACCCTTACAAGTTGGAAGAAGCATTAGAAAATGATACTCCTTTTACAAAAGATATCGAGAAATTTTGTTTAGCTTTAGATTTTGATTCATTACATAAGGATGTATTAAACTTGATTGAATCTTATCAGGTAGTAGAGCATTGTATCTTACTTAGGAAAACATCAAAAGAAGCTATTAATTACTTTATTGATAACGATATTTACTTCGATTTGGTACACATTGATGGCAATCACGATACTGAGAAAGTAATGTTAGACGTTAATTTGTATTTACCTAGAATAAAAGCAGGGGGCTTTATTGTTATGGATGATTGCTTTAATTGGGAGTCAGTTAATTGTGTTTATACTCAATTAAAATCTCAATATACTGTAATTTTAGAGAGATTCGATCTAAATAGAGGGGCTGACTATGCTATATTGCAGTTACATCAAAATTAGTCTAATTCCATAGTTCAACAATTTAGAAACTTGCAAAGATAGCTTGGTAACATCTGAAGCTCAAAAATAATTAAGAACTACTATGCTTGCTGGTTACAGTCATCCCCTATATGCTCAATCTTTCTTAAACATTGGTGTCCCCTGGGAATTAACTAAATGCGAAGGTTGGATATTGCGGCGTCAGATTCCTAAAACCTCTTACTTTGATGCTATGGGTTGCTACCCTCTATTTTGTTGCAATAACTGGTCAAACTTGAAATCAGATATAGAAGATTTAGGGGAGCAATTAGTCTCCTTATCTTTAGTAGCAGATCCCTTCGGTGAATATGATGTTCATTATCTAAAACTATGCTTCAAAGACATAGTTATTCCTTTTAAACAGCATTTTGTAATGGATTTGAACTTGTCGATCGATAGTTATATATCTAAACATCACATCCGTAACATAAAAAAATCACTTAAAAGTATTTTTGTAGAAAATTGCAAAGAACCTATCAACCATGCAGAAGAATGGGTAAGCCTTTACCAAAATTTGATTGCCAAACGTCAAATCAAGGGTATTGCAACCTTTTCTCCCCTAACCTTGTGCCAGCAGCTACGGGTTCCGGGAATAGTCATGTTTCGAGCTCTCTATGACTCATTAACTGTAGGAATCAATTTGTGGTATGTTTATGGTGACGTAGCTTACTACCATCTGGGAGCTCTTAGTAATATAGGCTACGATATCAAGGCATCCTATGGTTTGATTTGGTCGGCAGTTGAATATTTTTCAGAACTAAAGCTAAAATGGATCAATTTGGGTGGAGGAGCAGGAATTAACAATGAAGGTACAGACGGATTAACCCTTTTTAAGCAAAGATGGTCTAGTGGTACTAAAACTACTTATTTTTGTGGTCGTGTTTTTCAGCCTCAAATCTATGCAGATATAAACTTGATGACTGGTAATCAGTGCAATAATTACTTTCCTTCTTACCGTAGTGGAGAATTCAGATAAAGGAAACCATCACTTATGAATACAAATGACAAGAAATATATGGGCATAGTATCTCACATAGAGTCTTGCTTGGAAAGATACGGGGATAATCATTTGGGTGTCGATTGGCCTAACCTAAAAGACGCAACAACTCGTTATAAAATAATGCTTGAAGTAATTCAACAAAATACTTTATGCGATATAACATTGCTTGATTTTGGCTGTGGAGCGTCTCATCTTTATGAATATGTGATTCAGAATAAATTAACCTACATAAACTATAGTGGGTTAGATTTATCAGAAAAATTCATTAACTTATCAAAATCTAAATTCTCCCAAAACAAATATTATCATTTAGATGTTTTAGATAGAGAAGTTAATCTGCCTATATTTGACTATGTGGTTATGAATGGAGTTTTTACTGAAAAAGTCAATCTTTCCTTTGAAGAGATGCTAGATTACTTTCAGTCATTGATATGTGAAGTTTTTAAATATGCAAAGGTAGGAATAGCTTTTAATGCTATGTCCAAGCAAGTTGATTGGGAAAGGGATGATTTATTTCATCTTCCCTTAGATGTATTAGCATCGTTTTTGACCAAAAAAATTAGTCGTAATTTTATCATTAGAAATGACTATGGCTTATATGAATACACTACTTATATATATAAGTAATACCATTTAAATGCGCGATAGAGATGAAAGAGGTTTGACAACCCAGTTTATAAGCCGAAAGTAAAAAGCCGCAAGCCTATTACTTGTTTAAAAAAAATAGTATCAAACAAATTTGATAAGATTAAAACTACACAGTGTTAGGCTGAAATTGATTCGTAACAAAATAGGAGGTAGGGCAACATGGATATTCAAGAAATAAGAAAATCTTTGGAAAACAGCAAAACACTACTACAAAAAATTCAAGCCGATTTGTTATGGAGACAACCAGAGCAAGTAACAGAATTTCCAAAAACAAATTTTTCCGGTCATCCTTTAACAAGTAGTGTCCCAGCATATACAACTATTATATCAGCTTGTGAAGCATTTTTAGATGATCATGGTGATAATTATTTGGGTATGGGTTATCTTAATAAAAATCAGGCAGATATTTTTTACAAAATTATACTTGAGATAGTGGACTGGAAAATTAATAGTCCAGTAACAATCCTTGATTTTGGGTGTGGAACATCTCATCTATATGAATATATTATTGAAAATAATTTAGCAGCAAAGATACATTATAGTGGACTAGATATTTTAGAAAAATCTATTAATATTTCCAAGTTAAAGTTTCCTCATAATCAGTATTATTATTTAGATATTCTTGATAAAGAAGCTAATCTACCAGAGTTTGATTATATTGTTATGAACGCAGTATTTACGGCCAAGTTTTCTTTGTCTTTTGAAGAGATGAAATCTTATTTTGAAATTCTTGTACCTCAAATATTTAATCTTTGTAAAAAGGGTATATCATTCAATGTTTTCTGTCCTCATACGCAAGAATGTTATAGTGATATTTTATTTTATTTACCTTTCGATGAATTAGGATCTTTTTTGGCAAAAAAAGTTAGCAAAAATTTTACCATTAGAAATGATTACAACCTGGAAGCTTATACTGTTTATGTCTATAAATAATCAATAATTACAAAATTTCCATCGTCCTGCTCATAACCTAAAATATTCAAATTCACAATGCAACTAGAAGACTTAGCTATATTTGGTGGTAAGCCGACATTTAACGAACCGCTCCATGTGGGGAGGCCAAACATTGGCGATCGCGCCTCCCTCCTCCAACGCATCAATGATATCCTAGATAGAAGATGGCTAACCAACAACGGCCCTTATGTACAAGAATTAGAACAGCGAATCGTTAGTCTACTAGGGGTCAAGCACTGCATAGCCACCTGTAACGGGACAGTAGCGCTAGAACTTGCCATTAGAGCCACAGGGCTTTGTGGTGAGGTGATTGTACCTTCTTTCACATTCATTGCGACACCTCATGCTCTACAATGGCAAGAGATAACGCCCGTTTTTTGCGATGTAGACCCTCGCACCCACACCCTCAACCCTTGGCGAGTCGAGGCAATGATTACGCCGCGCACCAGTGGTATTATAGGAGTTCATGTGTGGGGAAAGCCTTGTGATGTGGAAGTCTTAACCGAGATTGCTCATAAACACAACCTCAAGCTGATGTTTGATGCTTCCCATGCCTTTGGTTGCTCCTACAACGGGCAGATGATTGGTAACTTTGGTGAGGTGGAAGTCTTCAGTTTCCATGCTACTAAGTTTTTCAATACCTTTGAGGGTGGTGCGATCGTCACCAATAACGACGAACTAGCTGCTAAAATACGTTTGATGAAAAACTTTGGTTTTGCTGGTTATGACAACGTTGTCTACATCGGCACTAATGGTAAAATGAGCGAAGTCTCGGCGGCAATGGGATTAACATCCCTCGAAAGTCTCGATGACTTTATTTCGGTCAATTATGGTAATTATAAACAGTATCAGCAGGCACTAGCTGGCATTCCTGGCATTTCCTTCTTTACCTACGGAGAAACGGAAAAATGTAATTATCAATACGTTGTACTAGAGGTTGATCAGTCTGTGACTAAAGTTACTCGAGACCAACTAATAGATATTATCTCTGCTGAGAATGTACTCGCTCGTCGCTATTTCTATCCAGGCTGCCATCGGATGGAACCTTATCGATCCTATTTTCCCCATTCAGGACTACTGTTGCCAGAAACAGAGAAACTTGTGCAACGGGTGTTATTATTGCCTACAGGTACCGCAGTGTCGTTAGCGGAAATTAGCACAATCTGTGAGATAATCAGGTTAGTCATTGCACAGGGTGAAGAAGTCAGAGGAAAATTAAAAAACTTATCAACATCTTAATTTACAAAATATTAAGTATTGCCACGAGGAAAGAAATAAAACTTGTTGTATAGTGTGGTGAAGTGGTGAGATTCCAATCTAACATAGACTAAAAATATTTTGAATTTCAATCCCAATTGTGACATAGTTAATTCAGACAAGGAGTAGTTAGAATATGCCTAAAGTATCAGTAGTCATGGCCTCCTACAATCACGAAAGATTCGTAGCTGAGACTATCCAAAGCGTCCTCGACCAAAGTTATCAAGATTTTGAATTTATTATTACAGATGATGGCTCGGCTGATCGAACAGTAGATGTAATTAACAGATTCGACGATCCGCGCATCAAGCTATTTTGCTTTCCACAAAATCATGGTGCTTGTAGGGCAATCAATAATTGTATTAATGAAGCAAAGGGAGAATATATAGCTGTCATTAATTCTGACGATGCTTGGTTTCCTAATAAGTTGGAAAAACAGGTAAATTTTTTGGATAGTCATCCTGATATTGGGGCTGTTTTTAGTTATGCTCAGATTATTGATGAAGATAGTAATGATTTAGCCGAGAATAATCACGCTTATCAAAAAATATTTATCCAACAAAATAAGAATAGATTTGAATGGTTAAAGCATTTATTTTGGGGTAATTGTTTGTGTCATCCAAGTATTTTAATTAGGAAAGTCTGTTATGAAATTACAGGCTTATATGATGAGAGATATGCACAGTTACCAGATTGGGATTTTTGGATTCGGTTGTGCATGAGGTATGATATTCATATAATAACTGAACTCTTAACGAAGTTTAGGGTACATCAAAATGAACAAAATGCTAGTGGTAATAGACCAGATGCAATGACTCGGTTTCATTTAGAAACTACCCAAGTTATGAGAAACTATCTAAACCCTTTGGTTATAGAAAATTTTCTGGAAATATTCTCTTTATCTACAAACGTACCAGAAGCAGGAGTTTCTGTTGTAATTGAAAAAATTGAATCAGAATTAATCCCATTTTTTATAGCAAAAATCGCTCTACAAATCGATCGAGCGGCATATAAATATTTTGGCTTAGACTTGCTTTACAAAATGTGTAGTAATCCAGAAATAGCTCAGAGGTTAAAGAATAAATATTCTTTTGATTTCAATAGCTTAACAGGTTTAGCAAGTCAGCAAGATATTTTTGGCACAGTTCACATGGGAGAAATGGAAGCCAGATTACAAAGAAAGAATTCAGAAATAGCTCAAATCAAGGAAGACAAGCAAGACTCTTTGGATATTTTGCGAAATCAAATCCGCGAGTTAGAAATACTTTTAGAAGGATATCAAACTCAACTACATCAGACTGAGGATGTTTCAGTCGAACATCAATCTAATTTATCAGAAATAGAATCTTTTTTAGATCTTTATCAAAGCCAACTCCATCAAACTGAAGTAGTTTTAGAGGAATGTCATACCAAACTAAAACAAGAGCAAACAAAGGTAAGTCAACTTGAGGAAGCTCAGCAAACACGTCATCATTTTATCGATGATTTGCGAAGTCAGTTGCATCAAGTTGAGGATGTTTTAATAGAATATAAAACTGAGTTGGGAGAAGTTGAAGTTATCGCTTTAAGTTATTATGACAAATATCTGGAATCTCAAGCAGAATCTAAGAAATCAGAAGAGCAGTTTAAAACTCAAATTAATGCAGAAGAAAAAGTGATCTATGAATTGCATAAAGCCGAGGCACTTTTAAGTGAATATGAAACTCGCATTGCAGAAGTTGAGGCTACAGCGAGCAACTATCAAGGCAAGTATCTGGAATCTCAGATTCAACTACAACAGGCTCAAACTGATGCTAAGGAATATCAAGATAGACACCACAAATCTGAAGATACACTTCGTAAATATCAAACTGAAATCGAACAACTAAAAGAGCAGTTTCATACTAGCATAAGCGAAGCAGAAAAATCAATTGAGGATGTTCAACAGCAACTGAACCAAACGGAATCTATTAAAATAGATTATAAGGGTTATTATGAAGAGACTCAATTGGAATTACAGAAAGTTCGATCACACTTACATCAAAAGCAAACTGAACTAAAGCGTTATCAATCTGAACACCATCAGTTGAGTGAAGAGTTAAGTATCCTTCACCACGAAACCACAGAGAATGTGGAAACAATCACCAAAAAGCAAGAAATAATTATACAACTAGAGGTGGCCAGAAACAATTTTCAACAAGAAGCAGAACAGTTAGAGTTACTTTTGCAAGAATCTCAAAGTAATATAAACGAATTACAACAAGATACAGAAGATTTATTGTCAAGGAAACAAGATGATGTAAATACCTATAAGCAAGAACTTAGTAAAATGCACCAAAATCAGGTAAATGAGTTAAAACAATCTATAGAAGATATATTGTCAAATAAACAGAATGATGCAAATATATATAGGCAAGAACTTAATAAAATGCACCAAAATCTATTAGAATCTGAAATTGCATTAGCTAATTCTCAGTCTCAGTTAGAAGAAACTAAAGTTGAGATAAAACAACTCAAATCTTGGCAAGCTTTTAATGATAGTCAAGTCAGTGAAGGGGGCGTATCCAAGTATAAAACCTTGGTATGGCAAGCGTGGCAAGCTTATAGCACTGCTAATTATGCTCAAATGGCTAACTATTTACAACAGTCTTTAGGTCATACCTCTTTGTCGCGAGCACAAGCCATGATAGACTGGATTGAAAATTTTGGTCGCTTTGCTTTGGTCGAAGCTACTGACTTAGATACCTATTTCTTGACTAACTTACCTGAATGGCAACAATTAGTTCGCCAAGTAGTGAGATCACCTCTTAAACTCAGTATTTCAAATGGAATGATACTTAAGTAATAAGTGATCGGTCACCAGCATCCATCAGTTCCGAAGTAAAATAGGTTTGTAAATCAATAGAGGTCTCAAATATGGCATTAGATGAAAATGTTTTTGTAAAAGTATTAGATGTCAGTCCTAAGCCCTATCCTGATGATGTATTATGGGGTTTTAGTATTGATCATCCATTAGTAGGATATGTTGATGAGGTTGACAACTTACCAGTTCGAGGTTGGGTGTTGGCCAAAAATTCAAAAGTAAGAGAAGTCCAAGTTTTGAATGGAAAAAGCTTAGTCCAGACCATCCTTGTTGACGAAACTCGTTTGGATGTGGCAGAGAATTACCCAGATGCTTCCGATCCGGGAACTTCGGGTTTTTCTTCTACTTTAGAGCCCAGCAAACTGGAGTTGACAGAATTGGAATTGTTTGATGGAGAGGGAGAGATAACTTTAGAAGCGATATTATCTAATGGTGGTAGAGTAGGCTTAGGGACAATCAGAATCAGGAGGAAATTATCTCATGCTGAGTATATTGCCACATTGGAATCAAAAGTTAATGAAGAGATAAAGCGCTCAAAATTATTGGTTCAATCTGCGCGGGAAAATTTAGAAAAATCTCAAATCAAGTTGCAGAAACTTAAAAAGGGTTTGTAATTAAATGTGACGAAATAGTATTCTTAAGTCAATTTTAGGAGTTACAGCAGGAACCGCTTTATTACGGCACACTCAATGAATTCTCAACATTTAAGAAATTTGTTTGTTAATTGTTGCTACTGTACCTCGGAAAAGTGGGAACCGCTATAATAAGTAGATTGTTGAAGAAGGTCTAAAGCTTAACTATACACGTTAAGCCAGTGACTCTGAACTAAACTAAGCCGTTCGACATTCAAACAGCACTATTTGTGACTCACATCCCATGCTGTAATGGGTTCAAGTAATAAATGTAAATGACCAACAGCTTATACCCTAATACTATAATCCAATTTATCCCTAGTTAGATTAGGACTGTAGCATGGATCGTTATCAATAAACTCTTGCCACCGACTTTTAATAATATCAGCCTCTCGTTGTAAACGAGTTTCCTTCTCTAGTGTATCTTCATAACCGCGACTTTTGGACTCATGGTGATATAAAACCGCATGAGGAAGGTAAATGTTATTGTAGCCTTTATTGACAATTTTTAAACACAAATCAACATCATTATATGCTACTTCTAATGTTTCATCTAATCCTCCTACACTATCAAATACTTCTCGACGACACATTAAGCAAGCCCCTGTGATGGCACTAAAATTTTTAATATCAACATTATTGCTAAAATATCCAGGATAGTCACTTGCCATACTACGATAGGGATGATCAGCAATATTACTTAATCCCATCACCAGCCCAGCGTGCTGAATAGTATTATCAGGATATAATAATTTAGCTCCCACAGCACCGATCGATATTCTCTGGGCCTGCTCCACCATCGCATCAATCCAATCAGCAGAAATCACCTGTGTATCATTATTCAAAAACAACAGATAATCACCTTGAGATTTATTTACACCATAGTTATTAATCTGAGAAAAGTTGAAAGGTACATCAAAACGGTAAGGCTTAAACCTCTCAGGTTCTTGATTTTTCCATTTAGCTAAAACCATTTCAGTCAGTTTATCCTGACTCCCATTATCTATTAAAATTACCTCATAATTTGGGTAAACACTCTTAGTAAAAATTGAAGCTAGACATATATCCAAAATATCTGCCAAATCTCGCGTACAAATAATAATACTGACTAACTTATAGTCGGTTATTTCATAACGCACACTATAATGTCCTAGAAAGTTGGGGACACCCTCTACTTTCCCCTTTTCCCCGCGCCTTTCAATAGCTTCTTGTAACGACTTTTGGCCTGCTATATAAGCATAGGGTTTAGCCTCAGTTCCACTAGCCGCAGAATTAGCATGTAACCGCCAGTGGTAAAGCACTTTAGGAATATGATAAATTTTATTAGTTTTCTCGGTAAACCGCAAAACTAAATCGTAATCCTGAGAACCTTCATAACCAACTCTAAAACCACCTATTTCTTTAATTAGTGAATGTCTATAAGTTCCCAAGTGACAGACATACATTTGTGATAAAAATAAATCAGGACACCATTCGGGCTTAAAGTATGGGCCTATCAATTGATTGCAAGGATCTAGCTTATCTTCATCTGAGTATATCAAATCGGCGTCGCAGTGGCGGTTCAATAGCAGGGCCACTTCATACAAAGCATCTGGTGTTAGCACATCGTCGTGATCGAGAAGAGAGATAAATTCCCCTGTTGCAAGCTCCAGAGCTGAGTTAGAGCAATGAGAAATGTGACCATTGTCGGTTCTAAAAACTACTTTTATTCGACTATCTTTATCAGAATATTCTGATAAAACTTGCTGAACATAAGCGACAGTTGATAAGTCGTCAGCAATGCACAATTCCCAATAGGGATATATTTGATTCAAAACCGACTCAATTGCTTCTCGCAGAAAATTTTCTGGCGTGTTAAACACTGGCATAACGACACTAATCAGGGGCTTGTAGCTGAAGATTTCTACCATTTCCGCCATCTTCCGCAAATCTGCTTCTCTCGGAGAGTTTTTAGCTCGCCACCTGCTATATGTATCTTGATTGTCTGGCAGTATATCTCGCAAACTTTGGTAATCTTGGGAAAACAATTTAGGTTCAAGTTCAATTGCCTTCTGGTAGGATTCAATTGATTCTGAAAGTTTACTTTGTTTAGCTAAAATTTTACCTAAATTATAGTGAGACCATGCAAAATTTTGGTCAACTACAATAGCTTGGCGATACCAAGATGCTGCTTCATCAAGCTTGCCTTGTTTATCCAACAGTTCTGCTAAGTTATGGTAAGACCAAACAAAGTTAGGGTTGAGTTCTATTGAATTTTTATATGCTAAAGCAGCTTGATCAAACTGACCTTGCAGCCTAAAAATATCTGCTAAATTATGATAAGTACCAAAGAAATGAGGGTTAAGTTTTATAGCTTTTGTGTATGCTGCAACTGCCTCATCAAGCTGACCTTGTGTTTGAAGTGCCTCCCCTAGTTTGTGGCAAGCTTCAGCATTCTCTGGGTTAAGATCAACAGCGTGATTGTATGAAGAAATTGCTTCTTTCCAAGCCTTTTGTTTTACAAAAACATCGCCTAATGGCAAATAAAGTTCTCGGTCATCTGGCTTAATTTCTAGCAGTTTTTTGCAAATCTCTAAATTGTTTGGATTGAGTTCAAGAACTTTGCGGTAACATATCACTGCTTCATCTAAATCTGACCCAGCTTCTTTTTGTAATAGTTGCAGACTAGATCTGCCTGCCAAGGCATCTGCTAAATGGTGATAAACTACTTCTGAGCCAGGAGCTATTTTAAGCGCTTTCCGGTAAGCCACGATCGATTCATCCCACTGATGAATCTGAGCTAAAGCAAACCCTAAATGATCTTGAGATTCAAGATCATTTGGTTCAATCTCGACAGCCTTACGGTATTCAGATACAGCTTCGTGCCACCTTTCTATTGTGGCTAAAGCATCGCCTAAATGAAAGTATACGGTAGCAACGTCGGGCGCAAGAGCGATCGCTTTTTGATAAGAAGTGATCGCCTCATCCCACCGCTGCACGATCGACAAAGTATGCCCCAAATAGTGATGGACGATCGCCGAACCCGGTTCCAACTCAGCAGCTTTCGAGTAAGCCGCGATCGCCTCCTCCCATTGACCCTGTGCAGATAAAGCCGTTCCCAATTTATAGTAAAGCCAGTGAAAATATGGTTTTAACTGAATCGCTTTTCGGTAATAACCCACGGCATCTGCTAATTCATTTTTACCCTGCAAAGCCTCTGCCAACTTCAGGTACAAATCTCCCTCGGCTGGATTTAGCTCGATCGCCCTTCGCAAGCAATCCATCCCTTCGTCAACCCGTCCCAGTCTTGCCAAAGCCTCCCACAAATTTTGGTAAGGCAAAGCCGATTCCGAGTCAAGCTCGATCGCTCTTCGCAAACAACTTACAGATTCATCCAATTGACCTTGCAAGCACAAAGCCTGACCCAAACTGTTATGAAATTCGTAGAAATCCGGGTATATTTCTACAGCTTTGCGGTACGCTGCCACAGCTTCATCTAGATTTCCCTGCTGTTGCAAAACTTCCGCTAAATTGTGCCAAGACCAAGCAGAATTCGGGTTGAGTTCGCAAGCCCTGCGGTAACTTTTTTCCGCCCCATCCCGCTGCTCCAATTTCGCCAAAACTTCACCCAAATTGTGGTGATACCAGGAAAAATCCGGGTTTAGTTCTGTACAGCGCTGGTAGGCTGCGGCTGCGGGCTCAAATTTACCAGACTGTTTCAGGAGGTTTCCTTTATGAAAATAATTAGAAGCAGTCTCTTCATGCACTTGTAATGAGTTATTCATGTTTGTCAAATTATTGTGTACTTGAATTTCCAATCTGCCGATCGCGATCTTATGCTCTGATGCTGAAATCCTGACGATTTCTGGTTAAATGCGGGCTATAACAAGGATCATTATCAATGAATTTTTGCCATTTTTTTGATAGAGTATCCGCTTCTTTTTGCAAGCGCGCTTTTTTTTCTGTCGTATCTTCGTAACCACGACTTTTTGATTCATGGTGGTACAGAGAAACGTGGGGCACGTAAATATTTTGATAACCTTGCTCAACTATTTTCAAGCACAAATCCACATCATTATAGGCAATTGCGAGTTCTTCATCAAATCTCCCCACACTCTCAAATACCTCGCGGCGACACATCAAACACGCGCCTGTCACCGCTGACAGATTGTTCATCCCCACCACATTACTAAAATATCCAGGGAAGTCAGCGGGAAAACCGAGGTATATATGGCCCGCAACACCGCCAACTCCCAGCACAACTCCAACGTGTTGGATAGTATTGTCACCATATAGCAACTTAACTCCCACAGCGCCAATAGAAGACCTTTGAGCTTGTTCCACCATTGCGTCAAGCCAATCGGGAGTAATTACCTCTGTATCATTATTCAAAAACAATAAGTAATCGCCCTGCGCTTTACTAGCCGCGTAGTTATTAATCTTAGAAAAATTGAAGGGAATGTCCAACGGATAACACGTAAATCTACTGGGTTCATTCGCTGTCCATTTAGCAATTACTTGAGCTGTTTCTAACTCAGTGCTACCATTGTCGATCACTATAACTTCATAATTTGGGTATAGACTCTTAGTAAAAATAGATTCTAGGCATTTGTCTAAAATGTTGCCGAGATTCCGTGTAGGAATAATGATGCTTACCAGCTTGTAGTCAGTAATTTTGTAGCGGACAATGTAGTGTCCTAAATAATCTGGAACTTCCTCTACCTTGCCCGGTTCACCTCTCCTTTCAATTGCTTCTTGCAGAGTTTTGATTGATGCTTTATAGGCATAAGGTTTTGCCTCCGAGCTGCTAGCAGTCGAACCAGAGTGCATTCGCCAGTGATAGAGGACTTTTGGAATATGATAAATTTTGTCAGTTTTTTCTGTAAATCTCAAAACCAAATCATAATCCTGAGCGCCTTCAAAACCAGCTCTAAAACCTTCAATTTCTTCGATAATTGATCGCCTGTAAGTCCCCAAATGGCAAGTGTACATCCGAGACAAGAACGAGTCAGGACACCACTCCGGCTTGAAATACGGTCCCATGAGTTTCTCGTCAGCAGTCAGCTTATCTTCATCGGAATATATCATATCCGCTTCTGGATGACTGTTCAGCATCAAAGCCACTTCATACAGTGCATCTGGAGTCAGCAAATCGTCGTGATCTAGCAGCGAAACAAACTCTCCTTCTGCCACCTCTAATGCTGAGTTAGATGCGCGAGAAATGTGACCGTTTTTAGTTCTATAAACAACTTTGATTCGAGCATCTTTATCCGCATACTCTGCCAAAATTTTCTTGACGTGAGGATCAGTTGAAGCATCGTCAGCGATACACAATTCCCAGTAAGGATAGACTTGATTCCGAACAGAATCGAGCGCCTCTCTCAAGAAATCTTCCGGCGTGTTGTACACCGGTACGATCACGCTAATCAGAGGCTTGTAATTCAATACTTTCACTGTTTCAGCCATTTGTCGCAAGTCAGATTCTCTGGGGCAATTCTGAGCACGCCACCTACTATAGGCATCTTGGCTTTGCAATAGCCCTTCCCGCAAAATATCTAAGTCTAGAGGAAACAATTGAGGATTTAGTTCATTAGCCCTCTGGTAGTAGCCTAGGGCTTCATAAAGCTTATTTTGTTGGTTTAACACTCGCGCCAAATTGTAGTTAGCCCACGCAAAGTTTGGATCTATTTCAAGCGATTTGCGATATGCAGTAGCGGCCTCTTCAAATTTTTCTTGCCGCAACAAGGTGTCCCCTAAGTTGTGGTGTGACCACGCAAAACCTGGATTTTGTTCAATGGCCATCTGGTAAGAACTTACTGCTTCATCTAGCTTGTGCTTTTGTTGATAAAGGTCTCCTAAGTTGTGGTAAGTTCCAAAGTAATTCGGGTTAACTTCGATCGCTCTTTTGTATGCGACAATAGCCTCACCAATTTTACCTTCTCCCTGAAGAGTCTCGCCTAATTTGTGGTAATCCACAGTATCTTCAGAAGCGCGATCAATTTTCCCCGCCCCCTTAACTACCCCCTTTTTTTTTAAGACTTCATCTAACAGCCCAGAAATAGCCTCGTCGCCCGGCCGAATCTGCAACGCCATCTGATAAAAGACGATCGCACCATCAACCCAATTCTGCCTTCCCAAAGCATTCGCCAACTCAACATAAAGCCCAGCATCATTCGGCGAAATCTCCAAAGCCTTGTGATAAAGTTGCACATCATCAGGATTATGATCGATCGCCTTTCGATACAAACCCATCGCATCCTGCAAATCCCACTGCGATCGCATCCTCAAAGCATCAGCCAACTTCTGCGAAATCCACGGCAAATCCGGCTGAATCTCCACCGCACAGCGATAAGCAACGATCGACTCATCCCACCGTTCCAGCTTCTCAAAAGCCGTCCCCATGTTGTAATAAGTCCACGGAAAATCGCGATTCAACTCCGCCGCGCGACGGTAAACCGCGATCGCATCCTCCCACCGTTCCAGTTCCAACAGCACATCACCCAACTTGCTGTGGGACCAGAAGAAACTCGGATTCAGTTCATTAGCCCGCTGATACGCAGCCACAGCCTCATCCCAGCGTTCCAAATTCACCAGGGCTTCCGCTAAATTGTTGTGCGCCCAAAAATGGTCGGGATTCAATTCGATCGACCTTTGGTAAGCCGCAATCGCCTCATCCCACCGTTCCAACTTCACCAGCGCATCCGCCAAATAATTGTGAGACCAACTAAAATCAGGATTTAATTCTGTTGCTTTCTTGTATGGTTCTACCGCCTCATCCCACCGTTCCAACTTCAACAACACATCGGCTAAATTGTTGTGAGACCAGCTAAAATCAGGATTTAATTCGATCGCATTCCGATAAGCTTCCACAGCCTCATCCCACCGCTCCAACTTCACCAGACACTCAGCTAAATTGGCGTGTGACCAAGAAAGATCGGGATTAATTCTAATAGCATTGCTATAAGCATCTACCGCAGCTTCCCACTGTTCTTGACCCTTCAGCATCTCCCCCAATTCGTGATAAGCAGCACCAGCATTTGGGTTCAATGCAACAGCGCGTCGGTAACAATCAATTCCCTGATTTACCTTACCTTGCTCTATCAAAGTCTTAGCTAAACTTTCCAAATCCTCAGCGGTGCCAGACTTAGGATCGATCGCAAAAGCTCGATACTGACACTGACTTGCCTCCTCCGACTTCCCTAACTGCGTCAAAAGCTTCGCATAATTGCGGAAAGCACCGGCGAAATCAGGCTTAATCGCGATCGCCCTTTCGTAAGCAGAAATCGCTCGATCCCAGTCTTCCTGCTGCGCGCAAATGCTACCATAATTAGCATAAGCTTCCGCAAAATTCGGATTAATTTCGATTGCTCTCACATAGCAAATTTTAGCATCATCAATTTTGCCCCCAGATTGCAAGGCATTACCCAACATTTTGTATAGAGACGCATCCGGCTTAATTTGTAGCGCTTTCTTGCAAGCAGAAATTGCCTGTTCCAATTTCCCCTGAGCAAAATAGCCTTCTGCCAATATTTTGTATGCTTCTGGATCTTCGGTACTAATTCCAGGATTAACAGGTGGCTGAACTTGTGGTTTAATTTGTTGTCTAATTTGCTCAGGTATTTGTTGCAAAATCTCTTGCGGTATTTTTCGCAAAATTTGCTCAGGTATTTGTTGTTGAACCTGTGGTTGTGGAACCTGTGGCGGTATTTGTGGCTGAACCGGCGGCGACTTAACAGCACCATTTGTGGCATTTGCACCAGCCAAAGTCTGCTGTCCCTCGCTACCATTTCTAGCATTAGCAGCATTCAGCTCGATCGCCTTCCGATAAAATACCATCGCTTCTTCCAACTTGCCCTGTTTTTTCAGCGCCTCACCCATATTTTGGTAAGCCTGAGTCAAACTAGGGTCAAACTTAATAGCCCGATCGTAACAGGCGATCGCCTCCGGCAACCTTTCCTGTCGCGCAAAAGCATCACCCATACTCAAATGTTCAGACGGTTTCGCCTTTTCCGGTTCCAAAGAAAATGCGCGATACCAGCATTCCTGAGCTTCTGCCGGCTTGCCAACCTCCCCAAATACCTTCGCCAAATTCCGGTAAACCCCCGCGAAATTAGGCTTAATCGCGATCGCTTTCTGATAAAACGCGATCGACTCCTGCCACTTTTGCTGCTGAGCACAGATGCTACCCAAATTCGCGTAAACCTCCGCAAAATTTGGTTCAATTTCAATAGCCTTCGCATACCAGTGTCGCGCCTCCTCCATCCTACCTTGAGCCTGTAGCGCATTGCCCAAAGTCTTGTAAGCCGGCGCAAAATTGGGGTGAATCTTCAAAGCTTGCTCGCAGGAGGCAATAGCTTCTTCCAATTTCCCTTGGGATAAATAGGTTTCTCCCTGTTGGTTAAAATGAACGGCGGTGGATTCTGTGTTGACTGTCGTTGACATAGGGGGTGCTGGCAACCGGGGCAGGGATTTAACTAAGGTCTTCAAAACGCAAAACGATTATAGCCCGTGTTGACACCAACTGTAGCAGTGTTGTTCCGCCAAAGTTGAGTTTTTTTTCTGGGACATCAGGATTTTGGGCCGTTGGGGGACGTTGGTGGGGCGGGGCGGGTTTTTGCAGATTGTTTATTTTCTATCTGTATTGTCTGTAAAACCCGCCCCTACGATGGACTGTAGGGGCGGGTTTTACAGATTGTATTAAATGCCCACAAACAATCTCGATAAACCCGCCCCAACCCAACCAATAATCGCGATCAATTGATAGTCGTGCCGGCAAAAACCCGGTTTCTTCAAGGTGATTGACTAATTTTTAGCGTTTTGATCAGAAACCGGGTTTTTAGTATATGTTAGTTTTTAATTTTTAACTGCCTCTTCGTGTACTGAGGAACCCACCCTTGAGCCGTAGTGTAATACTGCACTGCTTTCAAGGATAGTGACGCAGTTAAATAGAACCAATGTTCCGTGTTTGGAGGAACTTTAATATATTCTTCTGATTCCAACAATAATTGTACCTGAGAGCCGTTAGGATACACAAAGCCAAAGACACATTCCCCAGCCAAAACGTGAATGACTTCTGCATCGGCGTGGGTATGAGTACGATAGCTTTGAGTCATCAGCCCGTAAATTTGCGGTGAACCAGGATGTAGCACTTTTAAGTCGCACCACTGACATCCACCTGTGAGTTTGAACATTTCAAATTCGCTTTTAAATGCTGCGAGTATCTGCTGCTTTTCTGTTACATTGAGCAGGTCTTGGACTAGCAGTTCTTGAACCGCAGGATTTTTGTCGATCGCCAGACGTTCTATCTGAACATTTAAAGCAGCCAGTTTGTTTGCGATCGCACCGACTTCTCTGTATATTGTACCATTTTCTAGTTGCAGAACAGCCATCGTACATCACCTAATGTGTTGAGCTTTGAGGAAAATGTAGCTTTCGGTTGACCTATACCCTTACAAATTGAACTTTTGGTTGTTTTCTATAATAGCCGATCGCTAAAATTTTGATATAGCAGTTTTCAATCGGTTGAGATACAGCAGACGGCTCTAGGGAGACGGCAGTGCCGTATCCTAATTAATGAGATAGAGGATACGGCAGTGCCGTGTCCCTACCCAAAATAGTCTTGTAGGGAGACGGCACGTGCAGTCTCCTCATTTCGGCTAACCCCCGTACTGTTGTCACCAAGAAACGGGGTCTGAAGTCCCGTTACTTCGACTACGCTCAGCACAGCGCCTTATAGGACGGCTTTAATTCTCTTCATTCCTGTTAATTATATCAGTAATACATGGTAAAATAGAACAATCAAAC
>JAYSVM010000155.1:0-4092 GCA_043718495.1 Oscillatoriales bacterium | reverse complement strand
GGTCTTAACCCTCCCGAATTTGGATAAGCCACTTTGAACAACTTAGACCCTTTCAGGTATCCCGGTGGCTTGGGCTTAAAATGCAATTGACCTTTGATATATAAATCCCTTAATTCTTTAAAAGATTTGAAGGCTTCTGCGACTGACATCAATGTTTGCTGCATTGGCGTTGACGGCAATGACTTAGCAACTATTGACCTTGAAACTGACGATTCAACAGATAAGTCGAACTTTCCAGTTAACAGTTTTCCTGTCTTAAAAAAAGTTTGACGAGCTAAATAAACACCACTGTTGTACAGTTTACCTGATTGCTGACAGAGATACTCTAACAAGACTTTAACCTCTTTGTTTGGAGACAGTAATACTTGCTGAACTCCCATTGTTTTTTTGGCTTTAGTCACCTCTGTTTTCCTGAATATTGGTTGATTTGTCTACTTTTAGCGATTATAGTACATATCTCAAGCTTGATTAACAAAATATTTAGAAAGAAAGAAAGAAAGAAAGAAAGAAAGAAAGAATACGGCCAGTGAAGTCCCTCGCGCCGCTTCCCTCTCAGGACTGAAGTCTCTGAGTTTCCCGCATCCCGTATTAATTTGATGAGCATTCGGGCTGTCTCCGAGGGAAGTAGCCCTGACTGCTCATTTGAACAAAAAATTGGAGTTATTGTTTATTTGCAAAATTTAAATTACTTGGGACTAATGGTTCTTGGGAAATTTTACCCAGCTCAACCGAACTCAACATTTCTGACCACTTGAGTGCCAAGCTGCGATCGCTGGGAGATGAGACGCGCAGTTGAGCTAGAGTTGTGAGGTATTCGTACCAGATACCTTGTTGGGTTAAAATGCTCAGCCGATCGCGCTCAGACGATCGATCCAACTCCGTTTTCAGTGTTGGGGCGATTGTAGTGCGGTTGATCCACCCAGAAACGAGAACATCGTCTTGAGAGTTTTTTGGGCTGCATTTAATAGTAAAGTACCAGTGATAGTTTTTGCCAACTTCCAGGACTGGCGAATTGCTGTCTTCGCCCAGGTTGACACTAACAATACCAGCACGGCTAGTTACCATCTGAAAACTTTTTTGGTAAATTGTTTTGTCCCTTTCGTCAGCTAACTCAAATTGCACTGTTGTGTTCAGAGCCATGGGAACGTAGTAGAAAAATGTCGGCTTTGCCGATACGGTTCGCCCCATAGTTGATTTGGGAATCAAAGCTGTTGTCGAAGTGGGGCAATTTGATGCTCCGCGCGTTCCTCCACCTTCCCGGCGTCCGGGTACGCCCTGTTCCGGCGGTTGAAAGTTGTTCCAGATCGTTCCTAGTTGATAGCTTTTGAGTCTGCTTTCACTTTGGGAGGAAGATTGAACTGTTGCCAAATGAAAAGGTAGATGTGGGATGTCGGGGCTACGGACGCCGTTTGCGGGATTGTTGAGAGCCTCTGCTGGCATTGAGAAACTAGCAGTGGCTACTGCCTCTAAAGACAGAATTAAGCAAATGGCTGCTGTGTTTAGATGACACTTTGTCAAAGCCATGATCGACCAGCCTTCTGATAAACATAAGAATTTTGTCACACTATTTTATTCTACCAAAAGTTTGTGTAAGTATAGTAATCTATTGTACTTAATTTATATCTTAAAGTAGATACTATTAGTTTTGAGGATCTGACGCATCTATAATTCTGTGTAACTATCAACCATGGTAGCCTAGTATTTATACTGAGTTGGATTCATCATAGCAGGTTGAGTTGAGGCAGTTAAACGCAACTTTGACTCATGGTTAGGTTCTACCAAACAGGAGTTCAACTCTCAGAGTCGGATCGCTTTGATGGCAATTCGGTATCCTCCAACTCAGCAATTTTGCCGATCGACTCTAAGATCTGGACTACCAGTAACATTTGGTTTTCTGTTTGAATTTTCTGTAAAATATCGGCAATAAATTTAGCATGAATCTCGATTCACCCGTTCTATATGACAAACAGCCTTCGCGGCTGCGGATGGTAAGACCAATCGGAGTCTACGCACTGCACGGCATTGCATTTTTAGGAAATAGATTGTTCGCTGTCGATCGGGCAGAAGGGCTACTATTGGAGATCGATCGAGAAAGTGACAACACTACTGTGTTGAATCCTTGTCAAACGGCTAAGTTTGCGGGTGCAACTGGACTGGCGATTTGGGAAGATACCCTTTGGTTTGCACGAGGTGAGGATATTTGTTGCTGTCGGGGCGCAATTCGGGACGGGGAAATTGTTGAATTGAAACCGGAACATTTTGTTTCACTTACTTATCCTGCTGACGGAATTGCTGTTTGGGAATCTACACTTTATGTAACTTGCCAGAGACAGGGCTATATTCTGGTTTTTGACTGCAATACTGGTCGGGAAATTACTCGATTTTACGTTCCAGGTATTGGGGTAGAAAATATTACCATACGGAATGAAGAACTTTGGGTTTGTGACAAGACTGAGCAAACTGTTTACTGTTTAGAGCGGGCAAATGGGGATGTTAAATTTAGCGTTTTAACCCCATTTGAAAACCCTTCTGGCTTGGCTTTTCACAAGGATTCTGAAACTGGGGAAGAAATTCTTTATGTGGCTTATGCTGGAGATGAACTTTACATCCGAGATGATCCCAATTCCGAAGATCCTTTTCAGTTGACTAAGCGCGATCGCACTTTTATTCAACCTTTGTCTTTTCACTATAATGAAGCCGAAAGCTACGCTCTGTCAAATGGTTTTTTGATGGAAATGTCCTATGTAGAGGAACTGTCTCCCCTTGATGAAGTAGAAATTGATAATTTGGAGTGGCGGATTGCTTTACCTTCAGAAACTCATCGCCAAAAAGTGAGGCAGATTACGCCGATTGGGATGCCTTTTACTGAGGAAATTCAGCAAGGGGAACGGGTAGCGGTGTTTAAGTTCGATCGGCATCATGCTGGGGAACGACGAATTTTTGGCTGGAAAGCCTTGTTGGAAGTTCGGGCAATTAAGTATCAATTATCGCCTAGGGAGGTGGAAAAGATTCCTAAACTGTCGCCGGAGTTTGAAGCTAAGTATTTGGTGGACAATGACAATTTGGCGATGGATACGGAGATTGTGCGATCGGCTGCAACGGCTGCTGTTGGTTCGGAAACTAACATTCTCAGGAAATTGTTGAGCATTCGCAATTTCGTTTATGACCAACTTTCCTACGGGATTAGACCTCATATTGACACACCGGATATTGTGCTGCGCCGTGGAGTTGGTTCCTGTGGCGAATACGTGGGAGTTTTGTTAGCTTTGGCAAGGTTGAACGGCATTGCTTGTCGGACGATTGGACGCTATAAATGTCCGGCTTTTGCTGACAGAAAAGGTTTGCCATTAGAGCCGGATTTCAATCACGTTTGGTTGGAGTTTTACATTCCGGGTTTTGGCTGGATACCGATGGAATCTAATCCTGATGACATTCAAGAAAAAGGCCCTTATCCTTTGCGATTTTTCATGGGTCTAGCTTGGTATCACGTCGAAATTGGCAAGGGAATTCGGTTTCAAAGTCTGACGAGTGGAGGTCTTCCTTTGAACAAGGAGAATGTTTCTGTGGGGACGTTGGCAATTAATCATGTCAGGTTTACAATTTTGTCAGAGTTACCAGCGATTTGAAGGAATAAGTCATTAGTCATTAGTCATTAGTCATTAGTCATTTGTCATTTGTTCTAATAACCAATCACCAATCACTAATAATTAATCACCAATCACCAACAACCAATTATAAGTTTACCGGAGGCGTTGTGGAATTTTCTATTGCTAATGTTCTTGTTTTAGTGGCTTTTGTACTACTGGTGACTGTTACTGGTGGAGTTGCCTATTTGACTGCTATTGAATGGGGCGATCGCCGACGCTTGGATGAGGCCAAACGAAAAAAGAAATAGCTATTTGCTATTGACAAATGACAATTTTTGTGATAATAAACAAGGCGACATGATTAGGTTGCCTTGTTTTTAGATTTGAGGAGTTTTAACCGTAGATATAGTCTCATATCAATTCCGGTAGCATCGGAATTATTTGCCGAAATTAGGACACGGCGGTGCCGTTTCCCTACAACATTTTGGGTAGGGAAACGGCACTG
>JAYSVM010000154.1:0-13196 GCA_043718495.1 Oscillatoriales bacterium | reverse complement strand
ACCCGCGTCTCTGTAGACTCAGCAGGCAATCGAGGAGACGGCAGTGCCGTGTCCCTACAATTGAGCGTGGTAGGGAAACGGCACTGCCGTCTCCTCCGTTTATATCATTCCGATGCTAACCGAATTGATATAATGACATATTTGTGTATTTTTCCACTCGTCAAGTCTAGTTACGAAAAATGAGTAGTCAAGAATATATCCAGTTGGCACAGGGCTATTTGGCTGAGGGGAAATGGACGGAGGCGATCGCAAATTGTCGCCAATGGATTAAGCTACACCCTGATTCGGCTGCTGCTTACACGACTTTGGGGGAGGCTATTGAAGCTGAGGGCGATGTGAATGAGGCTTGGAGAGCTTATCTCAAAGCTTTGGAAATTTCACCGCTGTTTGTGAGAGCTCACGTTTGTTTGGGTCTATTATACAGTGAATACAATTGGCTGGATGAAGCGGTTGTTCACTACCAAAAGATTCTCGAAATTAAACCTAATTGGGCAGAGTTGCACTACAATCTGGCCAATGTATTTCATAAGCAGGGAAATTTGGCTGGGGCAATTGATAGCTACCGAAATGCGATCGCCCTAAAGCCAAATTATGCCGATGCTTGCTACAATCTCGGAGTTTTGCTTGATGAAAATAATCAGTTGGAAGCGGCAATTGATGCTTACGAACAAGTAATTGCGATCGCTCCAAACTATTTGAAAGCTTATAGTAATTTGGGCTGTGTTTTAGTTAAGCAGGAGAAACCACAAGAGGCGATCGCGATTTATGAACGGGCGATCGCCCTGAAGCCAGATTGGGCGACGCTTTATAATAATTTGGGGCAAGTTTTGCTTGACAAAAGTCCCGATCGGGCGATCGCAGCTTACCACAAGGCGATCGAGTTAGAGCCGGATCTGGTTTTGGCTCATTACAATCTAGGGAAAGCGTGGCAAATACAGGGTGAACATTCTGCGGCTGTTGTTTGTTTCGATCGCGTGGTTGAGCTCAATCCCGACTATATTTCGGGCTATACAGACGCAGGATTTTCTTTGATGGCTTTGGGCAAAATTGCGGAAGCATTGCCTTATTTTGCTCAAGCGATTGCTCTCAAGCCTGATTTTGTTGAGGCTTACTGCGATTTGGGAGAAAGCCAGGAATTTGCCCAAGATGATGATGAATTCTCAAAGGCGATCGCAGCTTGTGGTAGATTTTTGCAAGTATTAATTGGGAGAAGAACCCCCCCTACCCACCCCAAGGAGAAGAACCCCCCCCTACCCCCCCCAAGGGGGGAAAAGAAAGAGAAAGAAGCTATTATCAATGCCCAATTCCCGATGCCCGATGCCCGATGCCCGATGCCCAATTCCCAATTGGAAATTGCTGAAATTTGCGACAACTTAGCAGAAATTTACTGGCATTTAGGGAATGCTTTAACAGAATATGGCGGCCACGAATCGGCGACAAGTTACTATCAAAAAGCGTTGCAAATTCAGCCTAAAAATACAGACATTTACTGGCGACTGGGCAATTCTTTGGTCAAGCAAAAGCGGTTAAGTGCGGCGATTATGGTTTACCAAATGGCTTTGGCAATTCAACCGGCTCTTCCGCAAGTTTATTTTGAGTTGGCAAAAGTGCTGGAAAGACAGGGCTCTTTGGAACGAGCTCTCGATTATTATCAAAAGGTTTTGGAGTTGCAATCGCATGGGTATTCACAGCCGCAACTATCGAAAAAAGGTAATTTCATTGCACTCGAATCAAGTGCGATCGAACTTCCTCAAGGTATTTATTTATCGACGTGGGATTGGCTGGTTGCTGCTAAGTTAGACACTGGTAATTATGTAGAAATAGTTTGGAAATATGCACCAGAAGCAAGTACCAAAAATATTCCCAATGCCCAATGCCCAATGCCCAATGCCCAATGCCCAATGCCCAATTCCGATTGTGGTGGTTTAACTTGCGGGCTGTGTTTGCAGCGAATTTCTAAGTGGTTCGATCCGATACATTTGGGTTGGGGAGTTTGCCGTTTGTCTAACTCTCAACCGCTACCCGTGGAGTCGCCGAAGACTTTCGTTGCTGCAATTCCCAATGGGCGAGTTTGGATTGTACCAAAGGAAAATTATTGGTTGATTTGTAAGGCGATCGCAGTTATGACTCCTGACAACTATTTGTTGGCTGATTTGTCTAGAGATTATCCGGGGTTTTTGCCTGGATGCGAAAAACATGATGTGAGAAAACATAGTGTTTTTAACTTAGAATCATTTCCACCTTTGAAGCAGATTGAAGGTAGTGTGGCGGTGCTTTCTGGCTTATCTGGAAATGTCTATTTTCACTGGATGGTGGATGTTTTACCGAGGATTGAATTGCTGCGACGCAGTGGTAGGGATTTGGCGAAGATTGACTGGTTTTTGGTGAATAGTTATCAGCATCAATTTCAGCGGGAAAGCCTGAGAATGCTGGGGATTCCAGAGGAAAAAGTCTTGGAGAGCGATCGGCTACCTCACATTCAAGCTACTGAGTTAATTGTACCATCTTTTGCTGGATATTTGGGTTGGCCTTCTGGATGGGCGATCGATTTTTTGAGGCGGGAGTTTCTGAAGGGGATTATCCCTAGTTATAACTACCCAAAACGGATTTATATCAGCCGTAGCAAGGCTAGATATAGACGAGTTTTGAATGAGCCAGATGTCGTTGAGGTATTGGAGGACTTTGGGTTTGTTTCTATTTTACCTGAATCTATGTCTTTGCAGGAGCAAATTGCCTATTTTTATCATGCTGAGGTGATAGTTACAGCCCACGGTAGCGCGTTGACAAATACGATTTTCTGTCAGGCTAGAACTAAAGTAATTGAGTTGATGTCGCCTCATTATGTTAGTCATTATTATTGGGGAAGCAGTCAATATTTGCAGTTGGAACATTACTTTTTAACTGGTGAGGCTTTTGAGTGTTATCCTATTAGACAGTTGATGTATCAGAATTCTTTGACAGAGGATATATTAGTGAACTTGAGTTCGCTAAAACGGATGGTTGAAGTGGTGGGTTTGGGTTAGTTGGTGTCTGGAGTTGTGGAAATTATGCGTTTGATTGAAAAGATGGAAAAAGCAGCGGTTGATTTGAGTCGGCAAGCAGAAGTTTATTTAGCTGAAGGTAGGTTAAATGAGGCGGTGGCTGCGTGTGAGTCAGCGCTGAAAATTCAGCCTAATTTGGCGACAGCTTGTCAGACGCTGGGAAAGGTGATGGAGGTTCGAGGTGAAATCGAGCAAGCTAAGCAGTGGTATGAAGCTGCGATCGATCGCAATCCCAATTTACCAGAAGTTTACGCTAATCTCGGCAGTTTGTATTCTCAGCTAAAACAGTGGGAAAAGGCGATCGCAGCTTGTGAAAAAGCAATTTCCCTCGCACCGAACTTTGCTGAGGCTTACCGACAGTTAGCGCGAGTTTGGACGCAGTTACAAAAACGCGAAACAGCTACAGAGTGTTGGTATCAAGCTTTTAAGATTGAGCCGAATTGGGCTACGGCGGAGGAGCACGTCAGTCTGGGAAATAATCTAGTTGAACATGAAAAGTTCGATCGCGCGATCGAGTGTTATTCGCAGGCAATTCAAATCGATCCAACCTTCTCCATAGCATATCATAATTTGGGAGAAATGCTGTTTCGTGAAAAAAGATGGGATGATGCGATCGCAAATTATCGAAAAGCTATTGAAATCAATCCTGAAGCATTTGAATCTTACCACAGTTTGGGTAAAACTTGGGCGGCTCAAGGAGAATTAGATAAGGCAATTGCCTGTCACCGCAAAAGCATCGAAATCAATCCAAATTACGCTCGTGCTTGCCTGAGTTTGGGCAATGTTTTGGTGCAAAAGGGCGAGTTTGATGCTGCAATTAACTGTTACCGTCAAGCGATTAATATTAACGGCAATTCCGCTTGGGCTCATAATTATTTAGGCGAAGCTTTGGCTCAAAAAAAGCTATGGCAAGAATCTATTGTTTGTTACCACAAAGCGATCGAATTAAATCCAAGTATTCCTTGGTTTTACATCAATTTGGGAATTGCCTTAACTTGCGAAAAATCCTGGGATCAAGCTGTTGCTGCTTACCTCCATGCGGTTCAGCTTGAGCCGAATTTGACTGGAATTAATCAGAGATTGGGATATGTTTTGCGGAAACGTAGCGAATCGGGTTTAGACAACACAATTCTCAGTTATTGTCAAGGTATTGAGGTACTTGCCAGTGGCAAAAATTACCACAAATTGCTGGAAATTGAGTTAGATGGAGCGGAGTTTTATCTAAATTTAGGAAATAGTTTAGCTAAGCAGAAGCAGTTGGAAGGTGCGATCGTCTTTTATAGCATGGCGCTGCAAATCGAACCAAACGCTGCGGAAGTTGTCGCTAAACTGGATGAGGCGCGCCGGAAACAGCAGGAGTTATATGCACAAATTGCCAGTTATCGTCACCAAATTGCGATCGCCCCGAATGATTCTCAAGCCTACAACGATTTAGGAAACATTCTACCACAATTAGGCGAATTGGAGGAAGCAATTGTCTGTCACCAAAAAGCCAGCGAATTGAGGGGTTGGGTTGAATGTGCGACGAAAAATTATCAATTTACGCAAGACTGGTTCACTCACAATATCCCTATTTGGAAACGACATTTGCAGCAGTTTACGGGAATTGCAGATTTTCAAGTGGTGGAAATCGGTAGTTTTCAGGGAATGTCGGCTTGCTGGCTGTTGGATAATATTTTAACTCATCCGACGGCAAAAATTACTTGCATTGACTTGTATTTTCAAGAACATTTTAAGGGGAATATTGCGAAAACTGGAGTAGCAGAGCAAGTAATTGAATTAGAAGGCTATTCTCAAGATTTATTAGTTAATTTGACTTCGGCATATTACGATATTGCTTACGTTGACGGCTGTCACAAACCCACCAGTGTTTTGCAAGATGCAATTCTATCTTGGAGGTTGGTGAAAGTTGGGGGATTGATGATTTTTGATGATTACGAATTTACGTTTCCCGACAGCCCAGAGCAAGATACGAAAATTGGCATCAATCTTTTTTTGGAGATGTTTGGAAGTCAGTTAGAAGTAGTTCATAAAGGGTATCAATTAATTGTCAAAAAAATCGGTAATCAAAACTTGGGCGATGAGCAAGCTCTACTTTCTCAAGGTTGGGAAAAGTTGGGTGATATAGCAGCAAATGCGGGTTATGCTGATGAGGCGATCGAGCGTTATCAAACAGCAATTAAAATTAAGTCGGGAACTTACTCACTTTACCACAAGTTGGGTAAAAGTTTGCAAAAAAAAGAACTGTTCGACGAAGCTCTCAGCGCTTACAGACGGGCAATTCAATTGAATCCAAATTTCTGTTGGGCTTACCACTATTTGGGCGAGACTTTGCAGGCGATTGAGGAATATGCTGATGCTGCTACTGCTTACCGCAAAGCAATTGAATTAAATCCTGATTTTTGTTGGACTTATAGCAGTCTGGGTGATGTGTTGATGGAGCTAGCCCAGTTGGAAGAAGCTGGTGTTGCTTACCGCAAAGTCATTGAATTGAATCCCGATTTTTGTTGGGCTTACGACAAGTTGGGTAAGGCTTTGATTGCGGTGGAAGATTGGGGGGAAGCGGAGGTTGCTTATCGCAAAGCTGTTGAATTGAATGCTGACTTTTGTTGGCTATATAATAGTTTGGGAGAAGTGCTGGAAGAGCAAGAAAAGTGGCAGGAAGCGTCGGTGGCTTTTCGTCGTGCTGTTGATTTGTCGCCGGATACTATTTGGCTATACAAAAAGTTGGGTGATGCTCTCCGAAAACAAGGGGAATTAGAAAGTGCGATCGCAATTTATGAAAAAGGCATTAATCTGGAACCAAAATCCTGTTGGTGTTACGAAGGATTGGGTTTAACTTTAATTGCCAAACAGCAGTGGGAAGCGGCAATAACTCATTTAGTTCAAGCCCTGCAAATCCAACCCGATTTGTTTGAGGTTTACGACAATATAGGTTATGCTCTGGAACAACAAGGAGAAGTCGATGAGGTCGATCGCAAAAAATGCAGCAATCAAATCTTACCATTAAGTGTACTGCAAAAATACTGTGGATTTACAGAGGATTTGGCAATCGCCGCCGAGTCAAATCCGAACATCTCTTGTATTGACATCCATCCAGCCAGCCAAATCAACTTATCCGCTTCTCAAACAACCGACAGCCACAACAGATTTTGGGCAAACCAAACTCATACCAGAAAAGCTTTTGTTGCGATACTACCAAACGGACGAGCTTGGGCAGATGTCGTGACTACCGCCGTCATTACTTCAGACAACAAACTTGTGGGCGATATTTCAATGGGTTGTGCTGAATTAGTCATCACTTCCGACAAATTGCCTCCCGTTGAACATATCGATGGAAATGTGGCTTTTTTATCCGCACGCTGGGGTGGAGCCGCTTATTTTCATTGGATGTTTGATGTCATGACTCGATTTGACCTTTTGCAAAACAGCGGGTTAATCGAAAGCATAGATAAGTTTGTTGTCAATGCCTGCGATTCTGCCTATCAAAAAGAAACTTTAAATATTTTAGGCATTCCTCAACATAAAATTTTAGAAAGTCGTTGCAATCTTCATATTATAGCAGATAAATTAATCGTCCCGTCAATTTCTTATGATGGAGCCGGAGCGGTTTCCAAATGGAAGTGTGACTATCTTAAACAAGCTTTTTTGACTGCACAACAGCCCATAAAAACAGACTATTCAGAACGAATTTATATCAGTCGGCAACAAGCATCTTATCGGCGAATTGTCAACGATAAAGAAGTAATGAGTTTCCTGGAAAAATTTGGGTTTCGCAGTGTCAAGCTGGAAACTATGTCGGTAGCGGAACAAGCAGCGTGTCTGGCTGCTGCTAAAGTAATTATAGCACCTCACGGAGCGGGATTGACTAATCTAGTATTTTGCAATCCGGGAGCTAAAGTAATTGAGATTTTTTCTCCGATTTATGTGCCAAGTTGTTATTGGATGATTAGCAATTTGTGCGGCTTGGAACATTACTATTTAATTGGTGATTTGTTGGATGATAGAACTATTGAAAAACCCGTACATAAAAATATGCAGTTGGATTTGAAGTCGCTGGAGAAGTTACTGAATCTTGCAGGAGTTTTGCATGGATAATGATTACCAGGATTTGGGTAATTCCCTACAAGAAAGTGGGAGATTTGATGAAGCTGCTGCTGCTTATCAACAAGCTGTTGAGTTAAATCCCGATTGTTCGTGGTATTATCACAGTTTGGGCGATGTTTTGGTGAAACTCGAACGATGGGAGGAAGCTGTCGTAGCGTACAACAAAGCTGTTGAGTTAAATCCTGAATTTTCGTGGTCTTATCATAATTTGGGCGATGTTTTGCTCAAGCTAGAACAATGGGAGGATGCTGCTGCTGCTTACCGCTGCGAAATTGAACTTAAGTCAGATTTTGCTTGGTCTTTTTGCAATTTAGGCGATGCTTTGACTCAGCTAAAAAAGTGGCATGAAGCGATTAATGCTTATTTAAAAGCTATTCTAATTGACCGTGATTTGTCGGGAATCTACGAGAAGTTGGGTTATGCTCTCCGACAAACAGCGTCTGATTTGAATTCTGTGTTTCAACAATGTCAATTGCCCGTTGTACCGGAAAATCGCGAGTTTTATTTGGATTTAGGGAAAAGTTTAGCACGGTGCGATCGCCCAGAAAGTGCAATTATCTTTTTTAAACTACTCTTGACAAATGAGCCAAATTGTGATAAGTGGACAACGCAATTAGGGGAATTTGTGCAGGAACAAGAAAAATGCGATGGAATCTTAGCCTCATGTCGCGCAACTGTCACCCAAAAACCCGATGATTGCTGGTCTTATTACAACTTAGGTGCTGTTTTAAGCCATCAAAAAAAGTGGGATGAAGCAGCGATATCGTTTTTAAAGGCAATAGAAATAAATCCCGATATTCCTTGGTGGTTTTATTACAATTTATGGGAAGTCTTGGCTAAGCAAAATAAGCTGGATGAAGTCGCGAGTTTGTATCGCGGAGTTGTTGCAGCTCAACCGGAGGCTTTTTGGCCTTATTTGAATTTGGGGGAAGTTTTGACGAGACAAGGCAAAATCACCAATGCGATTGATTGTTATCGAACCGTCAGTTTCAAACAAACTTTCGCATATCTCGTCGCTAAAAAACAACAGCATTGGAACTTAAAATCAGTCAAAGTTCCCAATTTTATAATTATTGGTTCCCAGCGGTGCGGCACAACTTCTCTGTACACTTATTTAGCTCAACACCCGCAAATTTTGACTCCGATTAAAAAGGAGATGGATTTTTTCTCGTGGCACTTTGACAGAGGGATTGATTGGTATTTGGCTCATTTTCCGCCAATGCCGGAGGGGGAGCAATTTTTGACCGGCGAAGCAAGTCCGAGCTATTTTGACTCTCTGGAAGCACCAGAACGGCTCTACAGCGCGTTTCCAGAGGTGAAGCTAGTGGTACTTTTGCGAAATCCGGTCGATCGCGCTATTTCTCAATTCTACCGCTTGACTGAGTTAAACTGGGAAGTGCGATCGTTCGATCGAGCAATTAGCGATGAAGTTGCACGATTGGCTCAAAATCCAGCATACATTATCGGCGATGAACCAGGGAATTATTTGGCTCGTGGTAGATATATAGAATTTATCAAAAACTGGCTGGATTTCTTTCCGAAAGAACAGTTGTTAATTTTGAAAAGTGAAGATTTTTATGCCGGTGCGGCGACAACTGTTAAACAAGTTTTAGAATTTTTAGATTTGCCGGAATATCAATTGCCTGAATATCAAAATGCTAATCCTGGTTCTTATCAGCCTATCAGCGATTATGTGCGCGATTGGTTGAGCGATTATTTCACACCTTATAATCAGCAACTAGAAGAGTATTTAGGCAGAAAATTTGATTGGGCATAGGGCATCGGGAATGGGGCATAGGGCATAGGGCATCGGGCATCGGGCATAGGGCATGGGGCATCGGGCATCGGGAAATTCTCTTCATCTCTCTTGACAAGTCATACTCGTTATGAGTACGATTAAGCCAGCAAGTGAATTTAACCCAAATACCGAAGGATTCAAAATCATGCTGCCGAACAAAGAAGGCCAAAGAGTACCAACTGTCACCTTTCGCACCCGCAAAGACAACGAATGGGTTGATGTCACCACCAATGATTTGTTTGCTGGCAAAACCGTAGTAGTATTCTCCCTACCTGGAGCATTTACTCCCACTTGTTCGTCAACACACCTGCCGGGCTACAACGAATTAGCCAAAACTTTCAAAGCCAACGGTGTAGATGAAATCGTTTGTATTTCCGTCAATGACACGTTTGTGATGAACGAATGGGCAAAAGATCAAGAAGCGAACAATGTCACCTTAATTCCCGACGGTAACGGCGAATTTTCTGAAGGCATGGGAATGCTGGTTGACAAGACTGATATCGGTTTTGGCAAACGCTCTTGGCGCTATTCTATGGTAGTGAAAGATGGCTTGGTTGACAAAATGTTTATTGAGCCGGAAGAGCCTGGGGATCCTTTCAAGGTGTCTGATGCTGATACGATGCTTAACTACATCAACTCAACCGCAGCAAAGCCCAAAGTTGTGTCTTTGTTCACCAAAGTCGGTTGTCCTTTCTGCGCCCGCGCTAAGGCAATGTTGACTGAAAAGGGCTTGGATTATGAAGAAATCGTCTTGGGTCAAGATATCACAACTCGATCGCTCCGAGCAGTAACTGGGGCAACCACAGTACCACAAGTATTTGTCGATGGCAAGTTGATTGGTGGTTCCGAAGCTCTAGAATCTTATTTAGCTGCTAGTTAGGGAAAAATACTTAACAGAATACCCTGACTGATCCGCGACTTCTTGAAAAAGTTGCGGATTTTCAGGTGCGATCGGATTTAATGTTCTCAGAGTATCCATTTTGTGCAACAATTGTTTCTGAACTAAGATAAAAAATCAGACATGGGAGTGACAGATCGTGGATTTAAGTCTTGTAGCGTTAAATCTCTTAAATCCACCCATATTAGCTTTTTTTATGGGAATGCTGGCAGTTTTTCTGAAATCTGATTTAGAAATTCCAGCGCCAATCCCCAAACTGTTTTCACTGTACCTGCTATTTGCGATCGGATTTAAAGGTGGGGTCGAACTGGCAAAAAGCGGCATCAACCAGCAAGTCGCACTGACAATTCTGGCAGCGATGTTGATGTCAGCACTTGTGCCTATTTATACTTTTTTTATACTGAGAATTAAGCTAGACTCTTATAATGCTGCGGCGATTGCAGCCACCTACGGTTCAATCAGTGCAGTAACATTTATCACCGCAACTTCCTTCCTCAAAGAACTAGGCATCGATTTTGATGGCTACATGGTAGCAGCCCTAGCATTGATGGAATCTCCAGCAATTATAGTCGGCTTAATTCTCGTGAGTATCTTCGGCGGGGAAGAAGGAAAACGCGAAGTAGTCTGGTCAGAAGTGCTCCAAGAAGCCTTCCTCAACAGTTCTGTATTTCTGCTGATTGGTAGCCTCATTATGGGCATCCTAACAGGAGAACATGGTTGGGAAGTTATGAGTCCCTTTACCCAAGATTTGTTTTACGGAGTTCTAACTTTTTTCTTGTTAGATATGGGACTGGTAGCCGCCAGCAGAATTAAAGATTTGCAAGAAGCCGGAGTTTTTCTAATCGGTTTTGCAATCCTAATTCCCATAGTTAACGCAGTAATTGGTTTGGTAATAGCGAAATTAATTGGAATGCCACAGGGAGACGCTTTGCTATTTTCGGTATTGTGTGCGAGTGCTTCTTATATAGCAGTGCCCGCAGCCATGCGCCTAACGGTTCCCGAAGCTAATCCAAGTCTTTACATTTCAACGGCCTTAGCAGTGACGTTTCCGTTTAACATCATTGTAGGTATTCCCATGTATTTATACGGAATCAATATGTTTTGGAGGTGAGATGATGGATTCAGTTAAAAGGATAGAGATTATAGCTCATTCAGTTGAGTTGGGCAAGATTTTAGATGGTCTAGACAAGGCTGGTGTTCAGGGTTATTCGGTGATTCGTGATGTCGCTGGAAAAAGCACCAGGGATCACGTTTCCCGTGATTCATCTATGACGATGCTGGATAATATTTATGTACTAGCTTTTTGTGATCCCGATCAAGTATCAGCAGTTGCAGAAAACATTAGACCAGTTCTCAATAAGTTTGGTGGGTCATGTTTTATTTCGGATGCGGTGGAATTGCTAATTACTAGGTGTGTTGGATAGTTATTGGGCATGGGGCATGGGGCATGGGGCATGGGGCATAGGGCATTGGGCATAGGGCATTGTTAACTAATAACTAATAACCAATTCCCCAATTCCCAATTCCCAATTCCCAATTCCCCAAATTCTTAAGATATAGAAAAGATTAAGTTGGAAAAATAAGTTGCCGTGGTAAATTTTAACGCAGCAGTTGCGATCGAGATAGCGATATTTTCAAGAGGAGTTTAAATCATGGCTACCCTAAAAGTTGGCATCAACGGATTTGGTCGCATTGGACGGCTAGTCATGCGTGCCGGCATCAAAAATCCGAATATCGAATTTGTCGGTATTAATGACTTAGTTCCCCCAGACAACCTGGCTTACCTTTTCAAATACGACTCCACCCACGGCATTTACGACGGCGAAGTTGAAGCCAAAGCAGATGGCATTATTGTTGACGGAAAATTCATCCCCTGTACGTCAATCAGAAATCCGGCGGAATTGCCTTGGAGAGAAAGGAATGCGGATTATGTTGTAGAGTCTACGGGATTCTTTACTGATTTTGAAGGCGCATCAAAACACTTGACGGCGGGAGCAAAACGGGTAATACTTTCAGCACCGACAAAAGATCCTGAGAAAGTAGCAACATATCTAGTGGGAGTCAATCACCACAAATTTGATCCGGCAAAAGATACTGTTGTTTCTAATGCTAGTTGTACCACAAATTGTTTAGCACCAATTGCCAAAGTTATTAATGATAATTTTGGTTTAGAAGAAGGTTTAATGACGACTGTTCACGCGATGACAGCTACTCAACCGACTGTAGACGGGCCGAGTATTAAAGATTGGCGGGGTGGACGAGGTGCGGCTCAAAATATTATTCCATCTTCGACTGGTGCGGCAAAAGCTGTTACTTTGGTGTTGCCAGAATTGAAGGGAAAATTGACGGGGATGGCTTTGCGGGTACCGACTCCCGATGTGTCTGTAGTTGATCTTACTTTCAAAACGGCGAAGGAAACTAGCTATAAAGAAATTTGCGAAGTAATGAAAAAAGCTTCGGAGGGTGAACTCAAAGGGATTCTCGGCTATACTGAGGATGCAGTGGTTTCTAATGATTTTCAGGGCGATGCGCGATCGAGCATTTTCGATGCTGGTGCAGGACTGGAGCTAAATTCTAGGTTTTTCAAGGTCATTTCTTGGTATGACAACGAGTGGGGTTATTCTAGCCGGGTGATTGATTTGATGTTATCGATGGCTAAGAAAGACGGAATTTTGAATAACTAATTTTTAGAGATGCCTATATCCCCGACTTCTCGAAGAAGTCGGGGATATAATAGCAATCACCTTCTTCTTTCTTCCTTCTTCCTTCTTCCTTCTTCCTTCTTCCTTCTTCCTTCTTTAGATTATGTCTGAATTGCCACCTCTCAACAATGAAACTATTTGGGCTATCCTTAACGAAGAAATTGAGGATGGTGCTGTCAATCGGTTAGTTTGGCAATATCTCGGTTATCGTTGCGATGAGACAGGGCTATGGGACAGCACAAATGTTGCTGACGAGTGGCGCAAAGAGTATCCAGAACCGCCGGATTTTATCGATTCTAGACCCGCAACGGTGAAATTGACTCGATCGATCATTCCAGAAAATAAGCAGTTACTGAAGGAAAAATTGGGCTTTCAGGGCTATAAAATTGGGGAATTCGGGCCGAGACAGACTCGCAGGGCGACGATGGCTAATTGGTTGATGAGTTTTATGTCTAAAATTGAGTGACATCTGGCTGGTATGTAAACTATTGTAGAGTCGGAACAAAACAACTTTGATACTCCCCACCGATGAATCGGGGGGATTCTTGATGTATTCCACAAAGGAACTTTCAAAGGCGTTATCAAGGCACCTCTACCCACTCAGTTTGAACGAGTCCAAACCTTGCGTATACTTTTAGCTTTTTATACTT
>JAYSVM010000153.1:0-40317 GCA_043718495.1 Oscillatoriales bacterium | reverse complement strand
AATCGCCTAGTCTCTGCGATTGCTTCGCGACCCTCGCAATGACAGTTAACACTTAACTGTTAACTATTAACTTAAAGCACTTTAATCCGCAAGACTTTGAGCAGTATTATTCCGAGTAAAAGAGTTCCAAGTACCTAACTCCTTTGAACTACGACTGCGAAGCATGGCTCTCGCTTCCTCAGTCAATCCTTGTACTAAACTAAAATCAGCACCAGCAATACTTTTTAACTGTTCTAAATTCGCGCCCGTTAAATCAGCCGCCCGTAAATCGGCTCCTTGTAATTCAGCGCCAATTAATATCGCATTGCGTAAAAAAGCACCAGTGAGTAAAGCATTTTGAAGTGTTGCACCACTTAAAGCTGCTCCCTCTAAATTTGCGCCAGTTAAATCGGCTCCACTGAGATAAGCACCTCGCAGATTGCAATAACTCAAATCCGCTCCTCGGAGATTCGCTGTATTCAAAAAAGCCCCACTGAGACTAGCTTTTGGCCCAATCGCTTCGGATTTTTGGTAGTTAAATGCTTCTGGCCAAACGGTATGGTTATCATATAAAGCTAATTTGAATTTAGCAGATTCTATGTTGGTATTGGCTAGATTACAACCTTGTAAATCTGCCCTAAAAAAATAACTTTCTTGTAAGTTTGCGCCACTCAAATTAGCATCTCTGAGACTAGCCCGCCGTAAATCAACTCCCTGGAGATTTGCGCCTTGGAAATTGGTTTTGCTGAGGTTCGCACCGATTAAGTTAGTTCCGCTTAAGTCAATCCCGGATAAATCCATCTGGCTGAGGTTTATTCCCTGGAGATTGGTTTGAGCTAAGCTTTTACCTTGCTCAATTGCTTGTAAGACTTCTGTTAGGGTAAGCGGTTCTGAGAGGAAAAATGAGTGTTGATGAAGTGCCATTATATTTTTTGAAGATTTATTGATGAAATTGCTCAAAGTTGTCCGTTGTAATTTATCCTAGGATTTGACTGTTGTGCGATCGCCAGAAAGTTAATTTTCTTAATCCAAATCCGATCCGATTCTCCTCCCATCCCCTTCACAAGGGGATTTGCTTGATTCCTCTCGCTAAATTGACACAGAAATGCTGCTAACACCACCTATGACTATGATGGATTTCTTTCGCAAGAGTGAAGGCGTTTGGTTCACTCAGCGAACAGTGCATAATTTTGATACTGCTGCTGCTGATGAGTCGGGAGAATCCAATGTCATGATTGATGTCTTGTCAATAGATGATCCCAGAGTTTTAGAGGTTTGTCAACAGCAAAATGTAGATCCCGCTTTAGTTAGTGGAGGATGCAGTTTCATGTGGCAAGATAATTTGGATGATGCCATCCCCAACCAAAATTATGCTGCAATTTTGATCGATGTTCCCAATCCCAATAACCCGAAAAAGGGCAAGTTTCTGCGAAATCGCGGCTACGTGGAAGGCATTCCTGTCATCGGTATTTACAATTTTGCTGAGGATGGGGTGTTGACTATTGAGACGGAATATGAGACAAATCAAGGACAGGAACGCTGTTGGTTTATCAACGATCATTTTCGGGTACGAGTGATGACTGTTCAAATGAGCAATGGGGTTAAACAAATGGCATACTGTTCTGAGCGTCGTTGTATTTCTCAGTCTGTTTTGGAAGATATGTTGGAACACAATCGCTTGAGAGTTTCTGGGGCGGCCGCAGTGTGATGTTAAAGCAAAAATACCCGGCAATTAAAAGAGACTGTTGGCGAATTTAAAAAGGGTAATACCCCTCATAGGTAAAATGTAAATGTAGGTTGAGTTGAGGCTTTGCGAAACCCAACTAAGCTGTTAGTCATTAACAGTCTCTTAAAATCGCGTCTACACAAACAAAGTCTAATTATCAAACTATCAAAACTATGTCTGAAAACGAAGAATTAACACCATCTGATATTGATGAATCTGCCGAAAATTTAACCGAAAATTCAACCGAGACAGATGCTGAAGAATTGGTAGAAGTGATTGCTGAATTTGAGCGGTATCGGGAACGTTTGGTGAGTGAAACAATCGCAGCGGCACAAAAAGCCAAGCTACCGCAAAAACCAGCCCTGGCTAAAATTGAACCAGAACTTGCTAAAATTGATACTGGACTTGAAAGTCTTCGCGCTCAATTGGCGGCTATAACTACTAATAATTAGGTGAGAATTATGGTGAATGTTGGTGTTCAATCTCAGGATGATTCAATAAAATTGGCTCACGAAAAAGCGGATGCTTTTCTACAGGAAGTTACTGAACAAATAGATTTGGATACTTTCAATCCTGATGATTCGGAAATGATGAAGCGGTTGGTTGAATCTATGGGAGATTCGCGGGGGATGACTCGACTGCGTTTCGCGGAAACTTTGGCTGAAATTGGTGAAGATGCGACTCCTTTTTTATTGGATGGTTTGGCAAATCATCCTAATCCAGTTGTGCGACGTGCGGCTGCTAAAACTCTGACTTTGATTGCCGATCCGACGGCGGTTCCTTATCTAATTCATGCTTTGTTGAATGATGAGGATACGGTGGTTAAGGGTTCGTCAATTGGGGCGTTGGCGAGGATTGGGGAACCGTCTGTGCAGGCTTTGTTGGATATTTTGGGTACGAAGGATTTGCCGGAAAGTACGATCGGCCATGCGGCTTGGGCGTTGGCGTTTATTGGGGCGGGGGCGAAGGAGTATTTGTATCAGGCGATCGCGTCTGATTCGTCTGTGGTGCGTGGTGCGGTGGTTGGCGCGATCGCCAAAGTCGCCCAGGAAGAGCCGAAAGCGGAGTTATTCGAGATTTTGGTTAAGTCTCTGACGGATGTGGATGTGGATGTGCGTTGCGAGGCGGCGGCTGCTTTGGGAAATCTCGCCTATAAGCCTGCAATCCCCAACCTGATTGAGTTGCTGGATGGTGGCGATGGTGAAAGTCGTAGGGCGGCGGCCTTGTCTTTGATGAAAGTGGGCGATCGAAGTGCGATCGAGCCGCTACAAGCTGCATTAGCTAAGGAATCGGAAGTGGCGATTCAAGGTGTGATTAAATTAGCAATTTCTCAAATTAAGTAACTAAAAATATGACTGAATCTGGAACCGGGCGGATGTTGCTTTCTCATAATTTTGATATGCCAGAAGGTGTTTTTCCACCCTTAAGTCGGGAAGAATTGACTCTGGTATTTGTGGAAGGTTTAAGTCAACATCCTGAGATTAAGTGTCGTCAATTAAATCATGCTCATTGGATGGTAGAAGTTTTATTTTTTACTAATAATTTTGCTCCGCCTCAAGTTGGGGAATTTTGCGCTGAAGCTTTGGTGAATAAGCGCATGAGTCAAGGGAAAGCGGATGATTCTTTTCCTGATGTTTTGATTTTAGCGGGATTGAAGAAGACTCCGCCATTGAGTAGCGATCCTGAAGCGCTACAAACAGGAGAATGGGGGGTTGACGTGGTGGAAACTCCGTCTGCTGAAGTTTTTTTGATGGTGATGGGCTGGGAGGATAAAACGGCTGGGAAAAGTATTGAGGATGTCTTTAAGGTTGAAAGGAGAAAGGGGTAAAAGCTTAAAAAGTTGTTTGGAAAGTAAAAGCTAAGTCCCGAAGCGCTGATTTTGACCTTCACCACACTATCTATCTCCCATAGATTAAATGATTGAACTGAAGTTTATTGGGTTTACTAATTTTCAGCATTCTATCAGGACGATCATGAGTCTCTGTTAAACTGTCATTAGTCTCAGTTGAGCGATGATTGCGGGTTTTTCCTTTGGGAATGCTAATATGACCGATACTGATAAAACGATATTCATAAGCATCAAGGAAGTTCTGTTGATTCCAAAATGCTTTGCCGATTTCCTTACAATAGTCAACAAAGCATTTTGCGCCCGTTAGTTGCTGGATAATTTTTGCATTCTGGTCTTTCTTTTTCTTCATCTCAATACAAAAGATGATTTTTTCTGTGGGAGTATCAGCAATGATGACAAAATCTGCGCGTTTGCACTGACCTTTTGAGCTGGTAAAAATCTTGCTTGGTGCTGGGAAAGCATCGGCTTTAATGACAATAACTTGAGCATCATCAGGCATTCCATCAATCGTTACAGAATAGTCAGCAGGCGGAGGTTCTTTGAGTATAACTTGCTTTTTACCTTTGTGATCTTCCAATGGTACTGTAGCACTTTCCTGAATCATCTCTTTGAGGATAGCAATATCAGACATCAATCCTCACCCCAAACAATCGCTTCCTGAATCCTATTCATCGTTTCAATGGTTGTATCAAAACTGCGGGCTTCAATACCCATTTCTGGATCAATATCCGCTGGTGTTAGGGTTTGACATTTAGTTCTTCTTGTCTTCCCTTCTAGCATTACCAATGCTTCTTCCGCAATGTAAACTCTAATTTTTTCAGACGAGATCAGTTCTGCTTCTCGATAACCTTCTTCTTCGGCAATTCGCTTCAAATGAGGTTTATCGTGGTTAAGCATAATCAACGTATTCAGTTCTTTAATAATGTAATCGCTGTGGGTGGTAATAAAAACCTTAATACCCAGATTTACCAAGCGAGCAAATAGCCGTGCGACGCGACGCTGGTTTTCAGGATGTAGATTCAATTCTGGTTCATCTACCATCAGTAAATCGCCAATCTGAGCCTCATGTTTTAGGTAAAAACCGATGTCTAATAGGGAACGCACAGCACTAGAACTTTCATCCATAGAAAGCTTGAGCCGTTTACCCTTCGGCTCGTAATAAAGTTCATCATTAGGAGTAACGGTGTATTTACCGCCGATGATGTCAGCGAAATCTGTCAGTATATCAGGATGGTTTTCAGCAATGAAACTTCTATTTTTAACACTGTTTTCAAGTTGCATGGCAAAGTTCATGTTTATGTTTATCGGGAGGGGATAATCCTGATTAACCTTGAATAAAAGCTCCATTGGATTGATATTATCGTTGGAATGACCCATTTGTTCAATCAAGCTATTTCTGGCAAAAAGTAACTGTTTGCGAAAAATAGAAGCCCCAGTTCGTTCTGCACTAGCAATAAAAGGGCGAGGAAACAGTGCAACAAAAATGATCTCTTTAAATGAATCGGTAATGATGCGTTCAATGACATCTATGGGAATTTTTACTGTCTCTTTCTCAACCAATAAACTTACGACTAATTCCGTACTTTTTTCGCTTTTAGTAATAGAAAAAAGTTCTGCATTAGCAGCTCTCATTTTGAGATCAAATTTGCTTGGCAAACGAATATTTTTGGTGTCCAGACTGATCTGAAATTCTGTCTCTTTAAATCGTTCAGCAGGTGCTGCGAAAATCTTAGGTAATTCCTTTGTATAAGCCTGACAACCTTTCGCAATAATTTGCTCTGCCTGTTTGACATATTCTTGTATATCCAGACGAATTACGCCGTCATCAAGGAGTTCCTGGATTTTAGCGTCGTTGATTTGGATCGCCAACATCCGCCGCCAAGTAAACAAAAAGCCAAATAGTGCATAGGTAGCGTAGGTCTTTCCGGTATTGTTGCCACCACAAATAATTGTCAACTCGCCCAGGGTGAATTCAGCTTGTTTTAGGGCACCAAGATTTTTGACTTTAATTTTCATTGGTGTTTTCCTTAGATTGCATCGCTAACAAATCGGCTTCGATCGCACAAACCAAGCTAAACATTCAGCGCCTTGATACTTTCTTGGGTATCAGGAGGGATTTTTTGCCAACTCCTAGCAATGTTAATATTCATATTGGTTTGAGCAATATCTAACAATGTATCATCAATTGAATGTGTTTGATTTTCGCGCAACCAAATTAAAATTTCCGCTAAATGCCAGACAGAATGAGCGCCTTCATAAACAGGAATCGGAAATTTTGAGTCGTTTTCGAGGGTGAGATTTGTCATGCGCTGTTGAGTGTAACCCAGAATTTTAGCTACATCCCTCAAGCCAACAAAATCTGGTGCTGCTTCAATTAGAGTGGCACCTGGAACAACTCTTTTGACATCATGAATCGCCGTAGAAATAGCTTCATAAGCCGATGATGCGTCGCGGATGAAATTTAGTGCGAGATATCCTTTATTTCCAACTCCAATTAAGGCATCATCACAGCCACCTGCATATAGTTTCTCAATAAAATCGTCAGTATTGGCTAGGGAATTTTCTAGATTAAACTTCACAGTAAAATCATACTCGTTCATTACTATTCTGCACGCTTATAATTCATCACCAAATCCAATCGCGATAAAGAACTTGTCGCGGATTCTCGTACATAGGAATCCACGGCTTCATCATTGGCAAATGTGGTGAGAACTTCTACACAACGAGGATCGCCCACAGAAGCCAGCGCACTCACGATCGCCACCTGTACCGCTACATTATCCGTTGTATTCAGCGATTCTACCAAAATCTCAAACGCAGAGGAACCCATCTGCCCCAAGGCCATCACGGCTGCAATATGCACCACAGGATTAGCGTCATCGATCGCCTTTTTCAATCCCTGCAAGCCCACTTCCGGGAAAGGTAAGTCTGGATAATTAATCGCAATTTGCGCCAACACCTTCGCCGCACTCCCTCGCACAGTCACATTCTCACTGTTTAACATTGCGTCTACCACGGGTGGTATAGCATCCTCACCGATCGCGCCCAAGGCCTTCACAGCCGCCCGACGATAGGTGACATCTTCATCATCTAAAATGCCCACCAGTCGAGAAATGGTATTTTCATCGCGGGAATCGGCAATTTCAAACATCGCCCGATCGCGCATATGAGGATTCGGGTGTTTTAGTTGTTCAAACAAAGCATCTGTTGTCATAATTTTTGTGGTTTTATAGCAGTTGACTGTTGACTGTTGACTGTTAACTGTTGACTGTTGACGGATGCAGGTAGTTCTCAAGTTTGGTGAGGTATGCCCGATGCCCGATGCCCGATGCCCAATGCCCGATGCCCGATGCCCTATTAAGATAGTTCGGACGTTACTGAAGTATGAGCATCTATTTTAGCTTGTACCAACCAATCTTGGTCGGCCGCAGCAAGTTCATAACCACTGACATCACCAAGTTTTTCGAGTGCCATTAATGCAGCATACTTCAAATCCCAGATTTTAGTTTCCAGACAAGCTTTCAATTCGGGAATCGCACGCTGTTCTCCCAGTTCCCCTAGGGCGATCGCAGCGGCTGCACGGGATTTCTGAAACTGAGGCTGAGAGTGATGCAAAGCTTCCAATAACAAATCGTAGGCGGGAGAATGTTTTAACCAACCAAACAATTTTACCACATGAAAATGCGCTCCATAGTCATTATTTGCTTCTTCTGCAAAGGTGGCAAACAGGGCGGCTGGTGCTTCCTCTGAGTAATTTTCAAGAATCGTTTTAGCTGCTAAATAGCAACGTCCAAAATCTGTTTCATATAATTGGCGAATCAAAAACGATAAATCTGGTAATTCTTCATAACTATGCACTAAGTCTAAATCGGCTGGATAGTCTCTTAAGGTTTGTTCCAAATAAGGTTGGATAGTGGCAAAGGTTAGGGATTTGTCAGCAATTCCTGCTGATGCTAACATCCTAATTCCTCTTAGCCGAAAGACTAAAGATACAGGACATTTGGCAATATTGGGGATGGCATCGTAGTAACGCGCATCAATCAAATCTTGGATGGATAATCTGCGCCCTAGGACATTTTTGTGTTGCAACATGGCGACAACTTTTCCCATTTGAGAAAAGTCTCTGGTTAAGCGACAAATTGCGGCGATCGCAGCACTAGCAGTAGGCGGGTCAATATCATCGACAAATCTGCGAATTCTGGCTAAGGCTGGCTGATAATCTAATTTTGTCAGAGTGTGGATTATTACCCGATAAGTTTGTCCGGGTTTATCTAGCAATTGAGCAACTTCTTCTAACATTTCGGCATCTTGAGTGCCAATTTCGCCGATCGCCCAAACTGCATTTTCCACCGTGTAACAGTCATCATCGGCCAGACAGGTGCGAATCACCGGCAACGCTAGCACAGCTTGCAATCTTCCCAAAGTTTCCACCGACTTGCGGCGCGTAATCCGGTTTTCCAGCACCGGATCGGTTTGCTGTACGGCTCGGATCAGTGCTGCGATCGATCGATCTGTGGAGAAATTGATCAAGTGAGAAGCGGCAATGTAGCGGGAATCCTCTTCGCTAATCTCAGCTTGGGGCGTATCTAAAATCGCGATCGCCTGATCTTCGGTTAAATTAAAAAAACTAAAAAATCGTTTATCCATAAAATTAGCAGACTGCAATAACTATAAAAGGATATGCCTATTAAAACATAATAACAAGCCCAGGAATTCTTTACCCTTACCTTACCGATTTCGGTAAAGCAATAAGCCAAGATTTCCCAGACTTGTCGGGGTAGAAACTACCCAATCACGACATCACAAATCTGCTAATTAATTAGGAGAGGGAGTTGATGGCGTAGTCAAGAAGAGCATTGTACTCAGTCAAAGCTTGAGCAGACATATCGCGAGGAGTGCAACCACGGTTACGAGCAAAGCTCAATGCTTCAACGTAAGGAGCAGTAGGCAAGCTCAAAGCGCGATAGACTTCGCGTTGACCAGCAATACCCCATTCATCAAGAGGGCCTGTGCCGCCAACAACTAGGCAATACTGGATCAAGCGCAGGTAGTGCTTGATGTCACGAGCACATTTTGCTTTGAAAGTATCGGTGGAGTTAGCTTGACCGGCTTCGTTCAAGTAAGGATACTTTTTGATGCAAGCATCATAAGCTTCTTTAGCAACAGAATCAAGGTTGTTGCCCAATTTTTCAGCAGCTTCTAAACGAGCAGCGGAGCGTTGGATAGAACCTTGAACTGATTCTAGATCAGAGGTGCTAGGAAAACGACCTGCTGCATCAGCAGAGGCGATAGCGGTGGTGAGAACTGATTTCATTTCCTTAAATCTCCTAAAGTGATTTTGACAGTGAGCGTAGTTTCAATTTTGCTGAGCGGATTGCGATTAGCAATTGACTAGCTCAGTGCAGAAATGATGCGATCAAAGTAGCTGGAAGCTTCGGCAACGAGGCTAGCGCAACGATCTTCAACAACGATTGTTCCCATTTTCCGCAACTTAGCACCAGCAAATTTTTCGCTGGGGTTGTCTTGGATGTGAGCAGCGGCTTGAGCCTTCATGATTTGAACAGCACGCACGGTGGAGGTGGTTGGCACGCCCAAAGCTGCGTAGGTTTCTTTCAAACCATTCAAACAACGGTCATCAAGAACGGAAGCATCACCAGCCAACAAAGCGTAGGTGACATAACGCAGGATGATTTCTGCGTCGCGCAAGCAAGCAGCCATGCGACGGTTAGGGTAGCAATTACCACCGGCTTGGATCAAGCCTTGGTTTTCGCAGATCATACCGGCAACAGCGTCGGAAACCATACAGCTAGCGTTGCTGGCGATCGCGTTTACTGCATCCAAGCGTCGGTTGCCGCTGGCAACGAAAGCTCTGAGGGCAGCAATATCACTGACGGTGGAGGTGCTGGCATCGGCTGAAACTACAGCTCTTGAAAAAGCGTCAAGCATTGAGTTCTCCTTAACTTAGACGAAAATTTATTTCTTATCTCAGTTGGTCAACTTGGTGACGAACTTGATGGTTTTGAATATATCTTTGGGGTGTTGTCTCTGTCTCATTCCTTAGAAACAAAGTAACAATTTGTTACTTTTGTGGCTAAAGTTACATTTTTTCGTTTAATTGACATCTGCCACCATGCTCAATAACAGGCTGTCCGGCCTGTTCTACAAGACATAAGGACGCTCAAGAGCCTGCCCTTGAAAGACTTATTGGCAATGATACTATATTTTAATTAACCTCAAATCCTGAGTTTACAACTTATGTTAAGTGTGTTAATCAGACCCTACGCGGGTGAAAGTGACCTGGAAGCGATCGCCCATTTAATCAATACTTGCCAATCTGTTAATCGGCTCTATGACGGTACTTCCGTCTCAGAATTACAACAAGAATTTAACGAACCTTCCCTAGACAAAGCCCGCGATATCCGCCTTTGGGAAGATGCGGAGGGAAAATTAATCGGTTTTGCTCAGTTGTGGATTCTTGAACCAGGGGAAGTAATTGACGGTTCACTATTGTTTCGCGTTCATCCTGACGCGCGCGGAGGCGAGTTGGAAGCAGCCGCGATCGCCTGGGGTGAAGCACGGATGCGTGAGGTGTCTGCGATACCGGGTGCGCCAGTGAAGCTCAGATCCTCGACACACGCTGAGGATGCCGATCGCATTTCTTTACTGACAAGTTCTGGTTTCAAGCCTGATCGCTATTTTTGTCGGTTGGCGCGATCGATCTCACAACCCATCCCAGAACCAAAATTACCACAAGGTTTTACTCTCATTCAGTTCCCCGGCGAACAGGATGCCGAAGCATGGGTAGAAATGTACAATCAATCGTTTATCGATCACTGGAATCATCACGATTTAACGGTGGAGAAATTCAAGTACGATTTAGCCAAACCCAATTATAGAAATGATTTAGACTTGATTGTTGTTGCTGATGACGGCAAATTTGTTTCTTTTTGTTACTGCGAAATTAGTGTCGATGAGTGCGATCGGACTGGACGCAATGAAGGCTGGATTGCGTGTCTCGGTACGCGGCGCGGGTTCCGCAAAATAGGATTGGGACGAGCAATGTTGCTAGCTGGTTTGCATCGCCTGAAAGCTGCGGGTGTCGAGACGGCGATTCTCGGAGTCGATGCTGACAATCAGTCCGGTGCGATGAAGCTTTATGAGTCAGTCGGCTTTCATAATATTCGGAATAGCATTGCTTATGTCAAAGATCTTTAATCGAGGTTACAGTGGGCGATCGAACAAATGGGCGGGCAGGATGCCCACCCCACAATCAAAAAATTCATTCTTGTGAAACAGGCATCTCGCCTGTTGCTGACAATGCTGCAATATCTCATAATTAAATCTTTATACTGATCGCAATAACTCAATTTATCATACAGTAGAATAATGAGCAGTGAGCTCGATCGCCATTTTTGCTATCGTCAGTTTAGTCAGTAAAAATACGATCATCCTGGATCTTAACACACAGTACAACTACTTAAGCTTGAACTATGGGAAAAAAATCTAAGGTCAAAAAATCCTGCTTGCTCTCCCAACGACTGCAAGAAGCTCTCGATAGAGGCAGTAAAGTTTGGATGAAAACAAATAGTAGCAGTTTCGGCGGGATTCCGATTAATTTGTCTGGGGAGTTTGCGGAAATTCTAGTAATTGTTCCTCCTAGCGAACACGGGGAAAATAACGATTCTTACGGACAAGTCAGTTGGCTAATTAGACTTTCAGATATTATTGCAGTCGCTTATCCAACTGAATATTGGTCGAAAGATAGATTGGAAAGTTTGCTCAAGCCGGATATTGTTACTTCTGAAATGGGAGATTATCCTGGGTAATGTGCTGATGATCGACTGACGCTTATAAGATGCAATCAAAAGTTCTAAAAAATAAAAAAGAGTGCGTTTTTATGTAATTTAAAACGCACTCTTTTTTAAAGCTTCATCTGTCGAATATATTTTTCAATTCTTCAGTCAAAAATCCAAAATACCGATTGCTCTCGCTCAGTTAAATTATTTATTACAGGCTGAAAGTTGAACTTTACAACTGCCCCCTGGTAATTCACTGCAAGCCGCGAGAGCTTGAGCTTCTGCCGCTTCTCGATCATCACCCCAGCCCGCACCAGCTCCTCCTTTACCGACGACAATAGCTCCACAATTATTAGTATTTGATGTCAGTGGTTTGCAATCATTAGCCCCTCCGCTTTGTTGATTGCAGGCGGCTACTGCTGCATCTAGTGCTGCTTTTTCTGTAGCATGAGTCCAACTAATCCCGGTGGCACCAGAAGTGGCAGAATAAGCAGTAGCTCCATAACTATTCTGAGCTTGAGCTGTCTGAGCATAGAGGAAGACTGGAAGTGTCAAAACTGTGACGACAACACACTTAGAAAAGAGCTTTTGGAACATATTTACTTCTGACATTTAGAGAGTTAATTTCTGGTACTTAACTAATATTAAATTAGGATCTAGATCGATGTCAAGATTTCTGATAGCTGTGTTGGAGTAGAGAGAATGATCGCCCTCGGTGATGTCATCGATCACAAACTTTCCTGTCACTGTATGCGGTGCAGGCGTTTTGGGTGCTAATATTACAGAAAGTTTGGCGCGATCGGGCTTTTGTCAATTAACAGTAGTCGATCGCGATCGACTACTTGCCAATAGCGCCGCTATCATCGATACTTTTGATAAAAGCATAGATTGTTACCTTTGTTGCTGCCCAAGAGCAACAAAATTTAACTTGCACGATCAGAGATTTTGCAGTAAAGCCACTTATATTGTAGAATGTCTGGTGGCTGTTGCCAGAAACGCGATCGCTTGAGACGAGATAGCTCTATCCCAGAAATCAGGTTTATCACTGTCAAAGGCGATCGTCAAACACGCAAAATACGATTGATAAAATTAACAGGGAAACTATGGTTAAACAACAGACTTTTTCTATTTTACTAGCAGTTCTATTCCTATTACTCTTGACTGGCATAGGTGGAGCAAACTATGCATCGGGCGGCGATGAATTTTGTCTGACAAACGATTGCCACGAACCCCAACGGAAATCCCATAAACCACACAAAAGGATTTTAAAACACGGATCGAGAGGTGAAGATGTCAGAAAGCTGCAAAAATTATTAAATGCGCGAGGTTTGTGCCCGGAACCGATCGCACTTGACGGCATTTTCGGCCGGACAACCCTCGATGCAGTGAAGAAGTTTCAGCGACAAGCTAAGCTTCCTGTAGACGGAATTGTGGGAGGCAAAACTTGGGACAGACTGTTTGCTAGTTTGTAACTTGCAGCACTGTCTAATAAACTTTATTAAGTTCGTGTTGCCAATCATAAATCCTTAGTTTGTAGTTGTGCATACAGTAGATTTTGTGCAACTACAAATAGCGCCTCTCTGCTAGAACTTCGATATTTTCGATGCTTTGACAAACATTTGGCCTCCCAAAAATTGCCACAGAAAAGGTAGTTTCAAGTAAAGCTTTAATAGCAACGGCGAGGCGGGTCGGCCTTTCGTAGAAAATGGCAAAAATCTCGGTATCATTAGATCTATTTCAAAACCAACAGTTTCTAAAAGCTCTTGCAGCGACAAATGTGTAATCGGTAATTGGTGATCAATAAAATCATAGTATTCCCTATAAGAATATTTAAAATTTGGCTGAATAACTAATAGGGAACCGCTAGGCTTAAGAGCATCAAAGCAAAATGAAATAATTTGTATAAGTTCTTCTTTATTACTCAAATGTTCAAAAAAATTAGAGATAAAAATGCGGTCAAACTGTTCAGAAAGTAAAAGGCGATTGCCTAAATTCAAAACATCAATATTAAGCACTTCAACATCAGGATTAGCAAATAACTTGGAATCAGGATTGAGGTCAATTAAACATTTTTTATCTGCCCGAATTTGGTTAATAAACTCGCAGTAACCACCACCAATATCTAACACTGACGATTGGGAAGGAACATATTTTTGCAAAAAATCGTCTATTAAAACTTTCCAAAGCACTACCTTTGCCTGCATCTGTCTGGAATCAAATCGATTGGTATATAATTTTTTGAGATATGCGTCAGCTTTCATAGTAAAATAGCATTCAGTAAGTATGAGTTTATCACTTTCACAGCCAACTATGAACATTATATCTACCGAAATACCGGAAGTTTTGATAATTGAGCCGAAAATTTTCGGAGACGATCGCGGTTTCTTTTTTGAGAGTTTTAATCACAAAGCTTTCACCGAGAAAACAGGCGTGACGGCAGAATTTGTTCAAGACAATCATTCCAAATCGTCCAAAAATGTGCTGCGTGGTTTGCACTACCAAATACAGCATCCTCAAGGCAAATTGCTGCGGGTAGTTAGTGGCGAAATATTTGATGTAGCTGTGGATATTAGAAAAAGTTCGCCGACTTTTGGAAAGTGGGTGGGCTGTATGCTGAATGCCGAAAATAAACGACAATTCTGGGTGCCTGCGGGATTTGCTCACGGTTTTTTGGTGGTTTCAGAAACTGCTGAAGTTTTGTATAAAACTACAGAATACTATGCACCGAGTCACGAGAGGTGTATCCTGTGGAATGACACCGATTTGGCGATAGATTGGCCACTGGATGGTGGTAAGCCAATTCTATCAGCTAAAGACCAAGCCGGACAAGCATTCAAAAGAGCTCAAATGTTTTAGATAATGAAAATTTTACTCACAGGTAGTAGCGGACAACTCGCTCAAGAATTACAGTCAATCTTATTATCTTCGGGAGAGGTAATTGCAGTCGATCGCACTCGCCTCGATTTGTCACAACCCGAAAGTATCCGTCAAGCAATGGCTGAAATCCAACCAGATTTAGTCGTAAATTCTGGTGCTTACACTGCTGTAGACAAAGCAGAAAGCGAACCAGAATTAGCATACGCAGTCAACGGCATAGCCCCTGGACTTCTGGCAGAGGAATGCGAAAAACTGCGATCGACATTGATTCATATTTCCACAGATTATGTATTTGATGGCAGTCAAGGTTCTCCTTATCGAGAAACAGACTCTACGAATCCATTGGGAATTTACGGCAAGTCAAAATTAGCTGGTGAGGAAGCAATTAGGAAAGCTGGAAATCAGCATATTATTATTAGAACAGCCTGGGTTTATGGCAATAGTGGCAAAGGCAATTTTGTCAAAACTATGCTGAGGTTGGGCAAAGACAGGGAAGAAATTCGGGTAGTAGCAGATCAGATCGGAAGTCCTACTTGGACTGGGGATTTGGCTGCGGCAATTTCGCAAATTGTTCCTCAGATTAGACCAGAAATTTTTGGAACTTACCAGTATACAAACAGCGGAGTTTGTAGTTGGTATGATTTTGCGATCGCCATTTTTGAAGAAGCAGAAAAACTCGGCTTTCCTCTCAAAGTTCAGCGCGTAATTCCGATTACCACCTTGGAATATCCAACACCTGCAAAACGGCCCGCTTTTTCCGTCCTTTCTACTGTGAAAATATCAGGAATTCTAGGCACGCATCCTCCCTATTGGCGGCAAGGGCTCCGGCAAATGCTGGCAAGAGAAGTGAAGTAAAAATTGAGGAGTGAGTTTTGTCGGGGTAGTGCCTCGTGCCTACCCTACCCACCATCCCACAAGAAGGCAACCACGGGGGAATTGCGCCTACAGAGAATGAAACAGTCCTAACACCACTTGTATTTGTAAATTAGATGAAAATCAATCCACCATATGTTTTAATTTCTGCATCAATCTTGGGGATTATGATCCCAGCTTCATATATCTTGTACCTGATATCGCAAGCTGGAGACTTGTCTAATTTTGACTATTGGTGGATGACTTGGAACTTCTATTCAGTAGATGGCTTTTCTACTAATCCTTTTAATTGGATCTTTCGGGCGAACGAGCATTTTGTGTTAATTCCGGCACTTATCTATGCTTTGAATATAGTTATTACCAAAGGCTCAAATATTGGCTTGTGTTTAGCTGGCTGGTTTTTTGCTTTGATTCAGTGTTATGTATTAATTGCTTTGCTACCGTTAAAATCAAGGCGTTCTCCGCTGCAATTTATATTGATGATAGTTGGTATTTCTATTTTTAATTTCACTCCGGCGGCGGCTCATAATTGGATGCGCGGATTTAGCGGTGTGCATTGGATAATTGCTAATTTATTTGTGATTTGTTCGATATTTTGTTTGCAATCTTATGCAACAGTTTTGTTGAATAAGAGGGAGGCAGAGCCTCCTGATATTCATTCCCAGGCAGAGCCTGGGAACGAGTCTGTAGGGGCAGTGCTCCCGTGCCTGCCCTCCTCGTACCCGCCCCCGCATCTGTCATTACAAAATAAGTGGGTAATTGGCAGTATTATTTTTGGGATTTTAGGTTGTATTAGTTACAGCACTCCTTTAGCTTTGTGGCCGATATTGTGTGCTGCGGCGATTGTGTTGCGCTTTCCCCGCCAAGTTACTTACTTATATTTTGCTGCTTCAATTGCAGTGATTGGTACTTATTTTTTAACTTATAAAACTCCAACTCACCACCCTTCTTTAAGGAAAATAAATCCACTCAAAACCATCGAATATATTCCCACTTATCTAGGTGGAATCTTTAGCGAAAATCTAATTATTGCTTCAATTATTGGTATAATTGGTTTGATAGCAGTAACTGGTTTTGTAAGTTATTGGTTGTTTGGTAAAAAAGGCGATCGCACCGAGTGGCTACCGTGGCTATCCATCCAGATTTACACCCTACAAACGGCGTTAATGGCTGCCGTTAGTCGATCGGGCTTTGGAGTCGAACAAGCCACAGCTTCGCGCTACGCCACACTCCCAGCACTGTTTTGGATGAGTACATTTGTGCTGACAGTATTGTGCGTGCGGCAGTTACAACCAAGTCCCAGAATGCAAACACGTTGGCTGACACCACTCTTAGGAATCGCCACAGTTGCAGTCATTTTAATGTACGGTGTGGGAGGAGAGACCGCAAGTGCGATCGCCCGCAGAGCAACCTATCAACCCTTAGTTGCATTATCATTACAATTAGGCATCACCGATGTAACCTTAATTAAAGAAAAAATAGGCAACAGACCGGCCGCTTTCATCGGGTTAATCGATGCCTTAAAAAATCACAATTTAGTACCATTTAACCGAGATGTCAAAAAGTATAACTTCTGTGCAGCATTAGATACAAAAATAGATTCAAACTTACTTTCAGTCCCCAAAGATGGAATACCAGGATACTTTGATATAGTCACAAAACTCGCACCCAGCGCAGCCAGAGTAATTGGTTGGGTAGGAGACCCCGAAAACAATGTAAAATGTATAGTAATTTTGAATCAAGAAAATGTCGTTCGAGGTTTCGCAATGTCAGGATTCCCCCGTCCAGATTTAGTAAACTTATTTGGGCCAGCCTACAAATCCGCAGCTTGGAGAGGATACATTCAAACATCACCAACCGACAAATTATTAACAGCCTACGCATCATTTAAAAACCGCGAAGGCTGGATAGCGATGAGAAACTCCCAAACTATCAATAACAACTAAAAAAACTTACCTCTGACTTCTCCCTCTCTGCGTCCTCTGCACCCTCTGCGGTTAAAAAATCATGCAAAAAGACCTCAGCTTCGTCATCCCAGTTCACAACGAAGAAGCTACCCTAAAAATACTATTTGAAAAAATCCAAATAGTCATGTCCCAGATAGGAATTGACAGTTACGAAGTAATTTTCATCGACGACGGTAGCCGCGATTATTCTTGGCGAGAAATCGTAGATTTAACTAGGAATAATCCCAAACTAATTAAGGCCATTAAACTACGTCGAAACTTTGGCAAATCTGCCGCCCTTGCTGCCGGATTTCGCAATTCAGCAGGGAGAATCATCTTTACCCTTGATGCTGACCTCCAGGATGATCCGGCGGAGATTCCCAAATTTTTAGACCATTTAGAATTAGGATTTGATTTAGTTTCAGGTTGGCGAAGAAAGCGGAATGATCCTATTTCTAAAACTTTACCTTCCAAGTTATTTAATGCTGTGGCGTGTTTGATGACTGGCGTACAAATGCACGACATGAATTGCGGTTTTAAAGTTTATCGCAAGGAAGTTTTAGCATCTATTAAATTGTACGGGGAATTGCACCGTTATATTCCAGCTTTGGCGAACAATTTGGGTTTTAAGATTGGGGAAGTGGTTGTCGAACACCATCCGCGCAAGCATGGTAAATCTAATTATGGTTGGGAACGTTATGCGCGGGGTTTTATTGATTTGTTGACGGTGTTGGCGACAACGCATTATTTGCAGAAACCTGGTCATTTGTTTGGAGGTTTGGGTTTATCTTTTGGTTTGGTTGGCTTTGTTTCCCTTGGTTATTTGATTGTGATTTGGTTGTTGAATTTGGTGGGGATGAATTTTGGTCCGATCGGGAATCGACCTTTGCTATTTTTTGGGATTTTGTGTACAATCCTGTCGGTACAGTTGATTTCTTTGGGGATTTTGGCGGAGTTGATGGCACGGAATGTGGATGCTGATTATGTGGATAAGCAGATTTGTGAAATTATTGATGATTCTGAATTTTGAAGGAAGAAAGTTCGGCAACGGATTTTGTAACGGATTTAACGGATATAAAACCAATGCCCAATTCCCAATGCCCAATTCCCAATTCCCAATTACCTAATTTTATACAGTATCCATTTGCCTTGTTTGTCGGCGATTTCTCCTTGAATATCTGGATGCCAGTCAGTACGAGTCAAGATATAATCGGCATGATATTTTTTGGCTACTTGGACTAAATCGGCACTGTTGCGACGACTGAATAAGTCATTGCCACCCCAAATCATTTGCGGACTCAAAGGGACTCCTAATACAGTTTCCATCCGATTTTGCCATTCTTTGATACCTTTTTCTGTCAATGGGAAGTTCTTGAAGTTGACTATAACTGCCCTTTGTGAAAAATATTGAAAACTGGTGACAGATGGGGGAATTAATACCAGTGCATCTTGATTGCTGCTTTGTGAAAAGCGTAAAGCTAATCTGTTTAAGTCGTCCCTGGGAATGGCATTGATATTCACTCTTGTTTGAAATATATCTAATATTGGCTTGGGGAGAATTCCGGCTATTCCTAATACTAAGATAGTGGCAGTTAGTAAAGATAATAAATTAGATATAATTTGTTTAATAGCTGTAGAAATTGATAGGTTTTCTAAGATGAAAGGAAAGGCAAGAATTGAGAAAAGAACTGGTATACTAATTAGGCGGTCTATTATTTCTGCTGAATTAGTCAGCGGATATATCAAGCTAAAAATTAATGTTCCTGCTGTAAAAAACCACGGCAAAATAGTGTAGCGTTTGGGAAGTGTATATTTTTGGGTTTGGCAAATTGATAAAAATACAAATAAGGCTAAAAATAAAATACCTCGGTTGGGTAAAGTGAGGATAATTAGCAGCAGCAAACCAATCGCTAGCTGTTTTGCTTGGTAAAGTCTATCGAATAGCAAACTGATGGCGATAAATATAATTATTTGAGCAAAAGGTACGGTTCTAGCTAACTGTAGTTTAGCAATCAAAGCCACTGGGTAAACTTCTACAAATAGGTAATTCAGCAGTAGCGCCAAAATTGATGTGCCAATAATTATCGCAAAGTTAATTTTGTCTTCTTTTCGCAGTTCATTCGTATTGTTGATGCAAAGTAAACCACCAATCGTCAAAGATATAAAATTTAACCAATTGTTACCGACATTCCAATATGAGGGGAGGATGTGGTGAGGATTGCGGATTTTTGCGTAAATGTAGATAAAGTCGGCATTGTTGATAGTATCACTGCTGGTAGTACCTGTTAGCAACATTGGTAAATAGACGATACTTGCCATTACTGCTAAAAGTGCGATCGACAAAATGAGATTTTTGAACTTTCGCTGTTCTACCGATGCAAGAATTAGCACAGGTATCATCATTAACCCCGGCAAAAAACCCACTAAGAATTGCAGCAAACAAGCTACTCCAAAAAAGAAATATCCTGTCAGCCATTTCTGACGCAAACTAAAGTAAATCCCCCAGATTGCCCAACCCATTGCAAAGGTACTGGATACTGATTTTGTAGAAAATAGCAGCGTGTTACCAATATCTGTAAATGACGATGCTAAACATAAGAAAGTCATGGCTGCGGCGGGCAGTTTAGCATTAGTATATATACTGATAATGGCATGACAAGCTAGGACAACTGAACCAAAGGCTAGGAATTGATAAGTAAAATGCACTAAAGGAATACTTAATCCTAGACTTGCCAACAAATAAATGATATGATAATAGTAGTATCTCGGATTAAATTTAACCATTTCCTGAACATGATAGTCATTTTTATATAGTTCAGGATTTAGGAGATGTTGGATTTGTGGCAATTCGGGAAAGTTGCCTCCTATGGGGAATTTATACCCTACTGCTATTAATGAACCGATGATGACAAAGGTATAGATGGATAAGTTAAAATACCAGTCTAATTTGTGATGTTTCTGCATTGACGGTTCAATTCTTTTTCACTGATATGGCTAAATTGTTAATTTCTAGTTGGCATTTATTGGTTGAATTCTGTTTGTTTGTACTCAATACCTCAAGTAGTAGATAAGTTGGGTTCTTTCCCTCAAGTAATAGATTTAATTTGGAGGAAGCTACCAGATTATAGGCTGTTTCGGTGGAGTTAATTAATTTACCTTGATTGTTCCACAAAGTCAACCGCAGGGAAACTCCTTCACATTGTTTGTTAGGTAAATTGAGTTTGCCGGAAATTTGATTTTTCTCATATAAGGAACCTAAATATAGAAAAGATGGATCTAGTTGCTTGGTATTTTTAATTGGATGAGTTACAATATTATATATGTTATCCGATTCTTTGGTAACGGGATAATTAGAACTTGTATAAACTGACTGATTTAAGCTGATCCAATCTAATTGAGTGCCAGGCTTCTCGGCTATTTGTTGCTGCATCGCATGAAGAGTTTTGATGGCTGTTGCGATCGCACTTGGACGCATTCTCCGGTAAACTCTGACTATGACACCGTTTTCTAGCTGAAACTGTTCTGGCAAAAGCTGGAAATCCTGGGAAATTTCCCAATTTTGAGTAAAAGCATCGTATACAACTTTAACAACATCTTGTTCGTGCGATCGCAAAACCTGCTCATCACTCAGCAAAACTTGCTGAAAAGGTGTAGCAACCACCACATATTGCGACATCAACAACTCCGGTAGCGGGTAAGTATCGCGAGAGTCAATTAATGGCCTACCAACAGTGTTTAATTTCCACCAACCCTCCGGCGGATTCAACTTACGGTTAGCTTGTTTAAGAATATTAGCATTAAAACTATTAGAAGCACCGGCAATATAAATCGGTTCCTCATTCGGTGCGATTTTTCTCAGAAATTCAACTAATCTTACCACTTCGCCGTAGTCCGATCGCACTAACGGCGGAAAATTAGCCATAAACAGTCTGGAAATATCCAGTTTTAGGGGAATCAGCCCCAAAACGGCGTTGAGACTCAGATACAAACCAGCCACACTCAGCATCAAATACCGAACTTTACCCTGGAATGTCAGCCAAGTTGTCCAGAAAAATGCCGATAATCCTAAAAGTGCGATCGGTGTAATATGAATTGTATAGTGCAAATAGCCATAACGCAAAACCAAAAGCCATTCAACCAGCGACAAAATCCCAAATAGCGAAACAAAAATAGCCGCAGGAAATGCCATTATTCTAGTAACCATTCCAGCAGAAAAACCAATCGCAACTAACAGCCAAGTTCCCAAACCATAAAAAGACACATAACGAGTTAAAATATCATTGACTGGTAAACTCCAAGCCAAATACAAATTGCGATAATCAACCGTCATCGCACTGCGCGTGAAATCTCCAGCTACCAGCATTAAAACACTAAAGCTAGTTGCCGCAATCAAACCCAGTTTAACACCGGATGCAAACAAATATTGGTAGGGAAACGACATTGCCGTGTCCCAAAAATCAGGAGACGGCAGTGCCGTTTCCCTACGGGATTTTGATATAATAATAAACTCTATGAAAACCTGAAAAATAGCGGCACCAAAAAATGCGATCGCACTATAAGCAAAATGCCGCCGAAACAAAATCGCCATAGCCAGCGAACAGCCAATTAACAGGATTTGCCACCAATATTTTAGCTTAACATCGTGCAGATAAACTAAAATTGCCAAAGCCACAAACACACATCCACCAGTATCAAGATATCCCCGCAAAGTCGGAATCCAACTCATCGGAATTAATAAACTCAGCAACACAGTTGACCAAAACACTCGGCGCGGATAAACAGGAATTAGTTTGACAGAAATTGCCCCCAACAACAAGCGAAATGGTACTACATAAATCAGGGATACACTAAGAATATAACTCAACCTAGAATCGCCAAATAACAAAAGAAACGGCACTAAAGGCAAACAAATTAACAGATTCTTTTCATTAGAAAGCGATTGTAAAACTCCACGTATCGCTTTATCTGGCGATTCCCGAAATGAATTGGCAAGACCGACTGTAGCATTGTTATAGCCAGCGTAATCCCACCAATAAAAAGTATGTTCGCTAGAAATGTAGATTGAGGTGACTGCGATTGTTATGACAAATACTAATAATAACAAAGTACCATTAATCGCTATTTTTGAATACAATTTATTCTTGATAAGATTCATGCGATATTTGTATCGATATCAATAAAGGACTCTCATGCAGGTGCGGGCAGATTTGCGATGCGAGATTGCGGGTTTTAGGCAATCATGATCTGTGAAACCGACCCTTTGTTCTTGTAACACAACAGTGATTGCATTTTTCGTTAGCTTTGAACATGGCCTCTCGGTGGACAATTGCCTCGAATTCATCGACTTATCCCAGTGTTTTGGTAGTCGCCGTTGTGCTATAATCGGGTTTGGCGGGTAAATGTTGAGCTGTCACAGTACCTAGATAGCCATCGCCGACGATCGCAACTTTCATCAAAAATTCTCCGTTGTGCCATCGTCTCAAATTATTGCCGATTTCTGCAATCATTATGAATCTGAGTTGTGGTAAAATGTAAATCGTCGTAATCGACTAGATTAGCATCATGTCTGAAACAAATATTTTTGCCACATCCTCAGAAAGTCAGCTTCTAGCTTTTTATGGTGCTTTATTTGCGATCGCAGCCGCCGATGGTTCCGTTGATATTGATGAACTAAATCTGCTGTTTAAAACCATAAATTTAGACAAGTTTTCTGACTCAGCCAAGACTCAAATTCAATCTTACACAGCCATTCCCCCTTCCCTCAGCGACTGTTTGCAAACCCTCGCGCCATCGCCAGAGACATTACGTTTGGGAATCATGTATTTTGCAATCAACATTGCTGGGGCAAATAATACCATTCATCCCCAAGAAAGTGAAGCGATCGCACTTACCCAAAAACAGCTAGGAATTTCTGACAAGCAAATTCAAGCTATGCAAGAGTTTATCACAGATTTGCAAAAAATTCGGGAGGTAGCACCGAATCCAAGTCAAGTGTCAGCATCTTTTAATTCTGGTGTTTCCAAACTCAAAACTGCTGGCATTCCTTTAGATTTAATCGATCCCAAAGGAACTACCACCAACCTGAGTAATTCAAAAAGTAATTACTCAGATGAAACTTTTTGGGCTAAACTTAAACACTTTGCTTTAACCGCAGGTAGAGAAGTAGTTGAAAAAGCTTTGACACTATACTACACTGCTCAGAATCCAAATGTTCCTGGTTGGGCAAAAGGTGTGGTAGTTGGGGCTTTGACTTATTTTATATCTCCTGTTGATGCAATTCCAGATGTATTAGTTGGCATCGGATTTACAGATGATTTGGGAGTATTGTTGGCTGCAATAGCTACTGTTTCCGTATATATTAATGCTGAAACTAAGGAGCAAGCTAAACAGAAAATGAAGGATTGGTTTGGTAAATAATATTGGAAGGGGGAAAGTTATTGGTTATCGGTTTATTGTCATTCTCAATGTCCAATTCCCAATGCCCAATTCCCAATTTCAATCTTTAATCGCCTTGCCATCTCGATTCACAATCCGGCTTTCACCATCCTTAGCTGTCACATTTTCATAAACCCCTTCATCTCGCTTCACGTACTTGCTGAAGCCTTGATTTTTATACTCGGTGTCGGAAGTGGGCTTCATCAACCTTGGAGCACTCAGTAAACGACGTACAGTCGCATCTGCGGGAGTGTCTCCAGGCTCACATTTGGCTAATTCGCACAGTTGCCCCCAAGTCAAGACTTCGAGGTTCATACTGTGGGAAACTTCTAGGCGTTGGTTGTTGCTGGAACAGAAATAATCGTATAAAGGCATAGCAAAAATCTTGATCGCAACTACTAAAATTATTAATTACACACTTGTTGACACTATTTTAGCTTAAAATCACTATAAATTCAAGTTAAATAAACAAAATTTACTATTTTTAATCATCGTTGAAAAACGGCCATCAGCTATATAATAAACCCTGTGCAGTTGGTTGAGAGCGCGATCGAGACAATCCTCTTTAATGACGCTACCCCAATCGCCCTATCAGGTTGCACAAGTATAGCTTGAGCGACGGCTAGCAAATTACCGCAAATCTCCCTTAATGCCGTCACAGGATCGATCATAACTTTCTGACAGCACAAAAATCACTGACCAAAACTTTCAATTTTATTTATTTACTCACCACAGAGGAATTACCGATGAGCGATTTCAAAGTTACGCCAGAAGTAGAGCTAAAAACAGCTCAAATGTTGGATCGATACCAACTGCAAGATGAGACAATTTTGCGGCGCTGGGCAAAACTCCACGGCATTAATAGCACTCGCGGTTACTTCTATCCTAGTGAAGTAGATTTGATGGATCATGCTCACCATCACATTTACAATTTGGGAATGAGTATTGCTGACTATCAAATTCTCTTAGACAGCCGTCACAATTACTCTCAAACCCATGGTGATCAAAATCAAACAGTGGAAAGTCAAGTTGCTGATGAAGCTTATGATGCAATAGAAATGTTGACTGAACAGTATTCTGAAGCTGTTGACTTAATGGGAGAACGTATCGCAGATCATTTTATTGATGAACTAGATTTGTCTGTGATGCGACACCTTTCTAAAAAAGTCAAAGATCGCCACATTCTTAATGGTCAAACCAAAAAGCCTAACCGTTTTCTACAAGTTATTAAAGCAGTGCTACAACCTAGCAGCGGAAATACGCTTTTGGTTCCTAAAAAAAGTGACGATCCTAGTTTGGAATTAGAACATCACCACCGACTCGGTTAAGCGATGAGGACACGGCACTGCCGTGTCCCTACCCCGATTGATTGTAGTGACACGGCACTGCCTTGTCCTGGCTGTTAGCTAACAAAAAATTAATTAAAAATAAATTTATGACTAGAGACGGATTCATTGTTCGCCAAAATCAGAGATAATGTTTATTGAATTTAACACGTCAACCTCGCCCAAGGTCAAGGTAACAAAATGATGATTAAATCCTGGATGGTAATTGGAATTGTTGTTTTTGTAGTAGGATTAGCTTCTAACTTGATTTTACCGAGCGATATTCGATGGTTTAATCGATTGCAACGTCCCAGATGGTTGACATTTGAAAAAGCAATTCCCCTCATTTGGACTGTAATTTTTATTTGTGCAGCTTGGTCAGCCGTGATTGTTTGGGAAAGAGAACCGGGGACTCAGGAGACTTGGTTGCGAATGAGTTTGTACCTGCTTTTAGAGATAGTAACTATGTCTTACACGTCGGTTATGTGCAAAGTTCGTAGCCTGAAAGTTGGCACAATTATTGGTGGAACTGGCGCTATTTTAAGTGTAATACTGGCTTTGACTGTGTTGCCAGTTTCTGAACCGGCGGCGCTGTTATTAATGCCTTATATTCTTTGGAGTCCGATCGGCACTTATACAACTTGGGCAATGATTGAGCTGAATCCGGCTGATATTTAATTTGGGAATTGGGAATTGGGAATTGGGCGTTGGGCATTGGGCATTGGGCATTGGGAATACAGTCAACAGTTAACAGTTAACAGTCAACAATTATATTTACCGATTTGGAGGCCGAGATGGCTCACTTTCCGGGGGTATAGGAGGCTCAGATTCATCAGCCGGAGAATTCAGTGACTGTTGCCAAACTTGGATTTGCGATCGCGCTTCGTCGAAAGAACGAGTGCCCGCAGGAATCTTCTTCAAAATTGCGATCGCCCCTGCTAAATCTGATGACGACTCTTCCATACCGATCGCCAAAATCCGCTGACTCCACTCCTCAATCGCCTGACTAGCTTGCGATCGCAACGAACTCGAATCCGGCACCTGACGAGCCAGAGAAATCGCCGTTTCCAAAGCATCCGCAGTACCAGCTTGAGCCGCCTGACGAGCACTCTGCAAACCTTGCTCACTTTGAGATTGGACATCCCAATTCCGAATGCTCGATCGAGCCTGTTCATACAATACCCGTCCCGGCCGAATCCGCCTGGCCATATCAATTGCCTCAGTCAAATTGCCACTAGCCGCTAGTTGCTGAGCTCTATCCAAAAATGGCTGATCTTGAATTCGCTGTTTCCTATCAACCCAAGCTTGAATTTTAGTTTGAGCTTCCCCATAAAGAGCTCTACCCTGACCGATTCTCCTAGCTTGATCAACAGCAGCTTCCAGAGCATTTGGATCGCCAGTATTCGCCAAATCATTAGCTTTTTGCAAAAACGGACTATCTTCAATCTGCTCGATTTGACGGCTAAAACGGCTAATTTGGGTGCGAACTTCGGTCGATCGAGGATTTGATTCGGGGACTGTTTGCAATTGGGCGATCGCAGCCCTCAAATCCTTCACCCCTCCCGGTGCCGCCAATCTACCCGCCAAATCCAAGGTTTTCACATCAGCAATTTCCTGTTGCCAACGGTTGATTAAATCTTGAGATTTTTTGTAGAAAGGACGGTTAGAATTTAACTTTTGAGCGATCGCAATCGCCTTCGACAAACCATCAATTTGACCAGTGGAAGCTTGACCAGTCGCATTAGCCAACTCATTCAAATCTTTAACTTGTTCCTGCAAATTTCCACCGTCGGGGATCTTGTTTGCGATCGCGATCGACTGCTGCCAATCGCCTGATTCCAAACGCTTTTGAGCAATATCCAAAATCTTATTACTTAATTCCCCAATCAGCTTATTTGCAGCTTGAAACAAATAACCTTTTGGATCAATTCCCTGAGCCAGCTTAATTCCCGTCACCAGATTATCAACTCCTCCATCTTCGGCTTTATTGCGGGCTTTAATCAACTTATTGCCCTCAGCCTTAGTCGCCTGAATTGCCTTAGTTAGCTGCTCATACTTAGTCGATTCCCAGAAAGTATTGCCCGTATCCAATAGCAAAGTAGCTTCACGGAAAGCCAGAACCCACTCTTCTTTTCGCAAGTGGTTTTCTGCCGTGCGGTAAATTTTCTCTGCATCCTTCCAACTCGACTGCCACTTTTCAATCTGCTTTTCCACGATTGAGTAAGCTGGAACATTTTGAGGAACTTTTTTCGCGATCGCGATCGCCTCCTGAAGCTTTCCCTCTTGGAAACTAGAATTTCCCAGCTTCAGAATATCCTGAGCCCACAGCTCGATTTGGCCATTAATTCTCGGCCGCATCGGGTGATCCTGTGGCAAAGCATTCACCAATTCGATCGCCCTGAGCAAATCATCCGCCGTCCGTTTACTAGCAGATTCTTGAGCGCAAAAAAAGCGATCATTCGCAGAAGCCGTCGGCCAAAAAATCTTCGAGCAATTCGACTGAGAAGTCAGATTGAGCAGAGACGAAATTGCCACAAATCCCATACCAACCGACAGCATTAAACTCACCACCAGCCAAAACTGCCATTTCTTCAACCAGCTCAGCCAAAACGGATTATATTCTTTCGGTGGCTGTGAATTTTCCCCTGACGAACTCGGTGCTAGTGCCAGATTCTCTCCGGGCATTTTCCCCGAAATCAGCATATCGCGGAGTTCTTTTAGTCTCTGAGCACGGTTTTTTCGCGCTGGAAGAGGCACCAACAATGAAGTATCTTTGTTTGGTTCCAATGGTTCTGAGGCTGACCAATGGCCAGGTGTTTTGCGATCTTGACTCATAAATTCTGCTTACCACAAACAACAATCAGCCAGTCTTCAATATTGCAAAACTGCGATCGCTGCTATCCTAATTGCTATATAGAACCGAAGCGAAACCGTAACTTTCCTTACACAGTTTAGAGTCTGCCGACTGCTTTATATTAGGCATACGACTGCGAAGAGTCAAGATTTGGCGATCGTCGGTTATATCAATTCCGGTTACACCGGAATGAGATAGAGGACACCGCAGTGCCGTGTCCCTACCGAAAATAATTAATATTGTAGGGACACGGCACTGCCGTGTCCTAATTTTGGCTACTATTGTCTTAAGACCCGGAGTCCTTAAGACCCGGAGTCCGATCGCAAATCGCCAATCAGTGCCGTAAGCTTATCGCTGTTAGCCTTATAAACCTCGTTGCAGAAATGGCAAGTAGCCTCAGCACCGCCATCTTTCTCAATCATGTCTTGGAGTTCCGCCTCACCAAACATTTTTAAGGCACCCAAAACGCGATCGAACGAACAGCCACAGTGAAAACGCACCATCTGAGTTTCTGGAAAAATTTCCAGCCCCATATCCCCCAGTAGCTGTTCGAGAATCTCGTGCAAACTTTTGCCCGATCGCAACAGAGGAGTAAAACCCGAAAGCTCTGCTACCCTAGATTCCAACGTTTCAACCAATTCCTCATCCCTCGCCGCCTTCGGCAGAACTTGCAACAGCACACCCCCAGAAGCTTGCACACCATCAGCCCCCACAAACACCCCCAAAACCAAAGCTGAAGGAGTCTGCTCAGAAGTTGCCAAATAGTGAGTCAAATCCTCACCAATTTCGCCGGAAACCAATTCTACCGTACTTGAGTAAGGGTAGCCATATCCAACGTCCCGCACCACATACAAATAGCCATTGCCGATCGCTCCACCAACATCCAGTTTACCCTTAGCATTAGGCGGTAGTTCCACCCCTGGATTGTCCACATAACCCCGAACCGTGCCATCTAGCCCTGCATCAACCATAAGTCCGCCCAGTGGCCCATCTCCTTTGATCCGAATATTGACTCTCGATTCAGGCCGTTTCATACTGGAAGCCAGCAACAGCCCTGCGGACATCGTGCGGCCCAGGGCTGCCGTTGCCACGTAGGAGAGCTTGTGCCGCTGTCTTGCTTCTTCAGTCAGGCGGGTGGTAATGACACCTACAGCGCGAATTCCGCCGTCTGCTGCTGTAGCGCGAATTAATTGATCTGCCATGAAAAACCTTACTTTTCCCTTTTAATACGTGCTTCAATCATTTTAGGAGTTCCTCAAGTTTCGCGCAGCAAATATAACAGAAGGAAGGAAGAAGAAGGAAGAAGGAAGAAGGAAGAAGGAAATTTTAACAGCCAATGCCCAATGCCCGATGCCCCATGCCCAATGCCCCATGCCCAATTCATTCCAAAGCTTATCTTTTCCCTAACCTGAAGATTACCCAGCCTTTACCTTCGTGAGTTAGAGTGAGTCCCATAGGTCTCAAACCACTGTTTTTTAGCTGGAAAAAAGAGATATGCCACTGACTTCTAAGCCACTTTTAGCAGAAAACCAGCATAGCACAGGAGCCAATCGGAATTTGCATTTTTATGCAAAGGGTGAAACAATTCCTTTGATCTCCCAAGGCCTTTGGCAAGTATGTCAAGGTCTAGTGCAATTGAGTACCCTTTATCCAAGTGGAGAAGAAGGACTTTTAGGTTGGGCGGGGCCTTCGATGTGCTTCGGTTTATGGTTAACAAGCTTGCAAACTTACCGGGCTACGGCGACATCAGATGTCTACTTAATCTGGTATTCTATGGTTGAAATCGAAGCTTCTCCTCAATTAGCTCAGGATTTGTTGCCTCAAATGGGCAGACGGCTACGGCAAATGGAAGCAATTTTGGCGATCGCCGGACAGCGCCGAGTAGAAGACCGTTTGTATCAACTACTATTATTGTTGAAACAGGAATTCGGTCAGCCCGTCCTTGAAGGAACTCGCTTAAATATCCGGTTGACACATCAAGATATTGCTAATGCTATTTGCACTACTCGTGTGACAGTAACGCGAATGCTAGGAAAATTGCAACAGCAAGAATTAATCGGTCGAGACAAAGACCGTCATTTGATTCTTAAAAAAGATGCTTTTGCGTCCGCATCCGATTTGTTTGGTTATAAACCTCAAGCATTTTAGAAATAACAGTAATGTGCATCTACATTAGATTTTTCCAAAAATTAGCTATTAATTCATCAGTCAACAACTAACAAATTACTCAACTTGTAAATTGCCGTTATTCGATCGCAACTTAGGCTTTCCAGGATTTTTCCTACGCCCATCCAGAGAAACCACCTCAGCCTCCGAGCTCTCCCTAGCCACCCGAATCAGCAGCCCCGACAACAAAAAACTCGCTACCATCGAAGAACCGCCATAACTAAAAAACGGCAACGGTAAACCCGTAGTCGGAAAAACCCCCGTCGCCACCCCAATATTCAGCAGGGACTGTCCCACCATCACCACCATCGCCCCGATCGCCACCAACTGACTCTCTACATTCCGAGCCTTCATCGCCACCCTCAAAGCCACAGTAGCGTAAATCCCCAACATCAGCAACAGCGAGAACCCCCCCACCAAGCCAAACTCCTCAGCAAACACAGCAAAAATAAAATCGCTGTACTGAATCGGCAAATAAAACAACTTTTGCTGCGACATCCCCAAACCCACACCCCAGATACCGCCCGAACCCACAGCCAGCAGACTTTGAATCAACTGATAGCCATCTTGCAGAGGATCAGCCCAAGGATTCAGAAAAGACATAATCCGGCGGCGCTGATATTCTCGAAAACTAATACTTAAAACCGCCAATAGCATTCCCCCCATAGCCGTTGCGCCCAACTGCAAAGCAGGCAAATTAGCAGCCAAAGCCACCAACCACAAAGTCATCCCGCACAAAGCCGTCGTACTCAAATTCGGCTGTAACAAAATTCCCAACAGCATCGCCCCAAAAATTCCCAACCAAGTCAGTCGAACTTTATTTGTCAACCGGGGCCAGTTGCCGAAAATACGGGCGCTTTGGAGTACGAAAAACGGCTTAATCAATTCAGAAGGTTGAATAATCGGAACAGGGCCCAGGGATATCCAGCGAGTCGCCCCGTTGATGGTGGTTCCCACTCCCGGAACTAAGGTCAACCACAGCACTCCCAGCAGCAACAGGATGCCCAACTGAGCTGATTTCAGCAGGTAGCGCAGGGGGGAGTATACCATCAAGTTAAAACCTGCCAGCCCGATCGCCACTGCGATTAGCTGTCGTTTAATATAATAAAGCCCGTCTCCAAACTCGGAATTTGCGATCGGATAAGAAGCCGAAAACAAAGCTGTCAGCCCCACAAACAGCCACAAAAAAGTCAGCCACCTCAGCCAGCGGGCCTCAGCAGCCCATTCAGATACAGTGGGGTCTAAAAACGGAATGAAGCGTCGAATATCAGCAACCATAGGATTTTGAAGAAGAAGGAAGAAGGAAGAAGGAAGAAGGAAGACTTCTACAGAGTAACGAAATTATGCCATCTTGAGCGCAAACGAAGGATTTGTAGTCTTTTTTATAGATATTGATCAAAATTTACGGAGTTATTATTTTGAATTAATCGGTTTTTCATAGTTACTCAAGAGTCCTTAATTAACAGTTTGTCGTCCTATTTATTTCAACTACAAATTCCGCTCCTTGTCCTATGTGAGAGTTACAATATAAATTTCCGCCGTGTTGATTGACCACAATCTGGTGACTGATAAACAGTCCCAGTCCTGTACCTTTTCCCACAGGTTTTGTAGTAAAAAAAGGATCGAATAGTTTAGATTGTATCTCTTGAGGGATTCCCAAGCCATTATCGGAGATTTTGATTGATATTCGATTATTACTTAGAAGTTGAGTTTTAATTTTAATTTCTCCTTGCTCCTCGATACATTGGGCAGACACGGAATCTATAGCATTATTCAGAAGCTGCATAAATACCTGATTTAGTTGACCGGAATAACACTGGATCGCGGGCAGTTGACCGTAATCTTTGATTACCAGAATTTCAGGATTTTCTCGTGTCGGTTTTAGGCGATGTTGGATAATCATCAGCGTACTGTCAATCCCTTGATGAATATTCACTCGTTTGCATTCTGCCTCATCGTGACGGGAGAAATTACGCAAGGACAGAACTATTTCCCGAATGCGATCGGTTCCTACCCGCATAGAATTCAGGAGTTTGAGCAGGTCTTCTTTCAAGAAGTCTAGGTTAATATCATCGATTTGCGCTGTGACTTTTGTTGGCGGATTGGGAAAGTGTTCTTGATAGACTTTTATCAAATTCAATAAATCTTGGAAATAATCACTAGCAGGCCTCAAATTGGCGTGAATAAAGTTAACCGGATTGTTGATTTCATGGGCTACACCAGCCACCAGATTCCCAATAGAAGACATTTTTTCACTCTGGATGAGTTGAGCTTGGGTACGCTTTAGTTCACACAGAGTAAGTTCTAAATTTTCAGCTTGTTGTTGTAATTGAAATTCTGCTTGTTTCTGTGCGGTGATATCACGGATAGTAATAGAAAAACCATCACCTAGCTTTACTGCTACAAAGTTAAACCAGGCAGACTGTCCTAATTTATAATAAAAATCCTGTTTTAAAGTTTCTCCTGTTTCCACAATATTCACAAAGCGATCGAATAGTTCTGGATCAAGACGACTCAGCAATTTTTTGATCACCAATTTGCCGATCGCATCTTCACGCCTATTTCCAAAAGCTCTGGCAATTACAGGATTGACAACCAAACAGCGAAAATCTTCAATATCTCCCGTGGTGCGATCGCGTACAGCCTCCATTGCCGCCACCCCATCGAGGGAACTATTCAAAACACTGGCAAGCAATGCTCTAGATTGATAAAGTATCTCCTCTGTTTCCCGGCGCTGAGTAACTTCTTGTTCCAAAAGCCATTGCTGGCGTTGAATTGTCAACTGATTTTCCAGCCGCGCTACGACTTCTTCAATCTGAAATGGTTTGGTAATGTAATCAATTCCACCGGACTTAAAGGCAGTTACCTTGTCGAAAACATCATCTAAAGCACTGATAAAAATAACTGGAATGCTGTTAAAATTTTTATTATGTTTGAGAAGTCTACAGACTTGATAGCCATCCATTTCTGGCATTTTGACATCTAACAAAATGACATCTGGTCGCTTCACCTGCACAGTTTTTAGTGCCATCCACCCGCTGGTGACGCTGCGAACAGTGTAGCCGAGCTTGAGGAGTGCATCACTTAGTAATTGTAGATTTTCTGGAAGGTCATCTACTATCAGAATGTTGCCTTTATTTTCTGTTTCACAATTAATATTCATTGTTTATTAAGGGTTCGGCCAGGTCAACTAATTGTTCCAATTGAAATTTACGTACAAGTTGCGTGAGCGATTGTATCAAAAGATTCTCCCTGTCTGGAATTTCTCCTATAATTTGCATCACCAAATTGGTATCAGCCTCAAGAGCAGCTTGGTATAATTGAGTAATCCATTCTTGAGACATACAGGTGAGGTGTTCCGAGGTCAAGATGCTTTCTGCTGCCTGATTTAATTTTGTAGAAATCGTTTCGGTTAAGATATATTGTACACCCAGATGCTTAGTAAGTGTTTCAAAAATGCTGTGTTCAGAAAAAGGTTTGCGGAGGAAGTCATCACATCCGGCCGAAAGCACGATCGCCTTTTCTTCTTCTAAAACGCTGGCTGTGAGAGCAATTACGGCGGTAGCATGACCTTTTGTGGTGGATTTAATATATTTGGTGGCTTCATAACCATCCATCACAGGCATTCTCATGTCCATCCAGATTAAATGCGGTTCCCATTCATCCCAAATTGCGATCGCCTCTTGTCCGTTACTAGCTTCTTTTACCTCAAATCCCAAGGGACTCAAAAGCTTAATTAGCAGTTGTCGATTAATAGATTTGTCATCTACTGTAAGAATTTTATATGTAGGTTGACCGGGAGCCAGTCCCAGCACTATTGAATGCTCATCTGAACTCTTGCTGGCTGTTTCTTGACCCAATTTCGCGTGAATATTAAATCGAAAAGTTGTGCCTTTTCCTAACTCGCTTTCAACAGAAATATCTCCGCCCATCAATTCCACAAACTTGCGACTGATTGCTAAACCCAATCCCGTTCCTTCTTGCATCTCTTTTCCGGCTTGGGCTTGGGAAAAAGCATCAAAAATATTTGGTAGTTCTGCTGCTGCAATCCCTACCCCAGTATCGCACAGCCGAAAATGAAGATTAAAAACATCTGCGGTTTCTCTATCTCCCTGAAACACATTGAGAGTAATTTGACCGTCTGAGGTGAATTTGATGGCATTGCTGAGTAAATTGATTAAAATCTGACGCAGTTTTACTTCATCAGTGCAGATATAGCGGGGTACATCTTCTACACGCAAAAAGAGCAACTTCAAGCCCGCATTACTAGCCGACAGATGCAGCATATCTTCTAAATCATCCAGCAAACGATACAGGTCAAAATCTTTAGAATTGAGGGTAGTTTTGCCTGCTTCGATTTTGGATAAATCGAGGATATTATTAATCAGCGTCAATAGGTAATCGCCGCTGCGATAGACGATGCCTGCATTTTCGTATTGTTCCTGTGGCAAGTTTGGGGCGCGCATCGTTAGCTGAGAAAAACCGAGAATAGCATTCAGGGGCGATCGCAATTCATGGCTCATATTGGCAATAAATGTACTTTTAGCTTTGTTGGCAACTTCGGCTTTTTCCTTTGCAGTTACCAATTCTTCTGTTCTTTCGTCAACTTTTTCTTCTAAATTTTCAAACATTTCTTTTAATTGAGCGGCCATGCTGTTAAAGGAAATAGCCAGTTCTCCTAATTCATAAGTTTGATCGATCTTTACAGTTGTATCTAATTTTCCTTGAGCAATATCTTTGGCTGCATTCTTAAGAGTTAAAATTGGTTGTGATACCTAATTAGCCGTCATAATTCCAATAATTATTACCAAGAAAAATGCAAAAATACACAATAAAATTGTCTGCCGAGTATTAGCATGAATTCGGTCGAGAAAGTCCGATTCAGGTACAACAGTTGCAATCAACCAATCTATTCCTAACTCATCTTTATAGGGCGCAATTTGCAGAAATTGTAGTTGGTCGTTATAATTAAACTCAAGTTGATAGCTTCGCTCAATTTTTTTGAAGTCAACAAAATATTTTTTTAAATACTTTGCTGTAGCTTGAATCAGAGGAGCGCTACTCCGATCGATAGAGGGTCGTTTGGTTTTCTTGAAATTCTTACTATTATTAAGGCTGCTTTCATCTTCAGAAGTCGCTACTAATAAACCTTCTCGATCGAAAATAAATGTTTGTCCGTGCTGGCCAATCTTATGTTTGCGAAGAAAAGCTTGAACCTTATCTAATTCGTAAGTACCATGGATCACACCTAAAAGTTTATTATTTCGATCGTAAATGGGCTGACAAAGAGTGAGAAAAAAGATATTGTAGTCAATTCCTGAATGAATGGGTTGCCAATTTAGTTTACCTGCTTTGACTGCTCCAATGTACCAAGGACGCTGCCTGGGATCGTAATGTCTGGTAAATTTGTTCATTACTTTGGTAGGCTGACCTTGGGGACTAATGGCGTATTCAAAGGTAAAATAATTGGTAGAAGCATTGGAGACAACAAATCTTAATTCTCCATTTTTTGGCTTTCTCCAAATGTCTAAATATTGATTTTTATTTTGAGAGGATAAGCCGATCCGACTGATGCCATCAAAATTTTTAATCATTTGCCATAAATAATGATATTTTTGCGTCTCTCCCTCTTGTAAATCGAGACTTAACTCACCCCGTTCAATAGCATCAGCGTTAAGTTTATGAATCATAACTAGAGCAGATAACTGGTTTTTAATATATTCTTGGATTTCTAATGTAATTTCTTCACGCAATTGAACGGCAATTTCGTTGACTGCTTCTTTTCCATTTTTATAAGAGAGAAACCCCACTAATCCAACTATGATAAATATTTCAATCATAAAGGGAACCGTAAAAATAATCCTTAAGGGGACTTTTTTTAAGAATTTAGAGAATAAATTATTAAGATGAGAAGATTTCATGAATTGCCCTATAACTGGATCTTATTGCGGAATAAATATGGATTTAAACTTAGATCTTGCAGCAATGTCAATAAGGGGATTTTTGGTGGGGGAGGGCGGGTTTATTTAACCTGTTTGCAACCCGAAAGGCAAAAGAGTGAACCCGCCCCTACAGCTAATTGAGAATGGTGCAAGATCTCAGTTTAAACGGTTGTTTCTGATAACGTCGGTAGACATCAAAATCACTATCTAGAATGGCGATCGCACCAATATTATATCAATTCCGGTTGCAACGACCTATGATATAGAGGAGACGGCAGTGCCGTGTCCCTACCCCGATTAATTGTACGAAGTGTCGCGTAAATGTATCAGACGGTAGTATAGCCACAAAAAAAGAGGCCGCCATCGCAACCTCTTAACCCTACACTTATCCAGCGTCGGATCTTAAAGTAAACCAGTATTAGCTCCAACTTTCCCAGTAGCCAATTGCACTTTAATAATTCTGCCGCCCATTTTCATAATTCTTTGCTGTTCCCGGAACCAGTTATCGTAAGGAACTAACTTAGTAAAATAGGTATTTTGCAATTCGCGCTGAGTGCGGATGCGAGTTTGACTGGGGACGCAAGCAGTCACTTTAAACATTCTCATGGGAAAGTACCTCCTGAAATAGGCTTACAGATTTTTAGATGGATTTTTAAAACATTGAAGACAGGGAGTTAGGAATCAAAACTAGCTCATTAAAACTCGTCCAGTATTCTCGACAAGCCTTTGATGGTCTAGTAATCACTCTCAACTTCCCTGACCTCTTTTCAAAGCCAAAGGTAACAAGTCTAAAGTTAAAGGTTAAAAGTTAAAAGAGGCAAAAAATAAATCTTTTTCCTTCTTCCTCCTTCCTTCTTTCTTCTTCCGACTTCTATCAGACTGAAATCCGTTACATCCGTTACAGAATCCGTTGCCGAACTTCCTTCTTCCGACTTCCATCAGATTGAAATCCGTTACATCCGTTACATCCGTTACAGAATCCGTTGCCGAACTTCCTTCGTCTTAGCTCAAGCCAGAGCAGATGTAGTCGAAATAGACGCCCATTTCTTTACCAGCGTCAGAACCGACCAAACCGGCGGTGACTTCTTTCATTGCTTGGATGGCTTGTACGGTAGAACCGATGGGCACGCCCAAGGAATTGTAGGTTTCTTTCAAACCGTTGAGCACGCGCTCATCCAGGATGGAAGGGTCGCCAGCTAGCATTGCGTAGGTGGCGTAGCGGAGGTAGTAGTCCAAGTCGCGGATGCAAGCTGCATAACGGCGAGTGGTGTACATATTGCCGCCGGGACGGGTGACATCAGAGTACAACAGAGACTTAGCAACTGCTTCTTTGACGATTGTAGCTGCATTGGCGCTGATGGCTGTAGCGGCGCGGACGCGCAGTTCGCCAGATGCGAAGTAGTTCTTGAGTTTGTCTAGAGCGCTGATGTCCAGGTACTTACCTTGGACGTCAGAGGAATTGATAACGGCGGTAATTGCGTCTTGCATGATGGTCTTGTTTCCTAGAAAGTGGCTGAGTTCAGTCCAATTTTGTAGCTCGGATTTGAGATTTGGGATTTCAGATTTATCAGTGGTTGGTTATCTGCAAAAGCTTTTGGCTTTTTGCTGGTAACTCACAATCTCAAAATCTAAAATCTTTACTGCATCGCACCGATAACGTAGTCGAAGTAAGAGGAAGCTTCGGAAGCATCTTCTCCAGAAAGCAACGAAGAAGCTGCATTTTTCATAGCGCGAATTCCTTCGGCTACTGCTTCAATCGGGGTTCCCAAGGATTTGTACATTTCGCGGACGCCGACAATACCGATTTCTTCGATCGGGGTAATGTCGCCAGCTACGATTCCGTAGGTGATCAAACGCAGGTAGTAGTCCATGTCGCGCAAGCAAGTTGCGGTCATTTCTTCGCCGTAAGCGTTGCCGCCTGGGGAAACTACGTCAGGGCGTTTTTGGAAAAGTTGGTCGCCTGCTTGTTTGACGATACGTTCGCGGGATTCGCTCAAAATTTGGGCGATGCGGACGCGGCGTTCACCAGAGGTGACGAAGCTTTTGATTCGGTCCAGTTCGCCTGGGCTCAGGTAACGAGCTTCAGCGTCTGCGTTGACGATTGATTTGGTGACGATACTCATCTTGTGTGTACCCGCTGGATATTTTGCAATTACGAACTGCTCCACGCTCAGCAGAGCGACGGCGGGCGCTTGCATCCCGTACCTCTCGCTTGCGGCAGGAGCTTTAACGCTTTGGGAAACCGACTTTGTCTGCAACTGTTGAAGTTGTTGACTGGTGGGTACTTTGGGCGTTTAACGGCGCTTGTTCTGACGCCGGTGCGCTGTTGTTGGCTGCACTTTGCCTGTCGCTTACGATACCACACATAACTGGTGCTTTCTCTAATTTTGCGATCGAGATTACAGCGATTAGGTGGCGATCGAGTGACTGTCTGGTAGTTGCGGGCGAGATTACTCTTTTGACGCAATTACCTCTGGCAAGTATTTTGAGGCATTATGTTCACATTCTGAGTGTTCCTGTAATAGTTTGTAATATTCCTTTTCATTTTTGGGTCTTGGACGCTGAATTTTGAATGCGAAAATCATGTCAATTAAAACGTTGTGATTCTCTCACAGCAATGATTACAGCGGATGAATTTCCTGTGATTTTGTAGCGGGCGGTGGTTTGGCTTCAAAAGTTGGATCTTCACGACGAAGGGAAGTAGCCGGAGGTGGGGGTTGAGGTGCGATCGGAAATTCGGACGATCGAGCTTGTATTGAAATACTCACCTGCTATCAGGCACGGTGATTCTTGACGCTTCATCGGGTCTTGCTGTATATCATGCTAATACAATTGGGAAAGCTAAAGCCGTCCTAAAAGGACGGGGCTTGTATCCCACTTTTTCGGTCAAGTTCTGCTGTAATTTTCAACTAGGTGCGCTTTGAAAAGAAATCTATCAGCCATTAAAAAAGCTTTACAGTTTGGTGTTAGCGGTGCCGTCGGCGGTTTCGTGGGCAATTTAATCACCGAACCTTTCATGGAGTTCGATCGCACAAGGCATTTACCGCCTTGGTGGGCCACAGACACTCAAGGCGACATGAAACTGGTAGAACCAGAAGGTACGCTAACTCTGATTGTGGGTACTAAAATCGAGTTTGGTGAACTTGACGGTGAGATTGTTGACAATTGATGGTTGGTTGACAGTTGACGGTTGACTGTTAATAATCATTTTTAGTGCAACATTCGATATAATATCATGTGGGATAGATTCTTTTAAACCTACAAATAGATGATTTGGCTAATGAAATTGAAAAAAATATTCGCTGCTTTCCTATTAATCCTGACCTTGGCATTGGGAGTAATTACAATGATTCCCCAAATTGCTTTGGCAGATGCAGCTTCAAATCCTGCAACGGCGGCTGAAGTTTTCAGTGTCAATTGTGCGGGTTGTCATAGCAATGGTGGCAACATTATTAGAGGTGGCAAAAATTTGAAACAGAAAGCATTGAAACGATATGGGATGGATTCGATCGCAAATATTGCCAATTTAGTAACTAACGGTAAAAATATCATGCCGTCTTACAAGGATCGTTTGTCTGAACAACAAATCATCGATGTTTCAGCCTATGTGTTGTCGCAAGCTGAAACTGATTGGAAATAATGAAAAAATTTGATTGGCGGAAGATTGTAACAATTATTACCTTGTGCCTCTGTCTAACGATCGCAAACAACGCACCGGCCTTTGCTTTGATTCACGAATATCCAGAAACCGCCGATCGCACAATGTTCAGATCCGTACAAAGTCTGCGGGATACTGAAGATCGAGCATGGCAAGTTGTTTTGTATAAAAGAGTGCGATCGGGCATAGTAGACTCTTTCAACCTAAGATTGGTGGGATTTCCAGGTATCGAATTGGAGCACCCGGTGGCGCTGAAGGTGGTTGCTGGGAGTCTGGAACTTGGGCTGGCTAAGGATATTTGGAGCGAATCGGATTTACCGGTTAATGTAGGAGAGTACGATTTTAAATCAATCGTGGCAGAGTTGGAGAGCGATCGACCTTTGCAGTTAAATTTGCCTGTACAAGGGAAAAAAGATCTAGGACTGTTGGTTCCGACTTTTGTGGTGAGGGAATGGAGACGGTTGTTAGACAAAAGCTAAATTGTGCGATTCTATCGCAATCAAATGTGATAATTGCTACATCAATTACAGCTTAAAGTCAGTATACTGAGTATGCCTAAAGACATATTTGAGTATTTTGAACGATGATTGTGAAACAAACTAAAAGTGCGATTAGTCTGGTTACAAAAGTCTAAGGTTTTAGAGCGTGCATCTTGGAAGGGAAATCTACTATGACATTAATCAGCAAAATTGTCCGAAAAGCTTTGGCGACTGGATATCTGACGGTTGATGCGGAAGAACAGTTGGGACAACAGTTGCAGATGACGAAGTACGGTTTAGAAGATTTTGAGGCTTTTATAAAAAACAGTCGGGAAGCGAAAAACTCAGAGTCTTTAGACCTTCCATGAAAGCGACGCGGGCGGTTTTAACCGCCGTGAGTCTTTCTTAATTC
>JAYSVM010000152.1:0-13386 GCA_043718495.1 Oscillatoriales bacterium | reverse complement strand
GGACGGATGGTAAAGTTTTGAGATAGTCGATCGAACTTTGGATGTCGCCGAGAAGCTGGGATGCGGTAGTTTGTTCTTTGTATTCCCTGCCAATGTTGATATCTTCGGGGGTGTAGCCGGTTTCAAAGCCGGGGGCTTGACGCTGGAAAATGGCTGGGGCGATCGCCACATATCCTTCTTTTGCTATTCTGTCGGTAACTTCGCGGATGTGCGAGTTGACGCCAAAGATTTCTTGAATGACGATAACTGCGGGAAATTGCCCTTTTGCTGCGGGTTGGGCTAAGTAAGCGGCGATTTGTAAATCTCCGTTGGGAATTGTGATGTTTTCTGTGCGAATTTCTGAGTTTGTCATGGGGAGTTTTAGGGCAGTTTTATTTGATTTTTGAATTGGATTTTTTTTACCGCAGAGGGCGCAGAGGGCGCAGAGGAAGAGAAGAGAAGTTTTGGATAGAGATTGTTGGTATTATACCAAGATTTATACAGCACTTTTCAGGTATGTGAGGTACATAGCTCTTGTAGGGACACGGCAGTGCCGTGTCCCTACGGGGATATTGAATGTACCTCACAATAGCGGGAACCGCTGTAACTGGTTTAGAAAGCCTTAAGATTCATTAAAAAAGGGGCAAAACTCGCATTGCCCCTCATCTATTTAACCAACTACAAAATTACACTTCCACAGCAATCTTTTGTTCTGAAGCCTCCGGTGAATTCGCTTCACTAGGCGGCACAACTTGCCAGAATTTCGGCAAATATTCAGCCCAATTTACTAAGATTTTCTCAGCTTTTTTGCTGTGAGTCCGATCGCGCTGAGCCTCAATCAACTCTTTCAACTGCGCCTCGCCAGCGGCCGTACAAACGCGCTGCATCTTGACAATCTCCCCGTTGACGTGAGCTGGGAAACTCCCATCTTCATCGAGGAAATAACCCAAGCCGCCAGTCATTCCAGCGCCGACGTTGCGGCCGACTTTTCCTAACACGACGATAACGCCGCCAGTCATGTACTCGCAGCAGTGATCGCCGGCTCCCTCAATGACTGCTTTCGCCATCGAGTTACGCACCGCAAACCGTTCACCAGCTTTGCCCGCAGCCAACAGAGTTCCCCCCGTCGCGCCGTACAAACAAGTGTTACCAACGATCGCATTTTGGGAAGCATCATAAGTCGCATCAATCGGCGGTGCGATCGCAATTTCGCCGCCGTGCATTCCCTTACCAACGTAGTCGTTAGCTTGGCCATTCAGTACCAAAGTCATCCCCGGTAAGTTGAATGCGCCGAAACTTTGACCCGCAGTACCACTACAGTTGAGCGTGATTTGTCCGCTAAAACCGGTGTTACCGTATTGCTTGGCGATCGCACCGCTGATTCTGGCGCCGACAGTGCGATCGGTATTTACCAATTTTACACTCTTGCTAACACTGGTTTGATTGGCGATCGCACTTTGAATCTCGGCATCCGCCAGCAAATCGTCGTCTAACACTGGCCCGTTGGTATGTATGTCGCCGTGGATCAAGAAAGATCGATCGTGCTTAGTATCGGGTAACTTAATCAAACAATCCAAATTAATTGCTTGAGTTTTAGTTAGTTTCACCCCTGCGCGCATTGTTAGCAAATCACCGCGGCCAATAATATCCGCGATCGACTTATAACCCAATTTTGCCAGCAAACTCTGCACTTCTTGGGCGACAAAGTAGAAGAAATTGACCACGTGCTCCGGCGTACCGGGGAAACGCTTCCGCAACTCTTCCTTCTGGGTGGTAACGCCCACAGGACAAGTATTCATGTGGCAAACGCGGGCCATAATGCAGCCTTCTGCAATCATCGCCACGGTTCCGAACCCGTACTCTTCAGCGCCCATCAAAGCACCTACAATCACATCCCAGCCGCTTTTGAAGCCACCGTCAACGCGGAGTAAAACCCGATCGCGCAACTTGTTTTCCATCAGCACCCGGTGAACTTCGGTCAATCCGAGTTCCCACGGAGAACCTGCGTGCTTGATCGAACTCAGTGGAGACGCACCGGTGCCGCCATCGTGGCCGGAAATTTGAATCACATCAGCATTGGCTTTCGCAACGCCGGCGGCGACAGTACCAATCCCGACTTCGGAAACTAGCTTGACAGAAACTCCCGCTTTCGGATTGATTTGATGCAAGTCAAAAATCAACTGTGCCAAATCCTCGATCGAATAGATGTCGTGGTGAGGCGGCGGCGAGATTAAAGTTACACCAGGTTTCGATCGGCGCAAGAAGGCAATATACTGGCTCACTTTCGGCCCCGGCAATTGTCCACCTTCACCCGGTTTCGCACCCTGGGCAACTTTGATTTCGATTTGTTTGGCACTCATCAGATATTCTGGAGTCACGCCAAAACGCCCAGAAGCTACCTGTTTGATAGAAGAACAGGCAGTATCGCCATTTTGCAAACCCTTCAAGTGAGGGAGAGTTTGTGACAAACCAGCCTCAGTCACATCCTTGAGCACATTGTATCGAACTGGATCTTCGCCGCCTTCGCCGGAGTTGGATTTGCCGCCGATGCGGTTCATCGCAATGGCTAAAGTTTCGTGGGCTTCGGGGGATAGAGCACCGAGCGACATACCGCCGGTGGCGAAGCGTTTGAAAATGTCTGCTACAGATTCTACTTCTTCAATCGGAATCGAAGGGCGATCGCTCGCAAAATCCAGCAAATCTCGCAAAGCAGTCACTGGGCGAGTTTCAAGCTGTTTCTTGTAAACCTCGTAGTGATCGTAAGCAGCTTCATTCCCCCCTTGGGGGGGGTAGGGGGGGGTTGACTGTGCGGAGTAGCCGGGGGTTGACTTAAACGCAGTCACAGCCTTATGCAAAGCCTTGGCCATTTCCGGGCTATTCATGTGATATTCACCACCGCGCCGGTATTGCACAAAGCCGTAATTTTCCAGCTTCTTAGCGTTCAATTCCGGGAAAGCCTGGGAGTGGAAGGACATCACCTCGTGGGCTAGTTCCGCCACAGTCAAACCGCCGATGCGAGAAACAGTGCCTTTGAAGCCCAAATCTAGCAAATCACCACCAATGCCGATCGCCTCAAAGATTTGCGCCGCTTGATAGCTAGACAACATCGAAATCCCCATTTTCGACATAATCTTCAACAGCCCATTTTCGACTGCTTTGCGATATTGAGCTTGAGCTGTTGCAACAGTAATATTGGGGACTTTTCCGTGTTTCATCAAGTTTTGAGTCTTGGCATCAGCCCACCAACCGCGCACGCTTTCGAGTGCTAAATAGGGGCAAACAGCGGCTGCACCATAACCGATTAAACAAGCAAAATGGTGAGTGCTCCAGCATTGGGCGGTATCGACAACTAAGGAAGTTTTCATCCGCAGCCCTTCCTGGATCAAGTGGTGATGAACTGCACCAATTGCCAGAAAAGGTGGAATATAAGTCGATTCTGTACTTACTCCATTCCCCGTACCCTGAGCCCTTCGACTACGCTCAGGATAAACTTCATCGAAGGGTTCTGTTTGTACCCTGAGCGAAGTCGAAGGGTCTTCTTGCTTCGCAGCACGATCGCTCAGAATCAAAATCTTAGCGCCCGATCGCACTGAATCAGCAGCGTCTTGGCAAAGTTTATTTACAGCATCTTTCAACCCTTCCGGGCCGGCCACGATGTGGTAAAGCGTTGACAAAACCTCTGCGGGGAAAGAAGTTTGTTCCTTCAAGAAACCCAATTCACCGTCATTCAATATCGGAGAATCTATTTTGATTAGCTTGGCATTTTCCGGTACTGCTTGCAGCAAATTACCTCGCAGCCCGATATTTACCGTCAGAGACATCACCATCCCCTCGCGCAGAGGATCGATCGGCGGATTTGTGACTTGAGCAAACCGCTGCTTGAAATAGTTGTACAGCAACTGAGGCTTTTCTGACAATACAGCCAAGGGAATATCGTCTCCCATGCAGAAAGTCGGTTCCTTCCCCGAACTTGCCATCTCCACGATTACCATATCCAAATCTTCGGCGGTGTAGCCAAAAGCAGTTTGGGTTGCTAACAGCGTTGGCGCGTCGAGGGTTGCGGTTTCGGCAAAAGGTTGGGGTTCCAAGGTTTCGCGGTTTTTTTGCAACCATTCACCGTAAGGGTGTTGCTTCGCAATCCGCTGTTTGATTTGCCAATTTTTGAGAATTTCGTGACTTTCTAGATCGACTGCGATCATTTGTCCAGGCCCTAAACGGCCTTTTTCGATGATATCGGCTTCGGGGATATCGACAACTCCCGCTTCGGAAGCGACGATTACCATACCGTCTTTAGTAATGCAATAGCGGGCGGGACGTAAACCATTGCGATCGAGCGTAGCACCTACTTGTTTACCATCGCTAAACACCAGCAAAGCCGGGCCGTCCCAAGGTTCTTGCATCCCGCTGTAGTATTCGTAAAAATCGACAATTTCGGGATAGGGAGCTAAATCTGGCTGATTTTTATAAGCTTCAGGTACGAGAATTGTTAAAGATTCTAAGGGAGAACGGCCCGAGTGCACCAGCAACTCCATCACATTATCCAAGTTTGCCGAATCGCTGCTTTCGGAATTGACAATTGGATTGAATGTGTCGAGATCGGCTTGAGTCCAATTAGGATGAGCTAAATTCGCTTGTCGCGCCCTCATCCAGGTAATATTGCCCAACAGCGTGTTAATTTCGCCGTTGTGTCCCAGCAAACGCATCGGTTGAGCTAGATGCCAGCGAGGCATGGTGTTGGTGCTGAAGCGCCGGTGATAGACCGCAAAAGCGCTTTTGTAAGCGGGATTTTTGAGGTCGAGGTAAAATTCTGCCAGTACAGCTGATCGCACCATGCCTTTGTATACAATAGTGCGACAGGAAAAAGAGCAACTGTAAAAATCTTGGCGAGTGAAGTCAGGGCGATCGGATAAAGCGTGTCCGATCGAACGACGGGCTAGAAATAACTGTCGATCGAGCTCATCACCCTGTAAGTCTGGCGAAGTCACAATTACTTGTTCGATTTGAGGTTGATTTTCTCGCGCTTGCGGCCCCAAAACTGACGCATCCACAGGAACTTTGCGCCATCCCAGCAGAGTCAGCCCGCGTTTTTGCAGCATTTCCTCAACCACCTGCCGCGCTATAGTTGCTTGCTGTTCATCTTGAGACAGAAACAGCATTCCCACGCCGCAGTTTTCTTGGGCGGGAGGCACAATTCCCTGTTCTGCAAACCAAGAATGGAACAATTCCCAAGGAATTGCCGTCATCAAACCAGCACCATCACCTGAATCTTGGTCAGCGCTGCAACCGCCACGGTGTTCCAGACAAGTTAAGGCTGGCAGAGCTTTTTCGATAATCGAGTGAGTAGCTGCACCATTTTGGTTGGCAATGAAGCCAACACCGCAGGCGTCTCTTTCTTCGATTAGCCAGCTTTGGCCAGCGTAAGGAATTCCTCGATGACCCTGATTTTGATTTTGATTTTGATTACTCGTGTTAACCATGTTGATTGAATACTAATACTGTGTGTGATTGTGTGGTTGATTCGTTATAGCTTGTCAAGAATGCTACCCAGCGGCAGGGCCGAGTAAACCATCAAGCAGCCGATTGCAAGCAGATTTGATAAAAATTTACATTGATGCTGCCAGCACATAGCCCTGAAACCCTGTTTGCAGATCTTAAATTATCTCGATCGAATAGCTTCGGAGATGTCTCATAGAATACGGTGCCGTTAGAAAGCAGTTATTAAAAGAGAAAATCCTCACCTCGCAACTAGATAAATTGCAGGCGATCGACTTTTTCGACTTTTTTATTCCCGAATTCGCCCGATCTGCAGGGCGGGCGAACACAGGTAGATATAGACTTTAGCGTAGTTTTGCTAACCCGGATACAAAAGCCACCAACCAGGGAGAATGGGTAGGTGCGGTATAGTCGCGCGGTCGATCAGCAAAACTCGGTTTTCTTATTATGCCGCGAACTCCGGGCCCATAGATACCCTGTTGATTAACAAGATTCAAAATAGGGCATCGGGCATCGGGCATCGGGCATTGGGCGTTGGGCATACCTCACCACGATTGAGAACCGCTATAGTAAGGGCGGGGGCGGGTTTAGCGCCGAAACACTGGTTAAGACAGACAAGTTTTGCCCAAAACCCGCCCCGCGCAGTTAATAGGTTGCCAGCATTGAAACGTAAATTGTCCGATCGGCATAAGATATTGTCAGCCTCAATTTCGCCCGTACTGGCGATCGTCCTTGCCTCAATCTGGCATCCAGCCGGAATAGCACAAGAATCCGAGATAGCTGGACTGATTCCTGCTTCCATCCATCCGCTACATCAGTTACAAAATCCGTTGCCGAACTCCCCTCATCCTTCTTCCTTCGTGTCCTTCGCGTCTTCGCGGTTCAATAATCTTCCATCATCCGTTAAATCCGTTACAAAATCCGTTGCCGAACTTCCTTCTTCCTTCTCTGTGACTCAATCCCAGCCACCCTCTTCCACAATCAAACAAGGCCGCCAAATCTCTCTCAACGGGCGGATCATCCCCCTAGCTTGGACGCAACAGCCCGCAAACAGCAATTCTGCGAACATCCGAACCTGGATTGCCGACATTGGATTAATGCAATCTGCCGGAGTCGATTTGCTCAACACAGCCGACAGCACCAAACAGCCCGTACAATGGTTTTCAGTATCTCTCACGGCCGCTCAAAGCTTAATAGCGCGATCGACAGCCTTGTATCGTTATCTAGATGTCACAGATTTTGCCAGACTTGCCGATTGGCAGATATCCGCCGATGGAAATACTTTGAGAATCACATCTCCGGTGGCAAATGTGACCGGAATTCGGCAAGCCCAGAGAGAATGGGGCGATCGCATTGTTCTCGATCTCGATCGCTCCACCCCGTGGCAAGTTAACATTGTCGATACACCAAGCCCATCTCCCACACCCACAGACGACCCCACAAAACCCACTCTTCCCCAAGCTAGAACCCTCGCAGTACCAAACCTCGAAACACCAGACGACCCGACCAAACCCGCATTCCCGATTCCCTTAGCACCCGCAGCGCCGATCGCAGGTCAAGAATGGTCGATCGCGATCGATGCCAAAATTCCACCCGCCATAATTGGGCGCGCTTTTCAAACAACCAAACAATTACTATCCCTAAAAATCGAACCTGCGGGGAATCAAACCAGAGTCAAAGTCAGAATACCTTTAGGTTGGCGGCCCCAAGTTTTGAGCTTAGGAAACCCCAATCGATTAGTCATCGACATCCGGCCGGATTCCCTAGTCGAAAAAGACATTGTTTGGGCGCGGGGAATCCGGTGGCGACAACAGTATCAAAATATCGGAACTGCACGTTTTCCTGTCGTTTCCTTAGAAATAAATCCGCGTCAAACTGGTGTCAAAGTTAGACCAATTCTCAGCAATCCGCCAACAGACAAAGGCACTGCACCTCTATTACAAACAGCAGAATTCTCGGGAAGCGCGGCTGCGATCAATGCCGGGTTTTTCAATCGAATAAATCGGTTAGCATTAGGAGCAATTCGGCGCGATCGCAAATGGCTTTCTGGGCCGATATTGAATCGTGGGGCGATCGCCTGGAACGATAGCGGTGAATTTGTCATCAATCGTTTGAGTTTGCAAGAAACTTTGATAACTCCGACAAATCAACGTCTATCTATTTCTCATCTCAATAGTGCCTACGTGCAATCGGGAATTGGCCGCTACAATCCCGATTGGGGGACGACTTACACTCCGTTTTCCGACAATGAAATAGTTGTGACTGTTGTAGGCGATAGAGTTATCAGTCAAGTTCCCGGAGGTGCGGCCGGAACCACAGCTTTTCCCGTTCCAGCCAACGGTTATATTTTAGCATTGCGTTCCGATTTATCCGTTGCAACTCAACTCGCACCCGGTACATTATTGCGCCTAGAAACTAACACAATTCCTCTGGATTTCAACCGTTTTCCCTATATTTTAGGTGGCGGGCCAGTGTTGCTACAAAACAGTCGAGTTGTGCTGGATGCTAAGGCGGAAGGATTTAGCGATGCCTATGTGAGACAGACAGCAATTCGGAGTGCGATCGGGCGAACTGCTGCGGGTAATTTGCTGATTGTAGCCGTGCACAATCGCGCGGGGGGTTCGGGGCCAAATTTCGCCGAACTCGCGCAGATATTGCAGCAAATGGGTGCTGTGGAGGCTTTAAACTTGGATGGGGGAAGTTCGACGAGTTTGTATTTGGGAGGGAGTTTGCTCGATCGACCTTTGTCAACTGCGGCGAGAGTTCATAATGCGATCGGCATTTTCATCCAACCATAAGTAGAGAAACAAATTCACCTCACGATAGATGGGAATTGACCCCGGCTGGGTCTAGAGTATTCACAAAGGCAACAGAAGAAAAGTAAATGCACAATCACTTTACCAATAATCTGATCGCATGGAACCAATCGCTAGTAGAGTCCGTCTCAGGAAAGAGATCATCTGTTGAAATGATATATTCAATCTGGGAAAATAGCCCTCAATTATTCAATAAAGGTAGGATCTAGTGATGTTAAAAACCGAAGATAGTGAAGTAAAGTTAGTTTCAGCACTAGGTATGGACTATAGAAATTTGCAGAATCTATTAGCATCCAAAAAGTGGCAAGAGGCGGATCAGGAAACCGCTAGATTGATGCTGCGGGGAGCGAAACGAGAAGAAAAAGGGTGGCTGCATAGAGAAAGTATTGAAGGATTTCCCTACGAGGACTTGCATACCATTGACCAACTTTGGGTAAAATATTCCAACGGTCACTTTGGTTTTAGCGTACAGAAGCGTGTTTATGAAAATGTGAAAGAAAACACTGAAGATGAAAGCGAAGTCTGGCAGACGTTTCGTTATATGGTAAACTGGCTAAAAAAAGGCGAAAAGTTTCAATATAGCGATATCAATTTTTCCGACAAAGCACCAGAAGCTCACCTTCCAGTTGTCGCGTTATTTGTGGGTTTTTTCGGTACAGAAATCGAGTCTGAGTCTTTTGAAAAGCAGTGTGCGGTTATGGCAGGTTTGGGGGGAGTGGTTTTTGAGGCGATCGGATCGAGACTTTTGAACTGTAATATACAATATTGATATCATATCAAATTGGTTAAGTTAAGTAGATGATAAATTAGGAGACTGCACGTGCCGTATCCCTACAATTAATCTGGCGTAGGGACACGGCACGTGCAGTCTCCTCTATATCATTCCGGTTTAACCGGAATTGATATCATTGCTTTACCAAAAAAGCCACACACTCAACATGAGAAGTCTGAGGAAAGAAATCAGCAGGCTGCAACCGCACTAATTTATAATCCCCATTTTCGCACAAGAATTTCAAGTCGCGAGCTAAAGTAGCCGGTTTGCAGCTAACGTAAACAATCCGATTTGGTTGCATTTCCTTAATCGTTTCCAAAACCGTGCGATCGCACCCTTTGCGCGGCGGATCTAGCAACACAATATCCGGCTTCACCCCTAACTGTGGCAGTAATTCTTCTACAGTTCCCACATGAAATGTCACATTTGTCAAGTCATTTAAGCGAGCATTTAACTCAGCTTGGGCGATCGCCTCTGGTTGCACTTCCAAACCGATCGCTATTTGCACTTGTTTCGCCAGTGGCAAAGTAAAAGTACCAATTCCGCAATAAGCATCAACTAAAACTTCATTTCCTTGCAAATTCAATTCTGCTGCAATCACCTGCAACAAACCCTCAGCCGCCTCTGTATTTACCTGGAAAAAAGTATCCGCCCTTAGCTGAAACTCCAAACCAGCAAATTCTTCTCGTAGATAAGGACGACCAGCAATACAGCGAGTTTCTGAACCAAAAATCACATTAGTTTTCGCAGAATTGATATTCAAGCAAACACCCATAAGTTTAGGATAGCTTTTCAACCAATCAGATGCTTGCGTTTCCAGTCCTGGCAAATCTCCAGTTCGAGTGATTAAAGTTAGCAGCATCTCCCCGGTTCTGCGTCCGATTCGTAAGGATAAGTGACGCACTTCTCCTGTATGTTCCTTTTCGTCATACACTGGCCACTTCATCCAATGAATATCTTCCTTGACCTCTTTTAACAAAGGATCGAGGCGCGGATCTTGGACTGGACACTGATTTAGGTTGACTAATTTGTGAGTGCCTTTTTGATAGTAACCAGCTTGGATTTGACCTGCCGCAGATCTTGCTAAAGGATAGGTTGCTTTGTTGCGGTATCCCAAAAATTGGGGGAAATTATCGATTTTTCCGGCTAAAATTTCATCGCAGGGCAAATCACTAAATCCGCCAATTCGTTCTAAGGCTTGAACGACTTGATTTTGCTTGGTTTTAAGCTGATAGTCATAATCTACGTGTTGCCACTGACAGCCGCCACACTTGTCGGCGACAATACAGTTGGGTCGGATGCGGTGTTCCGAAATTTTGACAAGAGTCTCCAGCTTGGCTGTAGCATAGGTGGATTTGACTTGCTGGAGGCGGACAGCAACTCGATCGCCTGGAACTGTATCGGGCACAAATACCACTAGCTGGTCAAAACGACCAATTCCGTCGCCTGTGTCTGCTAAGTCGGTAATGTCTATTTCAATCAGTTGACCTTGCTGGCAAGGGTTTACTGGTTTTGAGTTGAGGATGGGAAAATTAGATTTGTTCACAAGTAGTCATGGTAGAATTCACCGAAAGACGAGCGGGAAGCCCCTGGCTTTAGACATGGGGAGGAACGTGGCTGCGACTTCAGAAGTCGCCTGAAAATGATGGCATGGCTTGAGTCGCAATGATATAATAAGCGATGCGATTAAGAATAACCATCTACGTGTTGAAACAATTTTAAAAGGTGTAACTCCTGATTTAGCTCGTCTCGGCATGACCGTAGCCTGGTTAAACAAGCAATAGTAAATTGTTGAGCGTGCCTATCTGGCATAAGTGATGGCAGGACGAAAGCAAAAAAAAGCTAAAAGTATACGCAAGGTTTGGATTCGTCCAAGCTGAGTGGGTAGAGGTGCTTTGATAACGCCTTTGAAAGTCCCTTTGTGGTCTTAATCAAGCATCCCCCCAATGAATCGGGGGGAATATCAATATGGTAGTGCAACATCGCTGAAATTGAGGTTGATCGCCATCAAGTTCAATAGCGGGATCTATTCCTGCTTCTGAATCCGTTGCTGCTACAGCCCTGCTGCGATCGAGGAAATTGCCTTCAATGGAGCCTGTGCGATATGCTATTGAAGCGAAGCAGCCAAAACTCGTCAAACAGTCCCAATGTCTGCCGACATTCAAACTCTCAAATATCCTCAAATTTTTTGAATAATAACAATGAGTGTAGTTAGCCAACTAATTCTCCAAGCCGACGACGAACTTCGCTACCCCAGTACCGGCGAACTTCAAAGCATCAAAGATTTTTTTAAAACGGGCGAACAGCGAGTACGCATTGCTACTGCGCTTTCTGACAGTGAGAAAAAAATTGTTGATGAAGCTAGCAAAAAACTCTGGAAAAAACGCCCTGATTTTATCTCCCCTGGAGGTAATGCTTACGGCCAACGCGAACGGGCTTTGTGTCTGCGCGACTACGGCTGGTATTTGCGCCTGATTACCTATGGTATCTTGGCCGGTGACAAGGAGCCGATCGAAAGTATCGGTTTGATTGGCGTTCGGGAAATGTACAATTCTCTGGGCGTTCCTGTTCCTGGGATGGTGGAAGCTATTCGTTGTTTGAAAGAAGCTTCTTTGGCTTTGCTCAATCAGGAAGATGCGAAGGAAGCTGCTCCTTATTTTGATTATATTGCTCAGTCAATGTCTTAATTGCTGTTGTACCCGATGTGGCGAAACATTTGCGCGTGATTTTGGGGTGAATTTGTCTCGTAATTGCTCGTGAATGTTTTGCTTCTATTTTGTTCGGAAAATGCACTTAATTTTTATTAAGATGCAACACTGTTCAAATTTTCCCAATTTTCGAGACTGTCTTGGCGTTCAATGCACATTTGTCGCAAAAAGTCAAGTGTTTGTTGGCAATATTGTTTCTTAAATTTCCGGCTATCCAGTTTAATGGATGTGACGAGTTGCGAAAGTTCAGAAAGGTTAGGGGAAGTTTGAATTTGGTAGGCGATCGCGTTTTGCCATTCTTGCAGCTTCCTGTACGAGATAAATTGTCCGCCTTTGTCGCGCCTGTGTACGAACACAACGTTGACCCAAGATTCGACTCGCTTAATTTGATTTTGGGGGATTTTTAGGAATTGGGCGATGGCTACGCCCCGGCTTACGCCTACAACCGAACAGTGATGCGAAGCTTTTTGGATGGTTGGATACGGCGAAATAATGGTGTCATGGTTTTATACTCAGGGCTTGAGAGGCAAGTTCTGTTTACAGTCAATTACATATTACCATATCAGATTCTTATTGCATAAGTGCAAGAAAATTTAATTTAAACTTCAATTTCAGCTCAGATGTCGATTGTGCAATCCTCAATCGTTCGTACTGTGATAGTTTGAGAGTTAAGGTAGGTAAGAAAAATGTCAGGACTCTCTAACAAGGCTGTGGTAGACAAAGAGCAGGAATTGCGTCCCGTTCGCTTCACGGAGACGGGGCGGATGCGTTTGGGCAAGATTTTGAAAGCAGCTAGACAGACAACAGGCTGGTCTGTTAGCGAAACAGAGTTCAAAACAAAGGGATATGAAGAGGCGCTGTTCACAGCTACAAATCAACCCGTACCTAGAGATGTGGGTATTAGTGCTGCGACAGTCAACCGTTACGAGCGCGGGAAGCTGGATAATTTAGATTGGCGATCACTCTCTTTGTTATGCTTTGTGCTGAAGCCGATCGATCCCGTGACAGCAGAATCACTAGAACCAACAAACGCGCTTTATATTGCGTGCGAACATCCGCCGTATAATAATGCCAAGCTTTACGAGTAGATTATTTGCCATAGGGGATGACCGATGGTTGTAGCAGAAGTTAAACAAGAAAAAAAATATCTGAAACGGAGATTTACTGACACTGGGCTACGGCGGTTGGGTAAATTTTTGCGATCGTGGCGGGAAGCTAGGGGCTGGAGTGTTCACGAATTGAGCGAACAGACCAAGCACTATGAGGTTCAATTCTATACTCTAGCAGGAGAGCCTTTGCCGAAAGTTTTGGGGGTCAGCATTGCAGGGATTTCGAGAATTGAAAATGGCTATTACAACAAGCCAGCACCGGATCTTTTGTGGCTGTTTCTCGATGTTCTCGAACCGGTTCACCCAGTAGAGCAGCGATTGCTGACTTTGGAAGACTTGCTGTTGATTGGAACTGAGTTTTGGAATCCAAACGTCTAGGCGTAGAATTGACGTAATAGTTAAATTGGTTTTTTGACACTCCTCGGCCTAAAGGCACGAGGATTCTGGGATCAGCCAGTCGATTTGCTCGTTGATGTCACCACCAGCGAGTAGAGATCGGTCTGTCCCCC
>JAYSVM010000151.1:0-13389 GCA_043718495.1 Oscillatoriales bacterium | reverse complement strand
GCTCCTCAAGGTTAATTAGAATATTCGGCAACTTAGATACCCGACTTCTTGAAGAAGTCGGGTATCTGGCTGTTCTATTTTTTTAGTAGTTTCGGCTCTGAGATGTTATAGTTATTTAATATCCCGATCGACCATTAAGATCACATCCCTATCGAAATATTGAAATTGCGATCGACCTATTTATTAGTATCCCACGGCAGTCGCGACCCCAGACCCCAACTAGCCATGGAAAATCTAGCTCAACTGCTATCTCAAAATTTACCAATTTTGAGCAATTCTGCCGCTTCCTCTGTTCCCGCAGTCGGAACCGCTACCTTAGAGTTGGGCGCGCCTCTGCACGAGCAAATTTGCCATTTTGCCGAACATACGCTCTCCCTGGGATTGACAGAAGTCCAAATCTTACCCATATTTTTATTGCCCGGTGTTCATGTTGCTGAAGACATTCCCGCCCAGGTAAAAATTGCTAGACAAACCCTTTCTTCCAAGCTTAAAATTGAATTGCAGCCGCATTTGGGAACCCAAGAAGCAGGCTTAGCAAAACTGGTGAAAACTCAGATGCAAGAGGTGGCTTTTCTCCCCCATTTGCGTGAAGCGAAGCTATCCCGAAGGGAATCGCCCAAATGGATTTTACTATCTCATGGTAGTCGCCGTCCGGGAGGCAACTCGACAGTTGAGGAAATAGCTAGCAAACTCGGTGGTGTAACCGCTTATTGGTCGGTAAAGCCGACTTTGGAGGAACGAATTGACAGTTTAGTTCGTGATGGACAGCAGCAAATTGGAATTGTGCCATACTTCCTATTCAATGGAGGAATTACAGATGCGATCGCGAAAACTGTCGAACAATTAAAGCAGCAATTTCCCACAGCAGAACTTCATCTGGCAAATCCTCTAGGCGCAAGTGTAGAATTAGCAGACTTAGTTGGGGAGTTAATTCAAAAATGAACCGCAGAGATACAGAGGAAGCAATAGAAAAAGAAGAGGTAAAAATGTCTATCGGTAAGGTGTATTTAGTGGGTGCAGGGCCGGGAGATCCGGGTTTGATGACGCTGAAGGGAAAAGCTCTGTTAGAGTGTGCCGATGTCGTGATTTACGACGCTTTAGTTAGCCCTCAAATTTTGGAGTCAATCAACCCGCAAGCAGAACGAATTGATGCGGGGAAACGTCGCGGCCGCCATTCGCTAATACAAGACGAAACTACTCAATTATTGATCGAAAAAGCGCAAGATAATGCGATCGTTGTCCGTCTCAAAGGTGGAGATCCGTTTATCTTCGGCCGTGGTGGCGAAGAAATGGAAGATTTGGTGAAAGCTGGAGTCTCTGTAGAAGTCGTTCCCGGTGTTACTTCTGGGATTGCAGCGGCTGCTTATGCGGGAATTCCGTTAACCCATCGATCGTACAGTTCCTCTGTCACCTTTGTCACCGGTCACGAATCAGCGGGAAAATATCGACCAGAGGTAAATTGGCAGGCGATCGCGCGTGGCTCCGAAACCATTGTAATATACATGGGGATTCACAATTTGCCATACATCATCGGTCAGTTGACAGCAGCGGAATTGAGTGCGGAAACGCCCATAGCTTTAGTGCGTTGGGGAACGCGGCCGGAACAGGAAGAATTGATCGGGACTTTAGCTACAATTGTAGAGCAAGTTGAAGTGACTGGATTTGCCGCACCTGCGATCGCTGTAATCGGAAATGTCGTCAATTTGCACGGTATATTGTCGGGATGTCGGCCTGTTCATCAGACTGTAGAATAAACTCCGAATCTGCCAGCAGTGGTAGATTCAGACAATATCAAATACAGCATATTCCATCTGTTACTGTCCCAACTTGTCCGCGCCACAGATTGTATTCAGGAATATCAACACTCAAGGCAACAACATCTAGTAATTTAATTGTATTATTTGCCACTCTTATTACCTCCAAGCACTACAAAGGATAGCAGGTTCTAAATCTCGGAATCTCCGAATCATGCTCAATGACTTCAAATCTACATTCAAGCAAACAGCAAGTTTTCTGCTAAAGTTTTAGGTGCTGGGAGAGATTTACCATCTGCCTGATATTCTTCAACTAAAAGCTCTAATACCTCTACAGCATTCTGCAAAGCTGCTTCGTAGGTGTCTCCGTGAGTGTGGAACTGCTGAGATGGAAAATCAGGTAAGTGAACTAGGTAGCAGTTATCTTCATCCGACCATTGAATAACAATTATATAAGGTAATTTCATGATTCTGATTCCTCTTCTTCAATTGCTTTCAATATTCCAATTTTTCGATTAACTTCTCTCTCTAAGTACAGTTTCACATCATCGCCATCATTTCCAGCAATGGTAATTGGTTCATTTGGTAGTAAAGAATGAACCCATCTTGTATGACTGCCTTTTGCCGAACGATAAGTAAACCCAGCTTTTAGCAATAGGCTTTTGAGTTCTCTAATCTTTTTGGGCATAAGCAGACATTAAAAATGTGGCAAGGTGACGGGCACACTTTCATCATATCCCAAAAAGTTTCGATACGACCTTTCCCAAAAAATGCACCCACTCCTCAAAGAAGTAGGTGCTTGTAAAACGACAAACTGTATTTTGAGCTAAAAACTCAAAACTCACTTAATAAGCGTCTTGCAATTCGTAAAAATCAGGCGAAATATAATCTTTCCGCAGCGGCCAGCCTACCCAATCTTCGTTCATCAAAATCCGTTTCAGATTCGGATGTCCTTCGTAGACAATGCCGTACATATCGTAGGATTCCCGCTCTTGGAAATCAACTGCTTTCCAAATCCAGTAGACTGATGGCACTCTCGGATCGTTGCGGGGAATAAATACTTTGACGCGGACTTCTTCGGGATGGGAAGCATTATCTGTCAATTTAGCCAAGTGGTAGACGCTGACTAAATCTTGTCCAGGGCCTTGGTCGTAGGCGCACTGGCACTGCATATAATTGAACCCGTAGGCATACAATGCTGTTGACATGGGAATTAAGAAGTCGCGATCGACCTTTAATATCTCCACACCCAAATTATCGGCAGCTAAAGCTTCGTGTTCAAAGCCATTCTGAGTCAACCACTGGGAAACCTTCCCAGCTTCAACAATAGAGGTTTCTGTCTCAGCCACGGTTTACCTCCTGTTTTTGTGCAGTCAGCAAGCCTGGTGGTACGGGCATTCCCATCGCTTCAGTCAATTCCTTTGGTGGCGCCATCCGGCCGGGAATTGACAAATATTTGCCGTCCAAAATGTCGTCTACTACTTTCATTTTGTGGGGTCTGGTGTAGTAGCGGTGCGTTGGTAGCAAGTTGCCACGTTCTTGCATCGAATCGTTGGCGATTTTTTTCCGCAGTTTGACAATTGCGTCAATAATCGCTTCTGGACGCGGGGGACAACCTGGGATGTACACGTCTACGGGGATTAGTTTGTCAACGCCTCGGACTGCCGTGGGGGAGTCTACGCTGAACATTCCGCCCGTAATTGTGCACGCGCCCATGGCGATCACATACTTGGGTTCGGGCATTTGTTCGTACAGCCGCACCAAGATGGGGGCGTACTTCATAGTGATGGTGCCGGCGGTGATTAGCAGGTCGGCTTGTCGTGGGCTCGATCGCGGTACTAAGCCAAAGCGATCGAAGTCAAAGCGCGAACCAATCAAAGCTGCAAATTCGATGAAGCAGCAAGCCGTGCCGTAAAGCAGCGGCCACAAGCTCGAAAGTCTCGCCCAATTATAGAGGTCATCAACCGTAGTGAGGATGATGTTCTCAGATAATTCGGTTGTGACTTCAGGGCGTAGGGCGGGGTTGACAATTAGCGATTTTTGTGATTTGTCAGAAGTTAAGACCATTCTAAGGCTCCTTTGCGCCAAGCATATACAAGAGCTATAACGAGGATCGTAATGAAAAACAAGGCTTCGATAAAAGCCAAAAGTCCTAGTTGGTTGAAAGCAACCGCCCAAGGATAAAGGAAGACTGTCTCCACATCAAAGATGACGAAGACCAAGGCGAACATATAATATCGGATGTTGAATTGAATCCAGGCTCCGCCGATCGGCTCAACGCCAGATTCGTAGGTAGTCCGTCGGTCGTAAGGACGACTTTTGGGCCGTAGTAGCTTCGCCGCCGTGAGGGCGAGGATGGGGACTAGGCTGGAAATTAACAGGAAACCTAAGAAATACTCGTAGCCGCTAAGTGCAAACACGGTGAATTATTACTGCCTTTGTGAAAGGATTGTGTAACTTGTCTTTACATCATTTACTATATTAGCAAGTGGGGGTGGAACTACCTCACTATAAAAAGCCTTTGAAAAAAAGGAAAAAGAAGCCTGCGGTCTAACTGTACTCAGTTGACCGTCAGGCTTGTTCACGATTAGCTTACCCACTCTGTTTGAGTTATGAGCGATGCAGCCACTGAGACTCAAACCCTCGATCGGCACGAGTGCCGAGCGTGCGGCTACGTCTACAATCCTAAAAAAGGCGATCCCAAAAATGCAATTGCCCCCGGCACTGCTTTTATAGATGTGATCCAAACTTGGGCCTGTCCCGGTTGCGGGGCGCGCAAGTCCATGTTTCAAAATGTCGGTCAGATGGAAGGGGCGTCGGGATTTAAGCAAAATCAGCGCTACGGCGTCGGCGTCAACGGCATGACTGAGGGTCAGAAAAGTTTACTGATTTTTGGCGGCTTGGTCGTTGGTTTCTTGTTTTTACTTAGTATGTATGGTTTGCAGTAAGACGATTGTGAGATTTTGGCAACGAATTGTAATTTTATTTGCGGCTACGCTCATCTGTGCGGGTTGCAGCAACATTGGTTCTGTTAGTTATAACCCTTGGCAGGTCATCGCCTTGCCGACGGAAGCTAATTTGCAGGATATTGCCTTTGCCGGCAATGCTCAGCACGGCTGGGTCGTGGGTTCTGAGGCGACTCTGTTTGAAACCGAAGACGGTGGTACGAATTGGAAGCCGATCGCATTGGATATCGACGATACCAGGTCGCGTTTCTCTTCGGTGAGCTTTTCGGGTTCCGAAGGCTGGATTGTTGGTCAGCCTTCAGTTTTGCTCCACACAGATGATGAGGGCAAATCTTGGACTCGGATTGCTTTGAGCGCTCAGTTACCAGGATCTCCAAGTACGATCGCAGCCCAAGGCCCGAATTCGGCAGAAATGACGACAGATGTGGGAGCGATTTACCGGACTTCTGATGCTGGCAAGAATTGGAAAGCTGTTGTGCAGGATTCCTTTGGAGTCGTTCGCAATATCAACCGTTCTGAAGATGGACAGTATGTTGCAGTTTCCTCCAAAGGAAATTTCTATTCTGTGTGGAAACCAGGACAAAATACCTGGGAACCTCACAACCGCAACAGTTCTCGTCGCCTCCAAAATATGGGCTTTACCAAAGACGGGCGCTTGTGGATGATCGCCCGTGGTGGTCAGATTCAGTTTAGCGATGCCTCAGAAGCTGAAGGTTGGGGAAAACCGTTTTTTCCCGATCGCAAAGCGAGTTGGGGTTTGCTAGACATGGCTTACCGGACTAATGATGAAGTTTGGGTAGCCGGTGGCGGTGGTAATTTGCTGTGCAGTTTGGATGGCGGTAAAACTTGGCAAAAAGACCGCGAAGTAGAAGACGTTCCTGCTAATTTTTACAGGATTGTCTTTCTGGGGCCAGAACGCGGATTTATTATCGGTGCGAACGGTACTCTACTTAAATATCAAGGTTCCGCGCAAGCTGCTTGATAGTAGAATAGTAATAGAGATTGTCTGTCGATTTTTTGAAAGGAGAATTCTAGATGGCCGGTACAACTGGAGAACGTCCGTTTGGGGACATTATAACAAGTATCCGTTATTGGGTAATTCACAGCATCACCATTCCAGCTTTGTTTATTGCTGGATGGCTGTTTGTGCAAACTGGTTTGGCTTACGATGCTTTCGGCACTCCTCGCCCTAACCAGTATTTCACTCCCCAGCGGGAAGAAGTGCCGATTATTTCGGATCGCTTTGAAGCTAAGAAACAAGTAGATCAGTTCATTGGCAAGTAATTTAACAAGGATCTGGAAAAATGACGAGCAGAACCCCAAATAATGAGCCAATTTCGTATCCGATTTTTACGGTGCGGTGGCTAGCAGTTCATACTTTAGGTGTCCCAACTCTTTTCTTTTTGGGCGCGATCGCAGCAATGCAATTTATTCAACGATAGGAGTTTACAATGCCTGAGCGCGTTCCTAATCCCAATGAGCAGCCTGTTGAATTAAACCGGACTTCTCTTTATTTGGGTCTCTTGCTGATTTTTGTTTTAGGTATTTTGTTTTCCAGTTATTTCTTTAACTAACTGGATGTTTGATTTCGATCTCGATCGTGCGATCGAATGTGTTTAGCTGTAAATTATTGAGGTGATTGCTATGTCTAGTGGTGGCAGAATTCCTTTGTGGCTGGTAGCTACTGTAGCTGGCCTTGGTGCTTTGGGCATCTTGTCTCTTTTCTTTTACGGTGCTTACGCCGGTTTAGGTTCTTCGATGTAAGAAGGATCAGACTGAGATCTTGCACCAATGTCAGCAACGGGCTAGAAGCCCGTTCCACAAAGAGTAAATTTTCTTGTGGGATGGGCATCCTGCCCGTGCATAAAAGGCTAATTGAGAATGGTGCAAGATCTCAGATCAGACGTACTTTATGCGTCTAACCCCCCTTGTTCAACTTGTTCAAGGGGGGTTTTATATTCTCCAGGATATCAACTGGTTCCTAGGCTCTACCTGGGAACCGATGTCCAGAGGCTCTGCCTCGTAAGCTTGGATGAAAATTGGAGGCAGAGCCTCCGGATCTGCGTTACCGGGCAGAGCCAGGTAACGAGTAAATATCAAGTCTGAGCTCGCAGCCGCAGTATTCTTAGCAGAGTATTGAATTGATCGGGCAAAGGTGCGATCGCCTCGATTAATTCCCCTGATATGGGATGCTCTAATTGTAACCGCCATGCGTGAAGGGCTTGTCCGGTTAAATTTACCCCGATAGAACGGTTGGAACTGTACATGGGGTCGCCGATAATCGGATGTTTAATCTCGGCTGTATGGACGCGAATTTGATGGGTACGACCAGTTTCTAATTGATAGTGAATTAGACTATAGTTACCAATTCTTTCTTTGATTTGCCAGTGAGTAATTGCATCGCGACCACCTTTTTCTACTGGTACTATACCCATTTTTCTGCGGTCTGTGGGATGCCGGCCGATTGGTAGGTCTATCGTGCCTATTTCGGCGTTAGGGATGCCGTAAACTATGCCTAAATATTCGCGGCGGGCGGTTTTGGTTTTGAGTTGGGCTTGTATGTGTTGATGAGCAATGTCGGTTTTGGCGATCACGATCGCGCCTGTTGTATCTTTGTCTAGTCTATGGACGATTCCCGGCCTTTGGACTCCGCCGATTGCTGCGAGGGGACAGTGGGCTAAAAGCGCGTTAACTAAGGTACCGTCTGGATGTCCGGCGGCGGGATGCACGACTAATCCGGCGGGTTTGTTGATGATAATTAGGCTATCGTCTTCGTAGAGGATGTCTAGGGGAATTGATTCGGGTTGTAAGGAAGTTGGTTGGGTTTCGGGTAAAGTGAGGTGAATGCGATCGCCTGTTTTTACTGAGATTTTTTTCGAGGTGCAAGTTTCGTCATTGACTTTGACGTTACCTTGTGATATGAGGGTTTGGACGCGCGATCGGGATAAATCTGGTATCTGGTTTGACAGCCAAATATCTAATCGCTGAGTAACATTATTTTGATTCAATTCCCCTATATTTTCAACTGTATACATTTGTTCGGTATCTATTTCTATCATTTAGTTTTTTGGTTTATTGATGGGTAAGTCATTATACAACCATAAGTTAATATTCGGCAGTAAAATTAAGTCATCTTAAACAAACACAAGTATACATATCTAAAATCATGCTCAAAGAAGTAAGAATAGAAAATTATAAATCAATTCAGAAGCTGAAACTGGAGTTAGGACGAATCACTGTATTAATCGGAGAAAATGGTTGTGGCAAGAGTAATATCTTAGAGGCGATCGCCCTCGCTTCGGCGGCGGCTGATGATAAACTGGACAACGAGTTTCTAGCATCTAGGGGCATTAGGGTTACAGAACCTCAATTAATGCGATCGGCTTTTGAAATTGACAATTTGGATAAAGATATCAAGATTGATATCAAAGAAAATGATGAAGAACAATTGAGTTGTATTTTACAAAATGATAACTCTCCATATTCTCAGTGGGTTAATAAAAAAAAGGATCTAGTTACTAAAAGTTCTAAGAATCTAGCTAAAAGTTTTATAGATAATTTGTTGTCAAAATTGGGGGCAATAGAATATTCCCAACAAGAAATATCTGAAAATCCAAAAGAAAAACCATTGAAAGTAAAACAAAAAGAAACTTTAACAGAAGAATTAAAGGCAATAAAAGAAAAAATACACGCAATAACATTAGAGTCAGACGTAGAAACATTAAAAGTTTTATCAGATATGCAAGAATATGTTAAATTATTGTCATCAATTAAATTCACAATTTACTCTCCTGAAAACCAAGCCTTACGAACCTTTGAAAAAGAAGGACAAATTCAACCATTAGGCATGAATGGAGAAGGCTTGTTTAAACTATTAAAAGTTTTAAGTTCAGATAATCAAGAACAGCTTAATGAAATCAAGAAAAAGCTGCAATTGATAGATTGGTTTCAAGATTTTGAAACTCCTCCAAATTTGTCAAGTATTCAAAACTCTCTCCAAATTAAAGATAGATACTTAGATCCAGATTTAGCTTATTTTGACCAAAGAAGTTCTAATGAAGGCTTTTTATTCTTGCTTTTTTACTTTGCTTTATTTATTAGCGATCTCACACCTAAATTTTTTGCGATTGATAACATTGATGCTTCTCTCAACCCCAGGTTATGCCGCAGATTAATGCAAGAATTAGTTGAGTTAGCCAAAAAACACGACAAACAAGTTATATTTACAACTCACAATCCGGCTGTTTTGGACGGTTTGGATTTAGATGATGATGAACAACGGTTGTTTGTGATTTATCGTAACCAATTAGGTCATACTAAAGCTAGACGTATTCTCAAACCTGAACCTCTCGAAGGACAAGAACCTGTCAAATTATCAGAGGCATTTTTGAGGGGCTATATCGGAGGACTTCCTAAGAATTTTTAATATGACTAATTTAGGATTAATTACTGAGGGATTGACTGACCAGATTGTGATTGAAAATATTTTAAGAGGGTATTTCAAAAATCCCGATCTAGATATTATACCGCTTCAACCAGAAAGAAATAAAGATGATGAAAACAAATTTACAGGTTATGGTAGTTGGAGTCAAGTATTTGCTTATTGTCGTTCAAGAGATTTTCAAGAATCGTTTCAATCTATTGACTATATCATTATCCAAATAGATACGGATGTTTCAGAAGAGTTTGGTATCCCGCAGCAAGATGAAGATGGTGAATTTACCCCTCAAGAGTTGATTGAAAAAGTTATTGAAAAGTTCAAACAGGAAATTGGCGAAGATTTCTACAGTAAATGTCAACAGCGAATCATTTGGGCTATATCAGTACACTCTATTGAGTGTTGGTTGCTACCACTTTATTATCAAGACAATAAAAAGTCTAAACTAAAGAATTGTTTAGCTGCATTAAATAAGCATCTTAACAAGAAATATGGTTTTACAATTGATGCTAAAAAACCTGAATATTATCGTGAAATTTCCAAACAATATAGCAAATATAGGGATTTGATGGCTTGTTACCAAGACAATCCCAGTTTGAAAAGTTTTGTAGGAGAAATTCAGAAGAGAGATATTAAAATTGTTGTTGAAGACGAGTGGTAATTAAGCAGGTTATTATGTTCTGATATTACGCGCGCGGCAGAGAAACCGGGTTTTTATGGAAATACTTCGTTACGATGCCCAGATTCGCAAAAAAAACGGTTTCTGACTAAGCATGACTCAAATTAAATTACTGCGATCTTAAATTACCGACAATTATCACAGTGCCCGCACCGCATTGACTTCGCCTCATTTGCAAACCCAAAAGCTTGCAGCAAAAATTGCCACCTACATTCCTTGTGTTTCAAATATTTTACCATTTCCTCAGCCACGGTAAAATTTGGTTTTTCGGCTTTCTGCTGTGTAGATTTATTGATAACATAATTAAAGGGATCTTGCCATTTTAATTGTCCGCTACTGTGAAGAATCGAAAGGGCGATCGCACTTTCGGGAAACTCGCGCCCCACTGCATCTACATTACCTTTAACTGGCAGGTTTTTAGCTAACTGCTGCGCTTCTCGATATTGCGATCGCAATTTATCCTGAAAAAACTCCTTTCTTTGTTTATCTTCGGGATACAGCAAGCCCGTGGGTTCGCTAATTAACGTTAGGGCGATCGCAGATTTGCCGTCGCGTCCGCCTCTACCAATTTCCTGAATGTATTCTGATAATAACAAAGGCGCTTGATAGTGAACAACCCATCGGACATCTGACTTATTGATTCCCATACCGAATGCTGAGGTACAAACTACAAATTTTAGCTCATTTTTCAGCCAAGCTGTTTCGATTTGTCGCCGTTCTTCTGGGCTTAAACCTGCGTGATATGCTGCTGTTTCATAACCTGCTTCTTCCAGCAAATCTGCCAAATTTTCGCTATCTTTTCTAGTACGAACATACACTAAACCTGCTTCTTTTTGTCGAGCTTTAATAAAATTTAACAACTGCTGTTTTCGTCCCCTCGGTGTCCAAACTGTTTGGACTTGCAGGTGTAAGTTAGAACGATAGGGACTTAGCAGAAATGCTTCCGGCTTTTGCAATTGCAAAACTTTTGTGATAGTCTGCTGTGCTTCTGGGTTGGCTGTAGCGGTGAAAGCGGCGATCGCAATTTTACTACCTTCTGGCTTAGTTTTCAATAAAGCCGATCGCACTGTTCCCAAACGCCGATAAGCTGGTCGAAATGTATCACCCCACTGAACTAAGCAGTGAGCCTCATCTAATATTAAACCATTAATTTGGATGTGCGGCTGACTGATGATTTCCCAGACTGGTTTGCTAAGCAAAGTTTCGGGAGACAGATACAGCAATCTCAACTTATTTTGTTGCAGCGACTGCATAGTTTGGCGGCGCTGCTGTGTTGGTAATTGACTGTGGAGGAGAGATGCGGATAAATTGCGATCGCGCAATTCTTGCACTTGATTTTCCATCAGCGCTACCAGTGGCGACACTACCAGAGTTAAGCCTATTTGTAACAAAGCTGGAAGTTGAAAACAAATAGATTTGCCGCCACCAGTCGGCATAATTATCAGTGTGTCTTTTCCTGCCAATAAACTGCTGACAATTTCTCCTTGGGGTGGACGAAAGTCATCATATCCCCAAATTTGTTGAAAAGTAGCGCGGGCTTGATTTAATGATGTTAACTCTGGTTTGTCTTTCATTTTATTTATCCGCAAATCAGAATCAACGAATTTTTGGCAAATTCGGATCTTCACGACAAGTCGAAAGCGGTAATTGTTCGCCACCTTGTATTGTAATAATTCTCCTTAGATTGTTACTTGTTGCCACATCCAAACAAGCACAACCATATCCGTAATTGCCATTAGTTTTAACATATTCATCATCCTTAAAAGGAGGAAGATTATCCATTCCTCTAGCTTGAGCTCCCCCTTGTGTTGAGATAGTCCAACTACCATCTTTGTCTCTGAGATACCAATTTGCAGGCGTGGGATTTTGCAACCACCCGCACCTGGTTTCAGCCGCTTTGGCAGGAGTAGTAGCGATCGCAAAAGATGAGATAATCGCAGGTATCAACCACTTTAGTTTCATAGCTTTACATCCTAATTTTTAAGTAATAATCATAGCAACGATTGTACAGAACTTGCACACTTCGATCAGGAAACCGGATTTTTTATCGAATTTGGGGGTGACACCGAAATATTATCGAAAAAAACCGTTTTCTGAACACCCGCGCGTAAGTCCTGCCCACAATCCAAAACCCAAAATTCCTTAAGATTCCTCACCGTCTTGACGCCCAAGTTCATAGACTCCTGCGCCAATACAAGCGATAGTACCCATAGACACCGCCCAACCAGTACCCAGGGACAATTCTACGCCCCAATTGCATAATCCACCGACAATTAAAAAGGGGACAATGCTCAATAGAGAAGCATAAAAAGTATTTTGAGCTTCTCTGGCTTCGCGAGTCTTCTCAAACTCTGCTTCCGACAGATAGAGGGATCTTTCCGCAAAATTCATCCAGCGGTTGAGTTGCAGGATCACCCATGCTGTGAAGGGTGACAGACCCCAATACAGGGCTAAAGACCATAAAGACGTACCGGCGATCGCAGTTGCGTCTATAGCAAAACTAAATGGGAAAATTTCAGTAAGCATTGCTTGATATGTGTTATGGATTTGAGATTTTGGTTGATATCCACAATCTCCGAACTAACTATAGTGTTAAACAAATGGTCGATGGAATTCAACGATAGTCATAAATTATACAGATTTAATCTGGTTCGTCCCGTCGCGAGTGTTAACCCAGAAACATTGACACTGGTTGTGTATGGAGTAAGATACACGTTGATCAACTGATTGGCCAAGCGGGTAGGGCTCACACGCTATCTTGCACCGAATTGGCATAATAACAACGGATACTCCCATACACATTTAACTTTGAGCCGTGAAAAAAATCCTGCAAGACTCTAGAGGCCCGCTGACGGTAAAACGCTTTTTTCGTCTCAGACAGATGCTGCTGCTGGCACTTTCGATCGCTATTGTTGTGATTAGCCCTTACTTACAGCAGGAGTTGGTGAAAGCTCAGTCAGGTTTACCAAACAAAGTAGCCACGGGTAATTTGTGGCAAGAAGCTTCTTTTCCTGTAGAAAAATTTCAAGACTACACTTCCCCCTTCGGCCCCCGCGGCGGGGATTTTCATTACGGTTTGGATATGGCGGCGCCCGAAGGTAGCTATATTCGCAATTGGTGGGGTGGTCAAATTGCCGAAGTTTGGGAAGATGGTAGGTGCGGTACTGGGATGATTGTGCGATCGGGCAGTTGGGAACATATCTATTGTCACCTCAGAGGCCGGGTAGAAACTGCTAACGGTGGACGTTATTATACCGATCGCGAAGGCTTACAAATTTGGCAAGGTCAAACAGTACCGGCTGGTGCACGAATTGCTAGAGTCGGGATGACTGGCCGCACTTCTGGCCCTCATCTACACTGGGGATTGAAGTACAGCGGGCGTTGGGTAGATCCGGCTTTGGTGCTCCGGGAAATGTACGCGCAACAATCTTAAATTAGTTAGTTAGCTAGTTCGGCGGGAATCCCCACATCATATCGTTTACAGATTGGTGTGGGATGAAAGCCAGGTTTGTTGAGGTGGGATGGTTGACCGATTCCTCTATGACAGGAAGA
>JAYSVM010000016.1:0-66261 GCA_043718495.1 Oscillatoriales bacterium | reverse complement strand
TTCCCAATTCCCAATTCCCAATTCCCAATTCCCAATTCCCAATTCCCAATTCCCAATTCCCAATTCCCAATTCCCAATTCCCAATTCCCAATTAAATCAACAATGAAAAACGAAATCCACCGCACAGTTTTAGATAACGGTATTGTTGTTTTGGCAGCAGAAAACCCAGCAGCAGATATTATTGCAGCTAGGATATTCCTACGGGCAGGTAGCCGCTGCGTACAGCCAGAACAAGCTGGATTGTGTCACTTACTGTCGGCGGTAATGACCAAGGGAACCGATCGCCTTTCTTCGCTAGAAATTGCCGAACGTGTAGAATCGGTGGGAGCGAGGTTGGGTACTGATGCAACTTCAGACTATTTTTTAGTCAGTTTGAAGACGGTTTCAGCCGACTTTACGGATATTTTGGAATTGGCGAGTGAATTGATGCGATCGCCCACTTTCCCGGAAGCAGAAGTAGAATTAGAACGGCGCATCGCTATATCAGCAATTCGATCGCAAAAAGAACAACCATTTTCCATCGCCTTTGAGCAATTGCGCCAATCGATGTACCAGGGTCATCCCTATGCTTTCTCTACCTTGGGCACGGAAGATACCATGTCCAAACTGACTAGAACCGAACTCGAACAATTTCACAAAACCTATTTCCGTCCCGATAATGTAGTGATTTCGGTAGCTGGTAGAATATCAACGGAAGATGCGATCGCTCTGGTTGAACGCATTTTTGGCGACTGGAAAGCTCCGGCAACACCGCTACCGACTTTAGCTTTACCCCCCATCATTGCCAACCCAGAATCAGCATTGAAGCCACAAGAAACCCAGCAATCAGTGATTATGTTGGGCTACCTTGCACCAGCAGTAAAAGAGCCTGGCTATGTAGCACTGAAGTTGCTAAATACTTATTTGGGTAACGGTTTATCGAGTCGGTTGTTTGTGGAATTGCGGGAAAAACGAGGCTTGGCTTACGATGTTTCCTCGCTGTATGCGACACGCTTAGATGCAGCGCAATTTGTGGTGTATATGGGTACTGCGCCGGAAAATACGCAGACTGCTTTTGATGGATTGCGTACAGAGGTCGATCGACTTACCAGTCTGCAACTAAGTGACGAGGAATTGCAAGCTTGCAAGAGTAAAATCCTCGGTCAATATGCTTTAGGAAAACAGACTAATTCGCAAATTGCTCAAGTTGTCGGTTGGTACGAAACTTTGGGATTGGGCATTAAATTTGATGAAGAGTTTCAAGCAGAAATTGCTCAGGTTACTGCTGCTGAAGCACGGGATGCTGCTAGGAAATTTTTTGTAGAACCTTATGTTTCTTTGGTTGGCCCGGAGTCGGCGATTGCAGAGTTTGGGCTGGCTGCTGTTTGTTGATGAGTTAATGTGCGATCGAAAGATATAGATGACACGGCAGATATAGAGGACACGGCAGTGCCGTGTCCCTACCCAAAATAATATTGTAGGGAAACGGCACTGCCGTGTCCTAATTTTGGCTAATAATTCCGATGCTACCGGATTTGATATGACTATTGCGATCGACCAACCAATACAACAGAAACCACTCAGCTTTGACGAGTTTATCGCCCGTTTGCACTTTAGTGAATGGGGAATATCAAATTCAGCAGATTCGGGGCAATCAGGCGATCGTCTCTCTAACTTTCCCAAACTTAAAACTGACTGCTGAACAGGTGTTGATGGCTGGCAGGTAAAATCACTAACTCACAATACTATAGCCTTATTTTATTTGACAAAATCCAAACAACCCCAAAAAATTAGCCAGAGTTCAATTGAACCTTTTCCAAACTAACGATCTGCGCCATAATCAAAACGATCGGAAGAGCTCAATCAGCATTTCATCTGCAAGCCTTGGTTGAGCTGCGATGACAACTATAATTAGATCAGATATGATATAAATGGCGATATGGACGCAATCAATAAACCTTTAGCCTGGTTACAGGGTGAGGTCAAAACACCACCTTTTAGTCAAGAAGCACGTATAGAGGCTGGTGTGCTTCTTAGACGTTTGCAGCAGGGTGAAAGTCTTGGAATGCCTCATTCAAGACCTATGCCGAGTATTGGCAAACACTGCCATGAGGTAAGAATCCGGGATATAGGTCAAAACTGGAGGCTGATTTACCGAATCGATGAAGATGTAATTCTGATTCTCGAAGTCTTTAATAAGACCACTAAATCTACACCAATCAAAGTGATTGAAAACTGCAAGAAACGATTGAAGAAGTATGATACGGATATAGAGGACTAATGTTATGGATCAAGCGAAAAAGCAGCGTTTAGAAGATCAAGGCTGGAAGATCGGATTGGCATCGGAATTCTTAGAACTTTCACCAGAGGAATCGCTCCTAATTGAGATTAAGTTAGCCCTAAGTCTTAATCTCAAAGAACGTCGGCAAAGATTGATGACACAGGCAGAGTTGGCTGGGAAGATCAACTCCAGTCAACCTCGTGTTGCAAAGGCCGAAAATGGTGATGATTCGGTTTCTATTGAACTATTAATACGCGCAATCTTGGCAACAGGTGCAACGCCTCAAGATATAGGGCAAATTATTGCTCAAGCAGGATAGAAAGATCGATAACTCATCCACAATACTCACAACAGCACATCCCAAAAAACATAATCGCACTTAAATTGAACCTTTTTTGTTCCCGATCGGTCAAAATGAAGCAGACGCCCGATCGGTCTAACCTATATGTATTTTCTAAAGCAGTTTCAGATTAAAAAAGGGCTGACTCCGTGGTTAATCGGGTTCCTCGCCGCCGGATTGCTTGCAGGAGTCGGCTACACAGCTTACAGCCAACTCACAGTCAAATCGAAACGCGAAAGCAGACGCAAGGAAAAAACCGTTGCTGTGGAAAGGGTGAATTTGCCGATCGCCATTTCAGCAAATGGCACAATAGTACCCGAAAGGAGTGTTAACGTCAGCCCGAAAACTTCGGGAGTGCTCAAAAGTTTGCTTGTCAAGGAAGGAGACACTGTTAAAACAGGGCAGATTCTCGCCCAGATGGATGATTCCAATCTCCAAGGCCAACTTACCCAAAATCGCGGACAACTCGCCTCAGCCGAAGCTAACTTGCAAAAATTACTCAACGGTAATCGAGTCGAAGATATTGCAGCAGCAAAGGCACAAGTAGCTGAACAACAAGCAAGCCTGGAAAAATTACTCAATGGTAATCGAACTCAAGATATTGCTGTCGCCCAAGCGCAAGTAACTGAACAACAAGCGACTCTCCAAAAATTGCTCAACGGTAATCGCAGTCAGGATATTGCAGCAGCAAAGGCACAATTAGCTGAACAACAAGCAACTCTCCAAAAATTGCTCAAGGGTAATCGCCCCGAAGATATCGCCCAAGCTCAAGCTAAACTCAGGGATGCTGAATATGCCAAAAAGCAAGCAGAAGAAGACTTTCAGCGCAATCAGGAACTCTACACAGATGGGGCGATCACACTTCAAATTGTAAATACTTCTCGCACGGCGCGCGATCGCGCTCAAACTCAAGTCAGACAAGCCCAACAAGCTTTGGCTTTATTGCGATCGGGTGCGCGCCCGGAAGACATTGCAGCAGCAAGGGCCGCCGTTGACCAAAAACAGCAAGCTTTGGCGTTAGTCCAAGCTGGTGCTCGCCCGGAAGATATCGCCGCTTCCCAAGCCGCAGTGGAGCAAAAACGGCAAGCTTTGGCAGGAGTGCGATCGGGGGCGCGATCGGAAGACATCGCCGCTTCCGAAGCCGCAGTGGAGCAAAAACAGCAAGCTTTGGCGATAATTCAATCCGGTGCTCGCCCCGAAGAAATTGCGATCGCCCGTGCTCAAGTTCTCTCCGCCCAAGGTAGTCTCCAAACTGTCCAAGCGCTGATTAATGATACGAGAATTCGTGCTCCTTTCAGCGGTACTGTCACCCGCAAATATGCAGATCCGGGAGCATTTGTGACTCCGACAACGGCAGGTAGTGCGGTTTCTTCGGCGACTTCTTCTTCGATTTTGTCTTTAGCTTCAAAAAATCAGGTAGTGGCTAATGTCGCAGAAAGTAATATTGCCCAAATCCGCCTCGGCTTAAATGCGTCTATTCAAGCCGATGCTTATACGGGAAAGACTTTTACAGGCAAAGTTAACCAAATTTCGCCTCAGTCGATCGTCCAGCAAAATGTTACCAGTTTTGAGGTGAAAACTTCGATTGTTAATGACGATAAAAAACTATTGCGATCGGGGATGAATGTGAATGTGGAGTTTAAAGCAGGTGAATTGAAGGATGTTTTGGTTGTACCAACTGCGGCAATTGTTCGTCAAAGAAAGGAAACGGGGGTCTATGTGACTGGTGGTGAGGATGGAAAGCCTTTGTTTGTGCCGATTAAGACTGGGATGACGGTGGATGATAAGACGGAAGTGCGATCGGGCTTGAAGGGAAATGAACAAGTTTTTATTAGTTTCCCGCCGGGATTGCGGCCGAAATCTCAAAATCCATCGTCGGGGGGAATTCCGGGTTTGCAACCGGGTGGCGGAAGTCGTTTGCGTTAGGGTTTTGATTTTTTTATTGAACCGCGAAGGCGCGAAGGGCGCGAAGAAAGAAGAAAGAAAGAAAGAAGGAAGAAAGTTTTAATGGCTCATGCCCGATGCCCTATGCCCGATGCCCTATGCCCCATGCCCAATAACCAATAACATGAAATTAAAGACTCCCCCAGTTATCAACAAAATCTCAAACGTTCAAATTGTATTCATGGCAACTGAGGCGCTGTGGAATAATAAATTGCGTACCAGTTTGACGATGCTGGGCGTGATTATTGGCATATCTTCGGTAATTGCGATTACTTCGGTGGGACAAGGGGTACAAAAGTCTACTGAGGAACAGTTGAAGGCTTTGGGTACTAATGTGCTGTTGGTTTTATCTGGTGCTTCGCGATCGGGTGGTGTGAGTCAGGGTGGTGGTTCTGCTTCTACTTTAACTTGGGATGACGCTAGGGCGATCGGCAAACAAGCACCGGCAGTTAAGGCGATTTCGGCTTTTTTGCAGCGTCAAGTGCAAATTGTTTATGGTGGGCAAAATTCATCTACTTCTATATTAGGAACTGACTTAAATTATCCCGATGTCAAGAACATTCAACCTCAAGCAGGACGGTTTTTTAATGAGGATGAATTGAATGCTGCTGAACCAGTAGTTGTTCTCGGTTCTAAGGTGCGAGATGAACTTTTTGGAGTTGGTGCTAATGCGCTATCGGCGGATGTTCGGATTCAGGGAGGGCGCTACAAAGTCATTGGAGTGATGGAAACCAAGGGATCTGTAGGGGGTACAGATCAGGACGATCGCGTGTATATTCCCCTCAAAAATATGTCGGCTCGGATTGTGGGTAGAAATTCTTTGGCTGGAATTGCCATCTCTGGTTTTTGGTTGCAAACTACCGGGGAATCGGATTTAGCTGATGCTCAATTTCAAGTTGAAAATATCATGCGTTTGCGCCACAATATTTATCCGCCACAACCGGATGATTTTAGAGTGATTAATCAAGTTGATATTGTGAATACTTTCAGCAATGTGGTAGGTTTGTTTACAGTGATGGTAGTTGCTATCGCCGGAATTTCCCTGGTAGTTGGCGGCATTGGCATTGCTAATATTATGTTGGTGTCTGTGGTGGAACGCACTAAGGAAATCGGGATTCGGAAAGCGGTAGGTGCTACGAATGCAGCTATTCTGATTCAATTCATGGCTGAATCAATTTTAGTTTCGACGGTGGGGGGTACGGCGGGTATTGGGTTGGGAATTGCGATCGCCTTTGGGGCCGCGACAACATTTAGTTTTCCCTTTGTAATTTCAGTATGGTCGATCGCAGCCGGTTTTGGGCTATCCTTTACTGTAGGCTTATTAGCTGGAGTGCTACCAGCTCGGAATGCCGCTCGCTTAGATCCGATCGCAGCTTTGCGAAATGATTGAAGTTAAGTAGGCGATCGCAATCACTGGACTCTAATAGTTGTATAATAGACAAACTAGCCAAGCGCAAAAAGTGAAAACCTATGTCACAGGCAATCCTTAACCAAATTGTCACCCAGCTTGAAATGCTGGAAATTTTAGAGTTAAAAGAACTAAAAAGTGCGATCGGGAAATATCTGGCTGACAAACAGCAAGCGACTCAACAAAATCAAACTCAAAAATCTGCTAATAAAAAGCAATTATTTCGAGAGTGGGATGCTATTTCTGATGAGGAAGCTGCGGCACTAAAATCTGAGTTTGCCGCCGAAGATCTAGCTTTTGCAGAAGTCGCCTTAAATGATTATATGCTCAGACTTCAACAACTGGATAAAATCTGATGCTGGGAGATATTTATTTGGCAGATTTGAATCCTTCTAGAGGTTCAGAACAAGCAGGAATTAGACCAGTCATTATTGTACAGCGAGATATATTAGACCGCTTTACTACAACAGTAGTAGTAATTCCAGTAACAAGTAATCTGCGGCGTTCTAAAATACCAGGGACAATTATTTTACCGACTGGTGAAGGTGGTTTGACACAAGATTCAGTCGTGCTTTGCTATCAAGTAGTAGCCATTGATAGAGAGCGATTAATCAAAAAATTGGGCACTCTTTCAGCAGATTATATATCAAGATTACAGGTGGCATTGCAGTATACATTACAAATGGATGAATCTGAGAATGTAGAAGAATAGGATGAGCAATCAGGACACGGCAGTGCTCATTGGTGTCAACTTAAGTCTGAAACCCTTGGTAAGCTGTTCACTTAAACCACTAACGAGGCCTGTAGGGTGCGTCAGCCCGCAGAGTTTCTCTTAGCCTTTGGGGCGGATCGAGCTGACGCACCCTACAATACTAAGAATCAAACATCAGTCTCTGACTACGTTTGACGTTAAGTTGACACGAAGAAGGGCAGTGCTGTGTCCCTACTTCTACCTAAAATAACTGGATTTTTTTCATGAAACCTGAGCGAATTGTTTCTGCTAAAGTTATTGACGATAATACCTTGATGGTTAAGTTTACTAATCTTGAAATCAAAAAATATGACATCTCTAAGTTATTAGAGAATCCGATGTTTGCGACGCTAGGTAATCCTGGATTTTTCAGAAATTTTAAAATTGAGCCTGGTGGTTATGCACTGGTTTGGAATGAAGATATCGATCTTAGTGAATATGAACTTTGGCAGAATGGAATTACTTGCACGGATGCGGAAATTGAGTGGTACATTGAATCTATATCAAAATCAAACGTCTGCCAATAAAAAGCAATTATTTCAAGAGTGGGATGCTATTTCTGATGAAGAAGCTGCGGTACTAAAATCCGAGTTTGCAGCCGAAGATTTAGCTTTCGCAGAAGTCGCCTTAAGCTTCTTGCCGTCAATTTTTACGGAAAAAACTTAGATGAACAATCTATCTGAATTAGACAAATACAAGCAAGAAATCGCAGATTTGTACACCCGCAGAAGTCAAACCTATGACAATAGCGATTGGCATTTGCAGATTGCTCAGCGTCTGGTTGAATACGGGCGAGTCAGTCGCGGACAGCAGATTTTAGATCTTGCAACTGGAACGGGCCATGTGGCGATCGCAGCAGCTCAAATTGTCGGTACTGAAGGTCTAGTTATTGGCGTAGATATTTCGCATGGAATGCTCGATGTAGCCAGAAAAAAAGCTCTCGAATTAAAGCTTAACAATACAGAATTTTTGCTAAGAGATGCCGAAAATATCGACTTACCACGTAATGTTTGCGATCGTATTTTTTGTTCTTCAGCCTTCATTTGGATGTCTGATTTGCACGCAGCCCTCACTCAATGGCACGCATTTCTCAAACCAGGGGGAATAATTGGCTTTCATGCCTTCGCCGATACCGCTTTTGTAGGCGGAGTTGTGACGCAGAAAGTAGCCCAAAAATACGGTATTTCCTTCAATATGAGCAAACCCACAGGTACTGTGGAAAAATGTCGAAACCTGCTCGAACAAGCAGGATTTAAGGACATAGAAATTAAGATTGAGCAAGACGGCAGCTATATAAGCTTGGAAAAAGCAAAAGCAATGTGGGTAGGAAATTCGCATCCCGCCCCCGGACAATATCCGCCACCGTTATCAACACTTTCAACCGAGCAATTAGCACAAGCAAAGGCTGAATTTGAGGCAGAAATCGAAGCATTGCAAACCGAACAAGGAATTTGGAACGATATCACCACTTTTTATGTATTCGGTCAAAAATAGCACCCTAAATTAATTAGTTTCTTGCTTATCTAACTCTGCGTTCTCTGCGGTTAAAAAAAATCAATCTAGAACTTATCAGCTTACACCAAACCAGCTCCAAAAATCTGATTTGGAGTCAAGTTCAAATCAGGTAAAATTTGCGAAACAATCCGGTCATTATCTCGAAACTTGAAGATTTGATATTCACCATCAACCAAAGTACAGACAGAAATTGTCGGTTGTTTCGGATTACCAATAAAATTACGTGCACCCAATGCACCATAATCCACAATCCAATATTCAGGAATACCCATTTCCTCATAATCAGCATATTTTAGATGGTAATCATCGCGCCAATTAGTAGACACAACCTCGATCGCCAAAGGTATCGATGCACCCAAACTCAGGATAGACTGTTTTTGCCACAATGCTTCATTCGAGAGATTTGCACGATTCAGCACCAACACATCAGGGAAATAAGCAGAATCTTTTTCAGGAGGTCTAATTATAACTTGGCGAGGGATACCATAGGGCAGTCCCAGATGATTGATTTCAACGGAAATTTTGATTGTCAGAAAGCTGATAACTTCCTCGTGTTCGCCTACAGGTTGTGCCATCTCAATAATATCTCCATTATGCAATTCGTAGCGTCCCCCCAGAGTTTCAGGTAGCCACTCCACAAATGCCTCGAAGTTTACGAGTTTGGGTAAAACTTGGATCATAGGTTTTGAGAATTACCGATCGTACAAATTATAGCAAATCTGGCTTTGATATTTTCTGATTAAGTAGGTAGGTACAAATAAACCATACTACGTAACCGAGTGTAAAACTGCTAGAACCTTTGCGTTGGCGAAGCCTGCCCGAAGGGCTTATGCTTCGCTTCACTCGCAATGACATACTTGTGTATTTCCCCACTCATCTACTTAATTAACGCGCCACCTGTCGCATATAATCTCCCCACAATTGGGCGGCATCTCGACTACCTCCCTGAGTGGAAGAATTATCATCATTTCCCAGCCAAACTCCAGTCACCAGTTGTTCACTCGGAATATAACCGACAAACCACAAATCTTTGTTATCATTAGTCGTGCCAGTTTTTCCCGCTTCTCCCAAGCCCAAAGCAGCACTGCTGCCAGTACCTCCCCGCACCACACCTTGCAGCATATCTGTCATCGTATCTGCTACGACTTCCGAAACTAATTGCTGATTGGCAACTCCATCTTTTTGATAGTCATAAACCACGCGGCAAGTCTTAAAATTTTTTATATCTGGGCAATCGCTGCTGTCAATAATTCGCTTGATTACATGGGGGCGATTTCCCAAACCCCGATTCGCTAAAACCCCAAATGCACCAGTTAATTGTAATACATTAACTTCACTTTGACCTAATACTAAACCAGGAGTAGAACGCAAGGGAGATGCAATTCCCAAACGCTTCGCCATTTGCACTACATTATCTAAGCCAACATCTTGGGCGACGCGCAAGGCTATGGCATTTTCTGACTGTGCTATACCTCGATACATATCTGCACTACCGCTAGTTCTTTCGCAACCACTGTAACTTTGTCCGCCCCAAGATAGGGGGTCACAAGAGTAACTTTTACTGGCTGGTATTCCCTGTTCTAGGGCTGCTGTGTAACTGAAAATCTTAAAGGTAGAACCAGGTTGTCTTAATGCTTGAGTTGCTCGGTTAAACTGACTTTGTAGATAATTTACACCACCAACTAAAGCTAGGACTTCCCCAGTTTTTGTGTTGAGTGTTACCACAGCTCCTTGAGAAAAACCAGCCCTTGCTCCCGAATTTTCAACAGCGTTTCTGAGGGAACTTTCTGCTAGTTTTTGCAGGCTGGGATTTAAGCCTGTTTCTACAATAAAATTCCCTTCTCTGGCTAGCTGTTCCCCTAGTAAAAACTCTAATTCGTCAAATACATAACTATAGAAATAAGGAGCGATTGTACTTTGCAGAAATTCGCGAGCTTTCGGGTTAATCTCAATTCGCGATCGCCTAGCGCGATCGGCTTCTTCCTGTGAAATTGTCCCCATTGAGCGCATTCGTTCAATTACCCGATCGCGATATTGCACCGCCAACTGATAATTTTGAATCGGGTTAAAACTATTGGGGGCAGGCAAAATTCCCGCCAAAGTTGCCGCTTCTGAGAGAGTCAAATCCTTGGCAGATTTACCAAAATAAAACCGAGCAGCATCTTCAAAACCATACAAGTCAATGCCCAAAAACACGCGATTTAAATAAGTCAGTAACAGTTCATCTTTGCTGTAATAAGTCTCTAATTTTAATGCAACTACTGCTTCCCGAAATTTGCGTCCAGCCGAATCTTGAGTTCCGACATAATCTCGAAACAAACTCCTCGCTAATTGCTGTGTTAGAGTGCTGCCTCCTTCGCGAATTCCTCCTCCACGAACATTGGTTAAAAGTGCCCGTAAAACGCCGAGGGGATCTACGCCTACGTGCCAGTTATAGCGACTGTCTTCTGAAGCCATTACCGCCTTGGCTAAATAAGGTGAAAAATCTGGTAATTTCTTTAATTCTAAGTGAGCATTATTTTGAGGAGGACGTAGGGGAGTTTCACCATCACGAGCGTAAACAATCACTGGCCCGTTGACACTTCTTGGTAGAGGACGCACCTGAAATTTGGTTGATTCAATACCTATAAACATCCCGATTAAAGCCGTGGTTCCACTGATACCATAAAGGCCATAGCGCAATATTTTGGAATACAAAGGTGGCGGATCTATGTACTGAATTTTGACAGCGGCGGCGAGTTCTGGTGGCCCTAATGTAAATACGTCGCCGTGACGCAGGGACATAGTTTGAATGCGCTTTTTACCACGGTAGATGCCGTTAGTAGAATTTTCGTCTTTGATCACAAAAGGAGTTCCCAGCCTAGTATCCCGCGACAGGGATAAATGTAGGTGACTAACTACGGGATTGCGAATTACAATATCAGAGGATTTGGACGATCGACCTAAAAGATATCGATCGCCCAATAGCGGATAAACCTCGGCCTTTGCAGCGCCGGCATCCTGTACCCAAAGTTCAGGTACTTTGGCATTCGGTTTGAGCACTAGCTGGTTAAAATTAACCTTAGCAATAGTCTGGACTGCCTGGGTAATAGCACCCAAGACGGTTTGAGGTTTGTGCGGTGGCTGCGGTGGGGTCATATTTCGCTGTGGACTACGATCGAGCGATCGGCTCTTGGACTATTCTACCCCGAACTTTTGGCTAATTTCGCAATCATGCCACACTCAGGGTAATTTGCGACTGGGTGCGATCGATTTTGGGGTGTGTAGGATATGGGGCATCGGGCATCGGGCATTGGGAATAGTTTTTTCCTTCTTCCTTCTTCCTTCTTCCTTCTTCCTTTTTCCTTTTTCCTTCTTCCTTCTTCCTTCTTCCTTCTTCCTTCGACTTAACATTATGCTAACTAATATCAGTCTTGTCATTGAAGCTTGTCAAGAGTTAAATGTCACCTATGAAATCCTGACTCCCAACCAAAACCTAATCAGAATTCAACTGTCAGGTCAAGACTATTACTTTGTTAATTACTGTACACCATTTGACAGCGCACCAATCATAGAAATATTTAAAGACAAAGAATATACCTATAAATTATTGCAAGGGAACATTAGAACTCCTCAAACCGTCGGTTTCGTGTCTCCTTTTTGCGATGACAAGTATCGCCAATATTTGACTTTGCCAGATTGTGCACAAATTGCGATCGAAGTTAGTAAAATCTTTTCCATGCCGGTGATTATCAAAAAAAATCGCGGTTCCGCTGGCAATAATGTATTTCTGTGTGAAACCGATGAGCAAATTCAAGCAGCTATTGAAACTGTATTTAATGTCAATAGCAAAGATTATGACTATGTTTGCCTAGCTCAAGAATACATTGATATCCGCCATGAATATCGAGCGGTATTTTTCAATAAAAAGCTAGTTTTGCTGTATGAAAAAGATAAATCAGACGCTAAATTTAGGGGTAATTTAAGTCCGCTGCACTGGGAGGGAGCCAAAGCTAAGTATATCATTGATGCCAAGATTGTCTCAGAGATTGAAAGCTTTGTGCAGCCAGTGTTTACGGAAATTAGTGTGAATTATGGTGGGTTTGATATTGCCATAGATAATAATGGCGAATACTGGTTAATTGAAATTAACTCAAGCCCCAATTACGATATATTTGTCAGAGATAACGATCGCCAAATTGTCGTAACAATGTTTAAAGATATTTTGGAGAGTTTGGTTGTCAACAAAATATCATAATGATCGATTTGAGAAATGCGCTATAATTAACTAAATTCAAATCTCAAAAAAAAGTAAAAGCAATGACAGCACAAGTGTTAGAACTAGAGGGAACGTGGGAAGAAATTCTCGCCCAAGCGGCAAAATTTGCTGGCTGCCGAGTTCGCATCATCGTTCTTGCTAAGGAAGATGAGGAGCCACTGCCATCTCCCCAAGAAAGTTTTCGGCAAGCATGGCTGGAAATAAAGACCGGGAAAACTAGACCAGTATCGGAACTGTGGGAAGGTATTGATGCAGAGTGAGTCTTCTTCTTCAATTAAGGTGTACTTTGCCGATGAATTTAAGCGCAATTTACGCGCACTGTCCAAAAAGTATCGCCACATTCGCTCTGATGTTCAGCCAATTGTTGAACAACTTCAAGCTGGAGAAGTGCCGGGAAATCGAATACCGGGAATTAATGATATTGTGTTTAAGGTGCGAGTCAAAAACACCGATATCAAAAAGGGCAAAAGTGCTGGCTATCGACTGATATATTATGTTCAGATGCCTACGGCAATCTTCTTGATTAGTATTTATGCAAAATCAGAACAAGTGGATATTTCAGCAGAAGAAATTATACAAATTATCAGTCAGTTGAATGATGCCATGATTCCTGAAGAAATACAAGATCAAGAGAGTAGCGATCACCCTGACAGTTAAAAATTAAAATCAAAAAAAATGACATCAGAATTGTTAGAACTAGAGGGAACTTGGGAAGAAATTCTCGCCCAAGCGGCAAAATTTGCCGATCGCAGAGTTCGCGTTATTGTTCTTACTAACGAACCGCTGAAGTCCGCCGAAGACTGTTTTCGTCAAGGATGGCACGAAGCAATGACAGGAGAGACTGTACCGCTTTCTGAACTCTGGGAAGGCATTGATGCAGTGATCGAGATGATGGAGTAATCAGGCCAGGGCGGGTTTTCCAGATGGTTGGTTTCAGGCAATTATTGTTAGCGAACCCGCCCCTACATCGCGAGGACTCTTGCCTGTTTCATAAGAGTTAAAAACTTACATTCTCTCCAACACCTGAATCCCCAATAATCCTAACCCTAACTTCAAAGTCCGCGCAGTCAAATCACACAAAACTAACCGCGAACTCCTCAATGGTTCCTCAGCTTTCAACACCGGACATTGTTCAAAAAATTGATTAAATTTCTGACTCAATTCAAACAAATACTGACAAATCCGATTCGGCAATAAATCGCCACCAACAGCATTTATCACTTCATTCAACTGCAATAAATGCTTCGCTAAAACTAACTCTGCATCCGACTCCAAAATAATTTTTGCACTCGCATCTAAATTATCAAAATCAATCCCACCTTTGCGGCGAATTCCCTGCACCCGCACGTAAGCATAGAGCATATAAGGTGCTGTATTTCCTTGCAATGCGAGCATTTTGTCGTAACTGAAAACATAGTTACTTGCCCGGTTTTGACTTAAGTCGGCATACTTCACCGCACTCAAACCAACTACTTCAGAAACGTTAGTAATAAACTCTGCTGTTTCCTGTCTTTCTTCTGCTACTAATCTTTTTTCTAAATCTGCACGGGTTCGCACGATCGCCTCATCGAGCAAATCTTGCAGCCGCACTGCATCCCCAGAACGAGTTTTTAGTCTTTTGCCGTCCTCTCCGCATACCAAACCAAAGGGAACATGAACAATCTCGACATCTTCGGGAATCCAATTGGCTTTTCTGGCGACTGCAAATACTTGGGCGAAATGGTTGGCTTGTCCTGAGTCGGTGACGTAAATTATGCGTTTTGCACCGTCTTCTTTGATCCGGTAGCGGATGGCGGCTAAATCGGTGGTGGCGTAGTTGTAGCCGCCGTCAGTTTTTTGGACAATTAGTGGCAATGGTTCGCCTTCTTTATTAGTGAAACCGTCTACAAAAACGCATTTTGCACCGTCACTTTCTACTAGCAAACCCAGACTGGTTAAATCTTCGACTACTGCGGCTAATAATGGATTGTAAAAAGATTCGCCACGTTCGATTAATTTGATGTCGAGCAAATTGTAGATTACTTGAAATTCGCGGCGGGATTGATCGCACAGCAATTTCCAGGCGCGACGAGTATCTTCTGCGCCGGCTTGCAGTTTTACTACTTCTTGTCTGGCGATTTCTTTGAAGGTTTCGTCTGCATCGAAGCGCTGTTTTGCTTGGCGGTAAAATGCGACTAAATCGCCTAAATCTAGGGCATCAGCAGTTGTTAATGCTTCGGGATGAACTTCGCGCAAATAGGCGATGAGCATCCCAAATTGAGTGCCCCAGTCGCCGATGTGGTTGATTCTGATGACGTCGTGGCCGATAAATTCGAGGGTGCGGGCGATCGCATCACCGATAATAGTCGATCGCAAATGTCCGACGTGCATCTCTTTGGCGATATTTGGACTGGAAAAGTCGATCGCGATTCTCTGAGGCGTTTCTGTCTGTGAAATGCCTAAACGGGGGTCGATCGCGATCGCCCTAACTTCCGCTTCCAAATAAGCCGGTTTCAGCTTTAAATTGATAAAGCCGGGGCCGGCAATTTCTGGGGTTTCGCAGATGTCAGCGATGTCGAGGTTATCGATGATGGTTTGGGCGATCGCCCGTGGGGGCTTTCCTAACTTTTTCGCCAAACTCATCGCCGCATTGCACTGAAAATCTCCAAAGTTGGGATTGCTTGTCGCTGTCAACATTGGATCGGTACCTGAAGCACTTTCGCCGAATGCAGTGGTGAATGCTTTGTCAAATCTTGCTTTTAGCTTGGATGTAGTTGAGAACATAATTTATTAATGGAAGGAAGAAGGAGGAAGGAAGAAGGAAGAAAGAAGAAGTAATAATGCTTATGGGACGAGCTTTTTCGTGATATGTATCTGATGCTTAATTAGGTGAATTTACTTAGTTATGGCGGAAGTTAGGAATATTTTTACTTAAATATTGCATCGGTATTCTTTAACCAGTGAACAACAAACCGTGAACAGTGAACAGTCAACGGTTCTAACACAAACAGTATTTTATCACAGTTGCGATCGCTACACAAATCAAAAAAAATCACATTCAGTCGATGATCTCGATCGCTAGAAAAATTAATTAAATCGATTAAATTAAGGTATGTTAAAATTTTTTCAATCCTTCTAAAGATCTTAAACAAGGAAGTTGCCATGTTATTTCAACCTATTTCTGGCGATCGTTCTCTAACTCAAGCCTTTTACCAAGCTGTCATCGATCGCTTCGATCGCGGTTTCAGTCTCTCCACTCAGGCACTATTACGAGAGTGTACCCTCGGCTTCGCACCCAGTCCCGAAGGAGTCAAAACCTTTTTGATTATCGCGCCGACACTGGCAGCAGCCGAACAACTGATTGACAAAATCGAAAGTATTTTAGAGCGAGTTAGGGAACTTATGGCTGGAGTCGGACAAGTTGCTTTGTGCGTCATGCCCGCCGGTAGCGAATTCCTAGAAACTGTTGATCGTTCAAGCTTAGAAAAAGTTCCCACTGATTGTCTGGCTTGTAAATTCTTTTCTATTATGTGTGACTGTGAAACAGCCGATCGCTAAAATGAAAAGTTATCAACAACCAACCGATTTTAGATTTTAGATTTTAGATTTTAGATTTAGCGATAAAATCTAAGATTGAAATTATCAAATCTAAAATCAAGCCATGACGGTAAAACTCACACCTAACCCCAGCTTTAGTTTAACAATTCGCATTTCCCTGCCAAACCTACCGGGAATGCTGGCAAGCGTCATCAGCGCGATCGGCTCAGTTGGTGGCAACTTCGGCCAAATTGACTTGATCGAACAAACCCGCGCCACTACCATTCGCGAGATCACCGTCGATGCTTCGAGCACCGAGCACAGCGAACAAATTGTGCAAGCAGTCAAAGCACTGCCCGATGTCAAAGTGATCGATGTATACGATCGCACCTTTCACTTACACCGTGGCGGTAAAATCCGAGTTGAAAGCAAAATTTCCCTCAAACGCCAGTCCGATTTGGCAATGGCATACACGCCTGGGGTTGGGCGCATCTGCACTGCGATCGCCAACGACCCCCAACAAGTTTACAACCTGACAATCAAACAAAATACTGTGGCCATTGTTACCGATGGTAGCGCAGTTTTGGGACTCGGAAACCTCGGCCCAATGGCAGCACTTCCAGTCATGGAAGGCAAAGCCATGCTATTTAAAGAATTTGCCGGCATAGATGCCTTTCCTATCTGCTTGGATACCCAAGATACCGAGGAAATTATTCGCACAGTCCAGAATATTGCCCCAGTTTTTGGTGGTGTTAATCTCGAAGATATTTCCTCACCTCGCTGCTTTGAAATCGAAGCAAGATTACGCGAAACTCTAGATATTCCGATTTTTCATGATGACCAACATGGCACTGCAATTGTCAGTTTAGCAGCATTAATTAATGCCCTAAAAGTAGTGCAGAAATCAATGGCAGAAGTGTGCATCGTAATTAATGGAGCCGGGGCCGCTGGAGTTGCGATCGCCCGCTTGTTACGCAAAGCAGGTGCCGAAAACATCATCATGTGCGATTCCAAAGGTGTCCTGTCAAAGGATCGCACTGATATGAACCCAGAAAAACTCGAATTTGCAGTGGCTTCCAGCGGTACTTTGGAAGATGTGATCGCAGGTGCGGATGTATTTTTAGGAGTCAGTGCTCCCGGAGTTCTCACGCGATCGATGGTACGTTCAATGGCTGAGAATCCGATTGTTTTTGCAATGGCAAATCCGATTCCAGAAATTCAACCAGAATTGATTATGGACGATGTGGCAATCATCGCAACTGGGCGCAGCGATTACCCGAATCAAATTAACAATGTTTTGGCATTTCCGGGAATATTCCGAGGCGCTTTGGACTGCAAGGCTGCCACGATTACCACCAATATGTATTTGGAAGCAGCTTATGCGATCGCATCTTTAGTCAACCCTTCTAAGCTTGACAAAGAATACATTATACCCTCTGTGTTTGACGATCGAGTTGCTACTGCTGTCGCCAGTGCAGTCCAATTGGCCGCACGAGCTGAAGGCATCGCTCGCGATTAATTTCATTGACAGCAGATTGCAGGTTTATAGGTACTATCAATATCCCCGTAGGGAGACGGCACTGCCGTGTCCTTACGCCAGATTAATTGTAGGGAGACGGCACTGCCGTGTCCTTACGCCAGATTAATCGTAGGGAGACGGCACTGCCGTGTCCTTACGCCAGATTAATCGTAGGGAGACGGCACTGCCGTGTCCTAATTTGGGCCACTAACTACATCACAACCGCACTAATCAAAGTGTGAACATTGTGTACAACAGTAGTCGTAAAGTTATGAGTTGCAGGCAAACTATCAACCACGATTCCAGCGCACAATAGCATCAGATACAGAATAGAGTATTTAAAGAGCGATCGCGCCACGCTCTTATCTTCTGGAGTTTGCAACAGTAACCAAGCTTTTTGGGCAAAAATAGCACCCAGGAAAATCGCAGTACCAGCATACACCGGGCCCGCTAAATTCAGCGGATAAACTAGCAGCAAAGTTGCAGGAAGCATCAATAACGTGTAAATCCAAATTTGGCGGGCTGTCTCTGCGTCGCCTTCAATTACTGGTAACATCGGCACGCCTACTCCCTCGTATTCGTCGCGAATCATCATTGCTAATGCCCAAAAATGCGGTGGTGTCCATAGGAAGATAATCCCAAACAGCATCCACGCACCCCAACTCAAATCTCCTGTCACCGCAGCCCACCCAACTAGCGGGGGAATCGCCCCTGCTGCACCGCCGATGACGATGTTTTGGACGCTATGACGTTTCAGCCAGTGGGTGTAAATTAGGACGTAGAAAACGATGCCGGACATCGCTAGCAATGCTGTTAATAAGTTGGCAACAACTGTCAGTAATGTAAAGGATATTGTCGCTAGGGCGATCGCAAAAATTAAAGCATCCCGTTTCTTGACACGCCCGGAAGGAATCGGTCGCCAACGGGTGCGCTCCATAATATAATCGATGTCGCTGTCATAGACACAATTAATCGTATTCGCCGACGCGGAAGCTAAAGCGCCTCCGGTGATAGTTGCTAATAACAATAGCGGATCGACTTCTCCTTTTGCTGCCATCCACATTCCTGCTGATGTGGTGATTAGCAACAGTAAAATAATTCTGGGTTTTGTGAGTTGATAGTAACTTTTTGCCACTTGCGAAAAGTTTTCATGGAGGCGAGGGCTATTGTTTGTAAGAACTTCTTGCATTTGTGATTAATTGTTAGTTGTTAGTTGTATGGACAGCAGGGCGGGTTTATAAAACTGTTGGCTTTTATCGAGAATAATGGTGAACTCGCCCCTACAAGACCTTGGATTATAACAATGATGCTACCGGACATGATATTACTCTCAAGCTGACAAAACCCGATCGCGCCAAGCTAAAACACTAAAGGCTACCAAAGTTCCCAACAAAGCAGCGCCGATGGCTTGGTGGGCGACTGTCAGCGGTTCTACCTGAAGATGCAGCCGAAAAGTTGCTAATCCCAAAACTAATTGAGCAATCAGACAAACACTAGCTAAATTCCCTAGTTTTCGCAAGTTTGAACTTAATGCTGGTTGCCGCCAAGCGATAATTGCTACTGCTAAAGTGGCTGCGGTAGCTGGTACTACGCCGATGATGTGGCTGTTCATTACTGAGCACAATTCTGAGGAACCAAAACATTGGTGCAGTGCCCATCTAGAGCCGACTAATGCTCCTAGCAAACTTTGCAGGTAAACTAACAATGCTGCGATCGAACTTATCCAAGCCAATTTACCCGTATTACCTGTAGCTTCGTAGGGAGTTAGCATGAAACCGATGACTAGCAGGGCGGAAAAAAACAGTAAAGCTGTTCCCAAGTGAGCGGTAACGATGTCAAATCTAAGCAGTTGTGTTACAGTCAAACCGCCCAGTACGCCTTGAAAAACGATTAAAAATACTGCACCAGCACTCGCAATCGGGAGCCATTTTGGGAGACGCCTGCTGTAAAACAAAGATAGTCCTAGAAGGGCGATCGCACTTAACCCGATCGCCGCCGCGTCCAAACGGTGAAACCACTCCAGAAACACCTGCAAATTCATTTGCGCTGTGGGGATCAATTGACCGTAGCATAGTGGCCAATCCGGGCAAGCGAGTCCCGCGTTCATCACCCGCGTAGCACTGCCTACAGCCATTAATAGCCAGGTGGCGATCGCTATTTTCCACACTAGGCCGCGGACAATATCTTTTGGCTGCCACTGCACTCCTGCTGCGGTTGGCTGATTTAAAACTGAGTTTGCCATGAATCTTACCTGAGCCTTTGTTATCGATAGAGCTTAATTAAATATTGAACTTTTTTTCCGGCTGACTTTCTCCGAGCTTAACACTGTTTTTCATAGAAAAACCGTCATATTTACTACCTTAGCAACTCTTTAATTTGATTAGTTTGCTTTGAGATATTTTTCCAGTTTTTTCATTATGTTACAAAAGATTTCTGTTATTTTGCTAAACTTAAAAAAAGCTTAATCTTTGCCCCCAACCCTTTATACTTGAATCATCCCCTAAAGTCGAGCTTTTGCGCCAAAAATAAAGATATAATTAAGAAAAATTATTTATAAAATAATTGTGATAGATGATACTGAAATTAAAAAATTCAAACTAAACAGCGTAAAAAAACTTAAAAAATAGCATTAATCACAAACTAAATTTAGCTGATTGTTCTACCCTAGTAGGAGTAGGACGGCTAGTAAAACCGCAGTCAACAAATTAAACAAGCCGTAAGCCAGCGACTCCTCAGTCCAGGCGTCGCAGCCCTTACTCAAGGAGTTCCAGGATGGAAAAAGAAACAAGCAAAATACCGGCTTCGCTGTTGACCCTAGTTGGTGGCCTCGCGATCGCAGCTATCAGCTTCTGGTACGGTCAAAACAACCACCTCATGCCAGAGCAAGCCTCAGAACAAGCGCCACTGGTAGACGATTTTTTTAACGTGATGATCACGATCGCCACAGCCCTATTTATAGTGGTAGAAGGCGCGATCGTCTACTTTGCGATCAAATTTCGCTACCGCCCCGGAGATGAAACCGATGGCATACCCGTTAGGGAAAACTTTGCCTTAGAAATCTTCTGGACAGCAATACCCGCAATTCTAGTGATCGGCGTCGGTATCTACAGCGTTGAAGTTTATAGAGATATGGGAGGCTTTGATCCGGGCGGCAGTCAGGTGATGGCTCACATTCACGACTCCACCCACGCTAGTCATAAAATGCCGAAAGGCAGTGCAATGGCCGCTCCTCTCATCGCCGACTCAGGAGACATGGGATCAGAAATGAGTGCAGAAATGGGTGGCACACCAACCCCCAAATACGGTTTTGGAGCCAAACCTTCCGAGAGTGGCAAATTTGCAGGCCTCACAGTTAATGTCACCGGGATGCAGTACGCCTGGATCTTTAACTACCCCGAAAGCGGTGTCACCTCTGGAGAACTCCATGTGCCCACTGGCAAATCGGTTCAGCTCAACCTTTCCGCCGTTGACGTGATTCACTCGTTTTGGGTACCGCAATTCCGGCTCAAACAAGATGCGATTCCCGGAATCCCCACCGAATTGCGGTTCGTCGCGACTACACCCGGTGACTATCCCGTCTTTTGTGCGGAACTTTGTGGTGGCTACCACGGCGCAATGCGGACTCGCGTGATTGTTCACACTCCTGAAGAATACGACAGTTGGCTCAAAGAAAGTCTGATTGCTCAAGAGCTAGATGTCGATCGCGCCGTTGCAGTTAATCCTGCTAACTTGTCAGAATCCGAATTTCTAGCTCCTTACGTTAGCGAAATGGGAATTAAACCCGAAACCGTCGCTCAACTCCAACTGACTAGAAATTAAAAATGCCACAAGCAATTCAACATTTTTAATTTTTAAAGCGAAGCTGTTCCCTGAGCACAGTCGAAGGGTCGAAGGGTCGAAGGGTTCAGGAACCGCCATCTGTTCCCTGAGCGGAGTCGAAGGGCTTTCTTCCTTCTTCCTTCTTCCTTCTTCCTTCTTCCCTCTTCCTTCTTCCCTCTTCCTTCTAATTAAAATTCCCAACATATCAAATGGCACAAGCACAACTTCCAGTAAATACCCCGCCAGAAATTAAAGAAGAAAGTTACTCACACCATCCCACAGCATGGAAATGGTACGACTACTTTACTTTCAACGTAGACCACAAAGTAATTGGCATTCAATACCTAGTAACCGCCTTCATTTTCTACCTGATTGGCGGATTAATGGCGATGGCAATGCGGGTGGAACTCTACACCCCCGATTCCGACTTTATGGATCCGAACCTCTACAACGCTTTCCTGACCAACCACGGGACGATCATGATTTTCCTGTGGATTGTGCCAGCAGCGATCGGCGGATTCGGCAACTTTTTAATCCCGTTGATGCTGGGCGCTAGAGACATGGCGTTTCCGAAGCTCAACGCGATCGCCTTTTGGGTGAATCCCCCCGCCGGCATCATCCTCATGAGCAGCTTCTTCTTCGGAGGAGCCCAATCTGGTTGGACTTCCTATCCGCCACTGAGCGTGATTACAGCCAACACAGCTCAATCAATGTGGATTTTGTCGATCGTCCTAGCAGGAACATCCTCAATCTTAGGTTCCCTCAACTTTGTTGTCACCATCCTCAAGATGAAAGTTCCCAGCATGAAATGGGATGAACTTCCCCTATTTTGCTGGTCAATTTTGGCAACTTCCGTGCTCGCATTGGTATCAACTCCAGTATTAGCAGTGGGATTGACATTGCTGCTGTTTGACATCAACTTCGGTACCTCATTCTACAAACCAGACCAAGGCGGTAACGTCGTTATTTACCAACATTTATTCTGGTTTTATTCCCACCCAGCAGTTTATTTGATGATTCTGCCAATCTTCGGGATCATGTCCGAAGTTATCCCAGTTCACGCGCGTAAACCGATTTTTGGCTACAAGGCGATCGCCTATTCCAGCTTAGCCATCTGCCTAGTCGGACTGTTCGTTTGGGTGCACCATATGTTCACCAGCGGTACACCTCCCTGGATGCGGATGTTCTTCACCGTTTCCACCCTGATTGTGGCAGTTCCCACCGGTGTCAAGATTTTCGGCTGGACGGCTACCCTGTGGGGCGGTAAAATCCGCTACACCAGTGCGATGTTATTTGCGATCGGGCTATTAATGATGTTCGTCTTCGGCGGATTGACCGGAGTCACATTAGGCACTGCCCCCTTCGACGTTCACGTACACGACAGCTACTACGTCGTCGGCCACTTCCACTACGTCCTCTTTGGCGGTTCAGTCTTCGGCCTCTACGCCGGAATTTACCACTGGTTCCCCAAAATCACCGGCCGGATGTACAACGAAACCTGGGGCCGCATTCACTTCGTCCTTACCTTCATCGGCACCAACCTCACCTTCCTACCCATGCACCAATTGGGCCTGCAAGGAATGCCCCGCCGGATTGCCATGTACGATCCGCAATTTGAGTCCTTGAATAAACTTTGTACCTACGGTTCAATTCTGCTCGGATTTTCGGTACTGCCCTTCTTCTTCAACATCATTTGGAGTTGGATGTACGGGCCCAAAGCCAGCAGCAACCCTTGGGAAGCCTTAACTTTGGAATGGACAACTGCTTCGCCACCAATCATTGAAAACTGGGAAGTATTACCCGTTGTTACTCACGGCCCCTACGACTACGGGATGAATAATTTCATTCCGAACATAGATCATTTAGGAGTCCTGATTCCCGCAGGTAATCAAAAAGCCGAATCTTCTACCTCTGTTTTGGTAGCAGAAGCTGAACCTCATACCAACAATAATGGTGACAGTTGATAGTTGTCGGTTGTCAGTTGTCAGTTGATAGTTGATAGTCTGTAGGGTGCGTCAGCTTGTAGGCGTAAGCCGGGGCGCAGCCATCGCTTATGAGGCAAGGGAAACGCTGGGGGCTGACGCACCCTACAATACTATTTTAAATGCGTAACAGCTTAGTTGTCGGTTGTCAGTTGATAGTTGATAGTTGATAGTTGTCAGTTGATAGTTGTGTTGGGTTTCATTCCTCAACCCAACCTACAGAATAGTGTAGGTTGGGTTAAGCGATAGCGAAACCCAACATCCAAAAACAACAATAAAATAGTGTAGGTTGGGTTGAGCGATAGCGACACCCAACATCCAAAAACAACATAATAGCCATAAACCGACTTCTTCAATCAGTCGGAGATCTAAAAAAAGATCATTTCACCTGTTCAATATTGGAGACTTTTATGCAAGGTTCAACAATTGACAATCCAGAAAGTGTACTCAACTCGTCAGTCCCCCCAGTAGCGGCCGCGAGTGCGATCGAACATCACGAAGAACACCCAGATTTGCGAATGTTCGGACTCGTGACTTTTCTGATTTCTGAATCCCTGATGTTTGGAGGGCTTTTTGCCACTTACTTATTATTGCGAGGTGGTGCAGAATCTTGGCCACCCGAAGGCACAGAAGTAGAATTATTGTTGCCGACAATCAACACAATTATTCTGGTTTCCAGTAGTTTTGTGATTCACTTCGGTGACAGTGCCGTGAAAAAGAATGATATCAAAGGAATGCGGCTTTGGTACGCAATTACTGCTTTGATGGGTATTGTTTTCTTGGGAGGTCAGGTTTACGAATACATGACCTTGGGTTATGGTTTGACTGAGAATATCTTTGCTAACTGTTTCTATGTGATGACCGGTTTCCACGGTTTCCACGTTTTTATCGGCGTATGCTTGATTTTGGGTGTGCTGTGGCGGAGTCGCCGCGAGGGTCACTACTCGGATGTTAAGCACACTGGTATCGAAATGGCAGAAATTTACTGGCACTTCGTAGACATTATTTGGATTGTTTTGTTCTTACTGATTTACGTCCTCACTCTTTTCTAAAGTGGTAGTAAATTGAGCAGAAACCCCCCACGTCTGGGGTTTTTTTATGCTCTTCTTTCAGAACCCTGACTTCTTAAAAAAGTCGGGTTCTGGGTATAATATCGTTTCCGGTAGCACCGGAATTATTAGCCGAAATTAGGACACGGCAGTACCGTTTCCCTACCCAAAATATATTGTAGAAATTAGGACACGGCAGTGCCGTTTCCCTACCCAAAATATATTGTAGAAATTAGGGCACGGCAGTGCCGTTTCCCTACCCAAAATATATTGTAGAAATTAGGACACTGCCGTGTCCTCTATATCATTCCGGTGCAACCGGAATTGATATAATGTAAAAATATGATGACTATTATACAGCCATGTCTCAAAGAAACGAAACACTTATTCTAGTTTTATCCCTAGGAATTACGATCGCACTAGGCGCTACGGCTATTGCATGGTTTACAAACCACAGTAGCAGCCGTACAAGTGTATCTACCGAAAAATTAATTTCTGACACTTCCTCGAAAAACTACTCCCAGAATGCAAAAATGGCGACTTTGGAGTATCTTAGTATAGGCAAAAAATTGTTAATTCCAGAGGGTTCAAGCCAGAAAAAACAAGAAGCTATAGGCGCGATCGCATCTGGGAACTATAACACAGCCATTTCAAATCTGGAAGCCTCACTGCAAGCCAATCCCAACGATCCCGAAGCCTTAATTTATCTGAATAATGCCCGGATTGGCGACAAAAAATCCTATATGATTGCTGTAGCTGTTCCCATTGGTAAAGATTTGAGTGTAGCCCTAGAAATGCTGCGAGGTGTCGCCCAAGCTCAAAATGAACTAAATCAAAGTGGTGGCGTTAGCGGTATTCCCTTAAAAGTGCTAATTGCTAATGATGATAATAACCCAGAAATTGCCTCACAAATTGCCAATGATTTAGCTATAAAACCGGAAATATTAGGCGTAGTCGGACATTTTAGCTCAGATGTCACTTTAGCCGCCAGCAAAATTTATCAACAAAATCAATTAGTAGCAATTTCTCCCACCAGTACATCAGTACAACTTTCAGGAGTTGGTAGTAATATATTTCGGACAGTACCAAGCGATCGTTTTGCTGCTAACGCTCTTTCCCGCTATATGTTAGGAAAATTGCAAAAGAAAAAAGCTGCTGTATTTTTCAATTCTGCCAGCAATTATAGTAAGTCATTAAAAAATGAATTCACCACAGCTATCTATGGAGATGGAGGACAAATAGTATCAGAATTTGACTTGGGTAATCCTAATTTTAATGCTGCTGATAGCGTCGAAAAGGCGATCGCCCAAGGAGCAGAAGCGATCATGTTAGCATCCGATTCAGCTACCATAGACCAAGGTTTGCAAGTAGTGCAAATCAACGCTAAGCGGCTGCAATTATTAGCTGGAGATGGCGCTTATACGGCGAAAACACTGCAAATTGGTGCAGCGGGATCAACAAATATGGCGATCGCAGTTCCTTGGCATATTCTCGCAGATCCGCAGTCCAACTTTCCCCAAACCTCCAAACAACTTTGGAAAGGTGAAGTCAGTTGGCGCACAGCTTTAGCCTATGATGCCGCGAGAGCTTTAATTGCTGGTTTGCAGATTGATCCAACTCGTACCGGGATTCAAAAAGCTCTCTCAGCATCGGATTTTTCGGCAACAGGGGCTTCTGGTACGATTCGTTTTTTGCCTTCGGGCGATCGCAATCGAGCAGTTCAATTAGTAACTGTTCAACCCGGAAATCGCACCAGTTACGGTTATGAATTTGTACCGATATCTGGTTTGTGAGCTATTCCTGAGTGTGGAATTTAGGTTATAATATATTGAACCAGATCGCCTTTTATATCTAGCCGTGCGAGTACCAGTTTATGAAACTTTCTTTCAACGACGGTTTATTGTAGCTGCGGTTAAGCGATATCAACTACGATTGATGATTTATAATGTGCAAGAGGAGGTTATTGTTCAATGGCTATAGAGCAATATCGGCAATACATTCGTCATCTCCTTTCGGAACGGCGAAATCGCATTTCGATACAACCCAATGCCGAAGAATACGAAGTACAAACTCTGTTTGATACCGAACAAGATCATTATCAACTATTATATGTGGGGTGGCGTGGCAATAAACGCAGTTTTGGCTGTATTTTGCATCTTGACATCAAGGGTGGAAAAATTTGGATTCAGCATGATGGTACTGAAATCGGAATTGCCAACCAACTCGTCGAATTGGGAGTGCCCAGACAAGATATTATTTTAGCATTCCATGAACCAGAAGTGCGACAATTTACTGATTTTGGCACTGGGGAAGAGACTCGCGAATTGCCCTCAGTTTTGGCTAAGTAAACTATGTCTCAAAAAAATAAAGCCCCGATGGTTATTTTGTCACTCTTGATGACGATCGCGATCGTAGGTAGTGCTATATGGTGGTTTGCAAGTCGCAGTGGCGCAAATCTCCCGACTCCACCGCCACCAACTCGTACTCTTCCCAATGCGCCGACACCAAAACCGCGATCGTCATCTCTTCAATAGATACAGGATTTTTCAGCTTATCTTGAAGCTGGCTTGACAACCAAAATTCCTTTACCAGGGCCTTCGTAAATTTCAACCCTAGATACTTGTCCACTACTCGTATAAAAAGTTACATCTGCTTTGGATCGAGATGGCATTGATTGCCAAACACCATCTGGTGAAAACACCAAATTAGTTGTGAATCCATCATTCCAAGTAATTATAATTTGATTGGGATCTTGCTTAATTGAACAGCCGATTGTTTGTGCTTGCTTTTGATTCTGTCCATAAAAACTGCATTGAGATTTATAATTCTCAGTAGACTTTTTTGTCTGGGCTTGAGCACTGATACCGAAAGTGGTGACAGATGCTAGGAGCACATTTGCTACCAAAACCGCTTTATAAAACAAAGATGAGTTGAGTTTCATAGGTTGGGCATTTTCGAGAATAACTAACTTTATATTATATCACATCAATTCCGGCTGCGCCGGAATGATAGAGGAGACGGCAGCAGATATAGAGGAGACGGCAATGCCATGTCCCTACCGTGATTAATTGTAGGGACACGGCACTGCCGTCTCCTCATTTATACGAGATTTGATATGAGATCTAAACTTGCGAAACTGCGATCGCCCTAACTGACCGATTTCTCTCAAAAATAGCCCGCGGTTTAAAGGCAATTCTCAACAACAACCAAAGCGATCGCAATTCTCCCGGAGTCTCCTGTCGCAGCCACTGTCCGGGCCGACAATACAGCATTTCAATCAAACAACGGTGTTGACTAATATTTAGGCGATCGAAGGCAATTCGTACAGTCGGAAATCCTGCTGCGTGAACACTTGAATCCAACGACAATTTATCCCTAACTAACTCAATCTTAGCGACAGGAATCAAACATTTCTCTTCCATAATTTCCAAAGTCGCCGCATCGCAATCTATCAAATCTCTCGCAAAACGAGATTCTGTATCCAACTCAACCATTGACTGAAATGACTGCCTCGATTTGACTATCATGCCCTGAGACAAACTTTCCGCAACTGCATATTTTGGTAAATCTTCTGTTATGAAACCAGCATCTTTTCTACCTTTATCTTTAACAGCAAAACTTGGCTGCCGAGTCAGGGTAACTTCGGCACCACTTTCTGAAATCATCGTAGTTATACCCCAAAAAGTTTCACCACCAATATTCAATTGTACAACCCGGCGCAAATTGAACCATTCGTAAATATCCGGTTTAGGAATATCCACCAAAATCAGCAAGGCAATCCCCAACATCAGCAAATTATAAGCACTCCAAATCCAGCCAAAACTCGTGCCTTTTAACGCATCTGCACTTGTTGCAACTTCCTGTACACCACCAAAATTGTGTAGTAAATAAATGTTGAAATTTTGCCACAAACCAAAGGCTGTAGCTACAAACAGGATGATTAAAGGCCATCCCAAATTCCAGTTAAAATGAAACCGATCGCTAGCAATTCCTTTTGGTGTCACTTTGAATCCTTTGGCAAACGGATTCAGCATCGCACTCACCACCGTCACCGCTAAAGGGATACACTGGACAAAGGAGTAAACATCGGAAAGCAAGGCCGATCGCGATCGACGGTTCAGCCAAGCAAATACTGTAAGTTGTACGGAATAGTAAGGCAGAAAAAAGTACAATAATTCCTGGGAATTTGTCCGCAAAGGAAGTATGCCTAAAAACCAATAAGCTAAAGGTATGAACAGAAATAAAACCCTGGTTAAACTGGTAAACCAGTGCAGCAATCCTTCCAAGTGAGACAATCTTTGTCGGAATTTCAAACCGCGAATTGTTAAAGGATTGGAATCAATAAAGAATGCTTGAAGTGTGCCTCGCGCCCACCGCAATCTTTGGGTTAGGTGAGCATCTATATTTTCTGCGGCTAAACCTGCACTTAATTTTTCATTCAAGTAAACTAAGCGATATCCTGTGGCTGACAGCCGAATTCCCGTAAAATAATCTTCGCAAAGTGAATTGGTGACAAAGCCTCCCACTGCTTCTAAAGCGCTGCGTCTGAGGACAAAGGATGTGCCACAACAAACTACGCTTTCTGCACCATCTTTGATGATTTGAATTTGCCGATAAAATACTTCTTCTTCGGAAGTGAGAATATTTTCTAATCCCAGATTTCGGGCGATGGGGTCGTAATTGTAAAAGCTTTGAGGAGTTTGGACGAGGGCGATTTCTGAACTCTGAAAAAATCCGACTGTTCTAGTTAAAAAGTTGGTGGTTGGGATAAAGTCTGCATCGAAAACAACTATTAGTTCCCCAGTTGTTAAATCTTTAGCATGATTGATATTTCCAGCTTTTGCGTGGAGATTATCTGGTCTACTTATATACTCACATCCAAGTTCTTTTGATAATAATTTGATTTCAGGACGTTGAGTATCGTCCAGTAAATATATTTTTTTGTTAGGATATTCTAAGGCTTGACAACCGATGATTGTCCGCCGTAAAATAAAGGCAGGTTCGTTGTAAGTTGGGATAAAAATATCTACTGTAGGGGCATATTCTCCTGACTGAACCGCAACTGCCATGCGATCAGCTTCTCGGTGACGGTCTTTCACTCTCAGCATTAGGTAAAGTTGAATACTGCTGCTGAAAATCATTAACATTTCCAGGAAAAACAGCCCCAAACTAAAGATACCATTGAGGGGATTGGTTAAATTGAGAGTTGCGAGCGATCGCCACAAAACGTAGCGAATTGTTAAAGCCAAAACTATGGCGATGACTACAGCCTGTGACCATTTCTGCGGTTGAGGCGAAATTTTAATTGTCGCGAAGACTGTTGAAACTAGGATGACAGTGGGAATTAATAAATACATCTGGCTGACAGCAGGCACTTGCGTCCACACAGGCGGGTCTTGTTGCCAAATGTTGATTTGGGTAAAAATACCGCTGACAGTGCCTTCACCAGACAACCAGGCTGCGCCGATCGCACTTGCGAAACCAAATAGCCCTAACACGACTAAGGTGGCGATCGGCACGCGGTGTTTGAAGCCTTGAAGGTTAAATCTTGAATTTGTCATAAATGTGAAATGCCCGATCGAGTTTACAACACGTTTCACAAACCATGTAAACACATTTTAACATTTTCACAATTTGATAGAAACAGAGGACACGGCAGAAACAGAGGACACGGCACTGCCGTGTCCCTACCCCGATAATTGTAGGGACACGGCATTGCCGTGTCCTGATTGTGGACAGAAACAGAGGACACGGCAGTGCCGTGTCCCTACCCCGATAATTGTAGGGACACGGCACTGCCGTCTCCTCCTAATTCCCGTGTCCTCCTATCATTCCGATGCAACCGAAATTGATATAACTAATCAGTAACTTCCAATTGTGATATAGCATACCGGGCGACAGTCAAACTAACTCTAGCCTGTTCCATTTCAGATAATTCTTCCCAAGGTCTACTAAAAACCATCCCTAATTCCCCACCTTCAGCATCAACATCTCGCATCGCATAGGCCAAAGGACGGGCAAAAACCTGCAAATCTTCCTCAGCCCACTGAGGTAAAATATCCACCACACACTCTACCATTTGGTCAGCCAAAAGTTGATACTTAACCGTCGCATTTTGGACACTTTGAGCGATGCTGGCGAGTAAATCTTGAGGAAAGCCAGCAAATTTTTCGCGCAAAGACTTTTGCAAAGTTGTAGTTAACCAGACTTGTTCCAATTGCGAGAATAATACTTGTGACTTCAGAGCAATATCCGCATCGCTGAAGGAATCTGATAATGCAAACTCCTGTTCTAAAGCCATCAAATAAGATTCCGATTCAAGCTGTGCAGGATTCCAGGGATAGGCAACATCAGTCTGAACAATTGTTGCCAGAAGTTCCATTTCAGCCTGAGTTTCACAGTTGCGAAAATATTGAGAATCAGGAGTTGGGGAAGCCATAACTTTATACCTAAATGGGAAAAAAATACAGAACAGGGATGAAAGGGAAATGCGAGTTAGGAGTCGTAATATCAATTCCGGTTGCATCAGAATTATTAACCGAAACTAGGAGACGGCAGTGCCGTTTCCCTACCGAAAATAACATTGTAGGGAAATGGCACTGCCGTCTCCTCTATATCATTTCGGTGCCCAACGTTCAAAACTTTGCCGTCCCGATCGCCGATCGCTGAAACTAGCTACATCATCACCTCAATTGGTTCCGCAATCAGTCTCACTTTAGCCTGAATTTTTGGGAACCTCGATCGTAAACTCAAACATCTGACCTTGAGAACTCCCAAATTTTAGCTGAACACCCGATCGCAACAACAGTTCTTGGTGGTGAACCCTTTGCCATCCATCATCCCCCAATACTAGAGTGCCATAACGAGAGAAATCGCGCAGGAAGTAACTAGGTTCTTCCCGGCCATCTCCCACACTGTTGCGGCAAAAAATCTCCGCGTGTTTTTGAGAAACCCACTGTTCTCGAATCACCACATCATTGTCCTCCCAGCGCCCGACTCGAACCATCCCAGCCCGAATTGGCCAAACCCGATCGGGATTTGAACTGATCGAATTTTCATTTTCGCCACGCCCCCGCAAATAAGCAGCAGAGGGTAAACGCCCCAACCAAGTAGAAGAATTTATAGGCAATTCAGTCTTGATATCATCTACCGGATCAGTCAATTCACCGTCAAACTCCGGGTGCATATACAACACAGGCAGCGTCCAAGCCGGTTGATTGAACTTGTAAACCGTCAGTAGCTGCTGTCTAGCGATCGCCACAGCCCGATCGATTGCCATCCTTCCAGCCAAAGCTTGGGCAAAAGTTTGGATAAAACTCAAGGCTTCGCGATCGGCGATCGAATCCCGCATCCCCAACACCGCCGGCACCCCGTGATGAATCAACACCTCTGCTAGACTGCTACGCGCGATCGCCTGTTTCTGCCCATTGCTAGAATCAACCATTTCCACCGCCGGTTGAGCCCCCCAGCAGGCATTGAACACCGCCAACGTCACCCCCCCCCGGACTAAAACCTGAGCCAGTTCAGTGCCATTAATAATCGTGTCAGGCCCCAAAAACAAGAAGCCTCCATCGGGGCCCGGCATCCCGTGGCCAGCGTAAAACAAGATGTTATAAGCTTGTGTTTCCAAGCGAGAAATTAGTTCGGCTGGGGCGGGTTCGATCAGAGTATCAACGCGAGTCGGAACACTGACATCCAAATATTTGCCACTGTCATCCGTTTTGCTGGCATTTTCCAGAACTTCACGCAACGCTTGTGCCTCTTTTTCCAACTGCAATTGCCGATTACTCGTTGAAAATTGAGAATTTGCAGCAATTCCGGGGTCTCCTTGTCCCAAAACCAGCAAAATATTTAGTGACTCCGCCAGACGCAAGGGCCCCAAAGGCTCAACATTGCTAGTAGTCCGACTGAACAGTAATTGTTGCGACAGAGAAATTGCCGGTTGACCGGCTTGAGGCTGCATAATTTCCCAAGGTAAAGCAATTAAATAGGGTTCTCGCAAGTCTAGTCGGACTCGCAAAGGTTGATTTTGCCCGATCGCAATACCCTTACTTTCTTGGAGACTACCTTGAATTTGCCCTTCAAACAACCATTGCCAAAGGTTAATCCCAAAATGCTGCATGAGGCGGCTGCTGTAACTCGCTGGTTGTGGTGGCGGAGTTTTTCCCCCTTCGCGGAGTCCTTCTGGATTGAGGTTGATTGGTGGTACTTGCGATCGGGATAGCTGGGAGTTAGGGCTGAGTTTTGCAGTTTCTGCCAGTATCTTCAGGCTATTTTGGGGTGATACGAAACTGCGATCGGGATTTAAAGGGAATTCATGAATCGTCCCGGAGGAGGAGAACATTTCTTGCCAAGCTTGCCACGCCTGGGATAGGGTGTCCGGCCACATACAATCATGGTGAACATACCCGCTGGGATAGGGGGCCTGTAGAACCCAGGTGGCAAAATGGTTTGCCCCAGAGGTTTTCATGCGAGCGATCGCTATACTGAGGCAAGGACTTTCAGGGCGCGCCATTCACAACTACCGAGTCTGGACATAAAGTGCGATCGAGTTTCTCTATTTAGTCTATCGGGTTTGGGGCTTGGCAGAGTAATTAGTCCTGGAGGCACAGATAATCCCGCACTCCAAGTAGGGTGCGTCGCTTCCTATATCTGCAAGTTTTATCCCAGATATTAGGAAGCGACGCACCCTACCAAAAACTAGCTACTCAATATTGCGTTTTTTCATTTCTTCCTGACTGCGCCTAGTTTCTTCGGGTGACATAGCTCCTTCAACTTTAACTGTTGTATTTACTTTCTGCCCAGTCAAAACGAAAATACCAGTCACACTTAGAATCCCACTAGCATCGTAAGCAAAGGTAATTTCTACTTCCGAACCCTTGGGTGAAGGCGGAAGATTTTCTATCAGTGCTTTTCCCAACTGCGTGCAATGTTCTGGATCTTTATCTTCTCCTTCCAAAATTTGAATCTCGACAGCAGACTGGTTATCTCTAACAGTTCCATAGCTTTGTGAAAACTTGCAAGGAATTGTACTATTTTTGGGAATAATTATTGAATTTTCCGGTACTCGATGGTCATTGAGACATACGACTCCTAAGCTATGAGAGCAAACATCTGAAAATTTAGGCAAAACTGTATTGGGAGTAGGAATTGCCTGACCTGATTCAATCGCCAAGCTCTGAGCTAAAATTGCCGCACCTTGAGCCACAACTTCATCAGGATTAACCGTTTTAAGTGGCTCTTTACCAAATATTTTTGTTAGCCGTTTGCTAACTGCTGGTATACGGCTTGAACCTCCTACTAGGAGAACATCATCAATTTGCTGGGTAGTTAACTTAGCATCCTCTAAAACTAACTCAACATTCATTTCGGCGCGAAGCATCAACTCATCAATTAAGTCTTCAAACTTAGCTTGAGTAATTTTGAAATTTGCTTGACGACCTTCTACATCAAGAGCAATCCGCGTACTAGAAGAGGAAGATAGCCGTTTTTTGGCTGATTCTGCCTCATTTCGGAGTCTTTGCTGACCAGCTAGAGAGTTTAAAGGATCGAATCCAGTTGCTTTTTGGAATTCTTCCTGAAAGTAAGTGATTATCCGATCGTCAATATCTTTTCCACCAAGTTGATGGTCGCCACCAGTAGCAATTACATCAATTTTTTTGCCATCAACTCGCATGATCGTAACATCAAATGTGCCACCACCAAAATCATAAACGAGCATAGTTTTATTTTGCACTTCTTGGCTGGCGGTAAATTCCATCGCTGCCGCAGTGGGTTCGTTAATAATTTGGAGTACGTTTAGTCCCGCAATTTCTCCTGCCGTCTTAGTCGCCATCCTTTTGCGATCGTCGAAATAGGCGGGAACTGTAATTACCACATTCTCAATTGTTGTATTGAGATGAGATTCTGCATCTTGTTTGAGTTTTGTCAGAATTGAAGCCGAAATATTTTCAGGTCGCCAGTCGCCTCCTTGTTGATGTATCAGGTAGTCATCACCCATACGACGCTTGATAAATTGCACGACTCGATCGCCCTCCGAAACAGCAACATTTTTCGCAAAAGTACCAACTACTATGCTCTCATCATCAAAAAATACAACCGATGGGGTAATTCTTTCACCTTCACTATTAGGAATAATTTCAGCTTTGCCATCTTTCATGTAAGCCATTGCTGAAAATGTTGTTCCTAGATCGATGCCAATAACAATGCTCATCACATAGCCTCCTATTGAGAATAAATTAGACAAAAATTACCAGTTTAGCTCTTCAGATTTCTCTTCAAAGCCAGTTGCCGCATCCAATGCTTTAATAATCAATTCGTCAAGAGTGTTTAAGAAAATGTTATTTTCTAAAGCCTCATTTACGACTTTTTGTACAGTTTCTTCTCTGAGATTTTCCAGATAAGCATCTCGGAGACGTTGTTTAGCCTGAACCATAGCTTGAGCGATATGACTCTGGAAATCTAGCTTGAGTTTATTAGCAAGAAATTCATCTGCAATTAGTTGCATCACCTCCCTGTTTTTGTTTTTAAACGTTATTTTGTAACCCTCTAATAAACCGTTGAGGAGATGGGAAGGAAGGGGACATATACAGACTAATTTTCTGATATATGCCAATTTACCTTCTTGGGTTACTTCTAATAAAGCTGTAACTTCTGGTCGTTCTGTTTGGGGCTGACGAGTGAAGAATAAAATTGCAGGTTTATCAAAGGTATTTCCTTCATCTAATAATACCTGCATAAATCCAACTCTGTTTGCCAAGCCAATATCAGTAATTTTCCGATCTATTTCCTGATATATTTTTTCTATGTCTAGGAATGTTGAGACTTGAACTGGCTTTTCGATCGCCTGACCCAAGTCGCTAATTCCTAGTAACATACCATCTGTAGTTAGTTGATTTAGCAATTCTTCATTATTACTACCATATTTTTCTAACTTTCCGACAACCAATCGATAAGAATTTTGAGCGGGAACAAAAATATCCGTAGTTGCTAAATTTAATTGATCCAACGTAAACTTTACAGGAGATTCTAAACTATCTAAAGTTTCAATTCTGAGGCTTAAATACTGACGCTCCACTTCAGCTAAATCATTAACCTGGCGATAATATCCCTGTTCTATAGACTCTATTTTTTGCTGAATAGAGAGTAAGTTATCTGATTCTCTAATTGTGTCGCTAATACCTCTTAAAGCTATCTGTTGTTTGACTTCGGCGACATCTTGAAAAAATTCTAATGGAGTCGCATTAGCAAAACTTTGAATGGCTTGACGTGCTTTTTTGTCAGCATTCTCTACTGCTTGCATTTGCTTTAATTCCTCGAATACTAAGGTAAACTCTCGATTGAGATCGCCTCGCATCAGTTCTAATTGATCGGGATGTCTGTCTTGTAGATCCGTCAGATATTCGATTAAGCGCGATCGCAACTCTTGACCTCTAAAGCTAAAAGTTTTTAAACTGTCGCAGATAGGGTCAATTTGTTGGGCAATTCGCAAGCGATAATCCATAAAAAATTGGGCATACTCAGATTGAGTAGATCGCTCTTGACCGATTAATTTTTCCACTTCTGATGATAGGCTTTGTTTAGCTTGTTGCAAACTTTCAACAGTTTGGGAAGAGTAGCGATCGAACTGATCTCGCAAACCCTCAATTTGAGTGTAATAACGAGACATTAACAACTGACTGTCACCCGCTAAATATTGCAATCCTTCGAGCAATTTAGCTCTCGAATTACCAACATTAACTGCTTCATCATAAGTTTTGGCAATTTCTGCAACTAATTTAACCTCTTTAGCTAAAATATCGGTAGCATGGACAATTCCTTGATAGCGACGTTGAAAGATAGTTTCAATCGCTTTGTAAAAATCATGGTTATCGATTAAAACAGTCAAAGTTTTAAAGAAACCAGACCATTCTGGCTCTATCTCATTTTTGACATTTTCTTTTAGAGCATCTTCTGGAAATGCTAAAGGCTTAAATGTTACTTGGTAACGGTTATGAAAAGATTGCACTAGATTTTGTGCGTGTTGGGTGGGAATAGAAAAGCCATAGTTAGCGATCGCATCAAACGACGGTTGGATATCCCTGATATGGATTTTACCGACAGACTTTTTATGTTCTGGCAGTAAGGCTGAGGATATCTGATCGTAGTATTTGTTGAATAGTATTGGGAAAAACATGATATTTTTGACCTAATAAGTTTCAGAGAGTTTTAAAAAGAGTTTTAGTATGCCTAAATTAAAGATTAGTCCGTTTATAGTATTTTGCTGTTGAAGAATCATAACTAAAACCCCTCTTTTGCCAATATCCACGGGAGTCACCTTCTGCCTCTAAGGAAATTTCTGTACCAGGACTAAGCTGGCTTTCTAAGGCTTTTAACAACAAAGTACCTATACCAAGTTTACGAGGATAAGCATCTGTTATAGAAATAAATACTGTATTATCTTTACTCAAGAAAGCTCTTAAGTGTCGTTTTCCATCTTCTAACTCACGCCTTTTTTCCTCTGGTAAATATATCTTGAGCTTAAGCAAAATTTTGCAAGGATGAGCAGTAATATAAAGTTCTTCAGCATCTATACTGGAGGGATGATGCGACCCATGATTAATAGTACGTTCCATGCGATATGAATAAAAATAGGCATGAGTTGGTTTTTCTTTAATTAATTTTTTTAAGCGCTCATAATGGTCATCTAAAAAAGTAATTTGTTGTTTTAAAAACTTGATTTCTGATTTTTTATTATCAATCATTGCTTGCAATTCTTTTGTTTCTCGTACACCGTTAGCCCTCGATAGGCTTCTCTCAATCTGAGGAATATCATTATTTTGCATCTCAATCCATCTAGTAGCATTTGACCTTAAATCCCGAATCTGATCCTCAGTTTTACTAAGTTCATCAAGAAACAACTCATGTTTATCTCCATATGAACTTTCTGGCCAATAACGATAAGCGACAAGACGCTCAATTTCATTAATAAAATAATTGATGCTATCTCGTTGGCTTTTAACTTTAGCTGCAAACTCAGCTTGATTTAACTTTGATGTTGTCATTTGATTTAACCTCCCATTTAATAGTTTGATTTTAGTCGATGGAAATTATAAAAGATTTAAAGCAAAAATTAGAACATTTTAAATGTAGTGAAACTTTTGGGGTTACTACCTTATTCTAAATAGCCAGGTGGAAGCCCATAGTTAAACCCCAAAGTTCCCGCTGCTTTTTTGAAATCATTGTCACCAATAAAGAAAATACGAGTTGCTTGTTTGAGTTCATTTTTTACACTACCTGTAAACAATTTTTCTGTTCCATCTGGAGTTACAAAGATAAGTTCTAATCCCTCCTGTTTAGCTAAACATACTAGCCTTCTTGCCTGATCTGGGTCATCAAATATACCTGATTTCACTTCAAGAATAGCCAATTCATTTTCATCATCATTATCCCAAATAACTCTATCCATTTCAGTTTCAACATCCTCAATAAGTTCTCCCTTTAAATTGATATACTGTTGAATTGTTCTGTGTTCTTTTTCCTTAACGTTAATATTCGCATCTAATAAATTTTCTTCTGCAATATCTTCAAAATCATTTCCTCTTTCCCAATTCGATCTCTTACTGTTAATAGCAGACATCGCTGATTTAGCTTGATTTATAATTTGCTCCATCAATTTAATTTGATCGTGTAAACACTTAATTTCACTCTGTTTATCAAATATCATTTTTTGTATTGCAGTTCCTCCTGTAGGCTTTGATGTATTTCTACTAAGTTTTACACAATCAGATTCATTATCATTACAATGTCTTTTGAAATTTAGTATCCGGTTCTCAATATCATCCCTTGCTTCTTGAAGATTATTCATTAGCATCTCAATTTTTTCATCTCTATATAAATTATTTGACTTGCTATCAGGTCTAAAAGTCAGTCGCTTGTCTGGAATTTGTTTGAGGCGTTTCTCAATGTCAGCAACAATAAATTTAACTCTTTTTATAATTTGTTCACTTTGTTTTTTGGCTTGGTCACAAGTAAGCTTGTTCATATTTTTTGTTGGTTGCAAATTAAAACAATATCAAAGTTAAAAGTGGTTATGTAGTTAATGTCTTTAACCTCAATTAATCACCATAAGAAGCACGATTTGCCTGCCTTTTACGTTTTGCCTCTTCTATGCGTTTTTGCTGCTCTTTTTGAGCATTTTCAATAGCTTTAGCCTCACCTTCAGAAAAAGCAATTTCCCCTTGCTTGGCTTTCTCAGTCTCGGCAATTCCTGCCTCGTTCACACCTGCTTTTTCAGCTTGCTTCTCCAGATTCTTAAGTTGACTAATATCAGATTTATTGCCTTCAATTCCAGTACGAAGACTTTCAGATTCTTCGCTAAACTGTTCGTCAACTTCGTCAGCCTCTTCTACAATTTCCTCTTGCCTTTCGTCAACAGCATCTTGAAGTTGTTCGTTAGCTGCTTTCATCTCAGCCGTTGTATCAGAAAATGCCTCTCCTTCTAAACTTTCTAACATCTTTTTTGTTTCAGCGGCAAAATCTGCAACTTTAGCGGCTTTATCTATTGCCTCTCGGCTAGATTCCTTGATTTTGTCGGTTTCTTTTGTAAATTCTTGCTTGCTTAGTTTTTTACTCATTTTTAGCTCCCTTAGATATCAATGAAATCAAATAAATTACCTGAGTTGTTTGCTAGTGAAAATTAACTAGGATATCACCAACTTGTTTGTAATAATTTTCCCAAACAAATTGATTATTGACATTTTTTTCTTGTAACCCTTGTGTGAGGTTACTAATTGCTTGACGCACTGCCACACAAGCAGTTTCTGTGAAACTTAGATTCTGCTGAACTCTTGTCAACTTAGCTAGAGCCTTTTGAATTGAAGCATCGGACTGGATAGCGTCATGTACACCTTGCTTACGGCTAGTTATCCAGATGTTTTCAAGTTCAGTCTTAGTTATTTCTATCCGCTCATTCAGTAGTGATATAAACTCTTTTAGTCTTTCATCAAATAAATCTATTTTTTGAATGTCTGGTTTAAGAGATGCCGATATTTCTAGTAGTTGTTCGCCATTATTCAATTCGGGTAAACAACTTTGATATAGAATCTCTAACTGACTGCAAACATCCTTTACAGATTGGCTGACCTTCTCTTGGTGTAAATAGTTTTTGGCAGCGATCGCGACCTGATAAAACTCCTTATCCTTCACACACTCTACTAACTCCTCATCTGTAGGCGGTTCCTCAATCCCATAAATTAACTTAGTATTAGGTTCTTGAATGCGGACTGGTTTGTAAGTCCCTTCCATAAACAGATAAGCATCCCCCGGACTGGATCTTGCCAAATCCTCCGATTGAGTACCAGTCAAAAGCATGGACTGTTGGAGAATTTCTCGATCGTCACCTGATACAGTTCTATGAGCCAATTTCACGTTGGTATTTTTAATTACTTCTGGTGAAACTGCACTAGGTAACTGATCGGCAATAATCATCCCTTCCCCTAAAGCCCTCATTTCTGCCAACATTTTGACAATGTATTTGGTAGCTTCCGCCTTGGGATTAGACGCGCCCTCCTCTCCGCTTGCTTGAGCATTACTTCCCACAATATTATGCGCCTCCTCAATTACCGTAATATGCTTTAACGGACTGCCAGATTTGCGTGTTACCCGCGCGTATTGTCGCAGGGTTGCTAAAATGAACATTGTCATTAAATTAGCTTGCTCCTCATTCAAAGAATCCATCTCCAAAATCACCGGATGTTCCATTAAAGTTGCAATATCGGGAACTGAGGTGCGAGTATTTAGCATACTGCCAACGCTACGCCGCAGTAACCCACCAATTCTGACTTCCAAAGCGGTTTTGAGGTCGCTTTTGATATCAGATGAATATTGTTTAGCATCCAAAATTTCTGTGATTTCTAGATACAGTTCTTGCATTGTGGGAAATTCTCGTTGTTGGTTTATCCCATAGTCTGCCGTATCTTGGGGTTGCCATCCAAGTTTTGCATAAACTTGCTCGATCGCCTCTGCAAGTAAAGCAGGCATCGGGCCAAACAAAGGTAACGCCCCTTTAAAACAAGCCTCTAAAGTTGAGATATGTTCATCTAAAGTAGTTTTGCCGTAGAAAGCAAAAGGATTAAATCTAAAAGGACAAACTCTTTCATTCCCTAAGCTATAGATTAACAAATCGGATTGCATTCTGTCAATATATTTTTTTACATTTCTGGCTTTTATATATTGACTTGTAGTTGGGTTGGTATCGCTTTTTAATCCCTCTTCTTTATAACCACACCTTAGCATAGCGCGATACTCAGTTTTGGCAGGCTCAATTACTAAAAATGGAATCCCATGTTCAGTCCAAAGTTGAAATAATAAATTCAAAACTGCTGTCGTTTTCCCAGAACCAGGAACCCCGCAAATAAAAACGTGCTTATTAAAATTGTTCAGCGGGACTAAAGCCTGATTTTGCGATTTTCCCGCTTGCCATCCTAATAAAATAGAATTTTTAGAATCTTCTGATTTTAAATCGGTTTCCTTGCGAATACCACTAAATACTACCACTGAATCGGGAATAACAACTTTAAAACAAGCCTGGGCTTCCTCAACTGTAAATAAGCGATGCAGTCGCCTAAACTTGAACCAGGTACTATTGTCAGCAACCGAGTTCCAGTAATCAGTCCAAATTGCTTCAGGAAATATGGTTCCTAGTTCAACTGATTGTATCGCTTTGGCAAATCGCGGATCTTTTTTACTAATTCCAATTTCTCGATATAATGGTTGTTCGCTAGATTCTACCCAAAATTCATTCAATAATAGACTGGCGGTGAATTGTTCTTCGGCTAAAACTCTGAGGGAAAATTCATACAAACGACGATTTAGCACCGCCTCTCGTAAATCCTCAAATAAATCGAGTGTTCTTTTGGCGATCGGATCGATAGGTTTTTCTTTCTTTTCTCCAGAAATCTGTGATTCTTCTGGTCGTTCATAGGAGGTAATAGAATCCAAACCTCTAAGTAAAGTTTCCAGGGATTTCTGTTCCGTCTCTAGCAACATAGTCGGTTTAATGGCAATCTCAACTACTACTCTTTTTTGATAAGATTCAATTTGAGATACAAAGCCTACTAAATTATTGTCATCATTAGGTTCAAAAGGCTGGATATAATAGTAATAAGAAGGGCTGATATTTTTAGTGCCATCTTTGTTCTTGCGAGGAGCAACCGTGGGCTCTATTTTTTCCTCTTGCTTAATGCCAAAGCTAATAAATTGTACCCAATTTAAATCTAAATTTATGGAACCGACGATTTTTTCAACTTCATAAAAATCTTTCCAAAAAGAACTTTCAAAAATTTTAGAAATTTGTTCTAAATCCTGTTGTGCTAGAGTCTCCTCAAAATTAACTCTCACAAAAATTGCTAATTTAAGGTCTTGATTTGGTTCATCAGGATTATAACTATAAACCAAACTACAAGTCAACGGATATTGATTGGCAATATTATGCAGGGTGTAGAGGAAATTACCTTGCATCTCAGATAGCCGCGATGCCGGATCATCCCCATATCGAGCATGATATTCTGTTTTTTCCAAATCCGGTAGATGTTTGACTCGATAAACTAATGTTGACATAATAAATTAATTTTTGTACTTGAATTTGCTTGAATTGTAGAGATGTCTGTGTAACATCTCTACAGATTTTTGTGTCTCCGCCCATTGAAATTACTGTTAGAACCAATGATATTTATCAAAGTTCATCACATCATTTTTGTTGGCAGCTACCACTGTAGTTTGTGATAGTTTTTCGTGCAAGAATAAAGCAGAACCTAAAAAGGTGGGCATGACTTCTTTACTGGTGACAAAAAACAAATCCCATAAAATTCTCATAGATCCGAATGTCATCCCAATGAAAATACCGATGAATGTCATCATACTCAACCCCCCCCTCCACATTTCTCCAAAAGCTTCACCAAAAATAGAGAATGTCACAATTAGACCAAATACGAAATAGGCAGAAAAGAAATTAAACGGTTTAATTATGGCTCTAGTAATTAACTGACCTAAGCTCGGAAGTGTCTGATTGTCACTGACAATCTGCATCCCTAATAGGCGTTTAATGAGGTCTTGACCGGAATTTTTATGTGCCAGCCATATCCAAGAATAGCCCCAAAAAGCAAATGGAAGTATGAGCCCAAAAATAGCAGCCAAGACATTATTATCTGCACTAATTGCAAATATAAATAATCCACAATATGCCAAAACCAGATCAAGTGCAAAGCCAAATAGTCGATAATAAAAATTTACTCCCAACCACCGCCTTACTTGTATTGATTTATCGCTGAGAAATTCCGAAAATTCAATATTATCGCTTACTAATTTTTGTGCATCATCAAAATTTTGTTGAACTTCTTTCAAAATTTTGCGGGCTTCTCCTTGTTTGCCAGCATTTGAGAGTTCAACCACTTCCGATATCCTTTCTGACGCTCGGTCATGAATTACAACTGCCATAAAATATTTCGCTGTTGAATTAGAAGGTTCTTGGCTCAACACTCCCTTGAGCAATGCTTCTGCATCTCCCCAAACTTCATGATCAATGTAGATATTAGCTAAATTTAATTTGTAACCAGAATTATTCGGTTCTAGTTGAATAGCTCGATTAAGCTGAAGAACTGCTTTATCCCATTGCTCATTAGCGGCTAAGTATTCACCAGCATCAGCATACAATTCAGCTTTTTGCGGATTACATCGAATAGCTTGTTCAGCAGCATTGACAGCAGTTCTGTACTCTTTACGATAGTAATTAGCACGGGCGTATACTTCCCAAGCTAAATAGTCATTCGGAGTATGTTGAACTAATTTTTTGCCCCCTTCTACTGCATCTAGATAACGCCCATCATCAATTAATTGCCACAGTTCTTGCAAGGTTAGTGCGGCTGGTACCGGACCGGGAGGGGCAGTACGTTTCCAATCGGCTAATTCTAGATCGTATTTAGCTTTAGAATCAGGATTGAGAAGTATTTTTCGAGCTTTAGGAATTAAAGCTTGGCGCTGTTCAATCTCCTCACGTTTTTCGCGAGTAGCAGTATTAATACGACCTTGATTGCCACGAAAAGCATCATTTAGTGCTTTTCGGAGTCTGTCAGTGTCCCACTCAGGTTCGAGACTTAAAAATTGGTAGTAGTCAACAAACACAGCCATAAATAATTTCCTCAAAAATATAGTTGCGTCAAAACCAGCAAAGCCCGCCTAGCAAGCTTTCCTAAATACTTATCAGGACGTTCATCTGCTTTTTATGCCGATCGCCCTGTTTTTGTAACAAAACTTTACATTAGTCCCAACAGCAGATAAGCTGTATGCCCGATCGCCCGCCAGATGCACCGTGAAAGGTAGCTGACAGCCATACACAAGCATATATAAACATACATCATTTCAGATTACTGCACAATCCTAAATCTGCAAAGGCCAAACGGCTCACCATTTAGCTCAGCAAAAAAGGCTCATTTAGCTCATTTGGCTCATTTGGCTCACTTCTCGGCTCACCAAATCGTGTAACATTCTTTACTAAGGCAAAGTTTCCGTAGAGGAGTCGCAATGGCAGGTTTGCTCAGAGCATCCGAAAAAGGGCTAAAAATCATTGACATGGTAAGACGCAATCTCGGATGGAATAAAAGTGAGGATATCTGGTGCAAAGTCGCTCTAACTTCCAAAGCTACTTTAAGGAGATTTTGGGCGCAAAACCGAATTCGACGCGAAACATTTATCGATATTTGCAAATAATGCTCCTAATTGCCACATTAGTAAACCATCCCGGCATCGGACACTCCGACACCGAAACATCGGACGGAAAATATCACGATGCTTTACTAGAAGTGCAATCTCAATTACAGAAAATTGCCGCCGAATTCAATATCGAATTTCCCGAAAACTATCCCGCAACCCCCACAATTCGCAAAGACTTAGAAACTCTGCGACACTACGGCATACTGGATAAAAGAATGTATCGTTTCGGATATTATCTCGGCACCGGTGCAATGACTCGCGAAGAATTACTATTCGCATTTCAAGCGATCGCATCTCAAGCCAAATATCAGGGAAATGCCCAAGCGCGACGAATTTGTGAAAAACTCACTAAACTGTTGCGAGGATTAGATATCGAACTCAAAGGCAAATTGTTTTATCCCGTTCGCGAACACCTGAATCGTGCGATTATTTACACCGATCCTGTCGAAATGCTCGATCGCCAAGAACATCGAAAAACCCTATTTCACAGACTAGACATCGTAGAAACAGCCATAGTTCAAGGCCAGGCGATCGAACTTTTCCGTCAAAGCAACTATTACGGTAAAAGCCATCTCGGTTTTCGGCAAATCTGGCCCCTGCAACTGATTTATCACGATATCGCCTGGTACCTGATTTGCGAAAATTACGAAAACGGACACTTGACCGTAGAACGGGTGAATCGCTTTACCGACCACTGCGAAATTATCGATGTAGAAGCGCGTGGTTTAGCGCCACAGCAACAAAGTCTGAAAATAGCTCACAAATTGCTAAAAAACGGCTGGGGGCTGTTCTTGGGCAATCCAGAGCAACAGCAGGCTGAATTGCTGGGCACACTGAAGTTGGAAAAAGTGAAGGTGCGGTTTTTTGAGAAGGTAGTTGGATTTATTCTAGAGGGCGATCGGCGACATCCGCGACAAAAGATTAAAGAAGGGCCGAAGGATAGTTCTGGTAAGGTGCTTTATGTGGATTATAAGATCGATTTGCCCGATCGATCTTTAAACGAATTCAGCCTCTGGGTGAACAAACACATGGAAAACGTACAAGTGATGTGGCCGCCCAGTTTGGTGGAAAAACACCGACAAGCAGCCAGAGATTTGTGCGATCGATACAACTTGTAATATCAATTGCGGTGGCACCGGAATGATATAGAGGACACGGCAGTGCTATTAATTGTAGGGAAACGGCACTGCCGTATCCTGGCTTTCGGTAATATATTAATTCCGAACTTTTACAACCCCTAGCTTTGACACTGGAATTAATATCACCTCTTCTTTTTACTTTCTTCCTTCCGCAACCCTTCTAAAATGGAACTCCCCACATAATTACTAAAAACCACTTCTCCAGCTTGATTATAATGACAGCAGCTATCCACATAAACAGCATCTTTAGTCTTATCAAAAACATTGACAGCATTCAAAATATTAACGTTATTTTTTTTCAAATTAGGAAACTTCTTAAAAAGAGCCGGATATCCAAGTTCAACAGCCCTAGCATAAGGAGTCTCCTTATTAAAAGCAATCTGCTTTTCCGCTGCACCAAACACCCTTTTAGTTTGATAATATTGATTTGGCTGGAGAACCTGAAAATAAGGTACATTACTAGCAGACAAAACTTTATTCATAAAAATAGAACTTTTTGCCCAATTCCACGCCATTTGATCGAAAGCCACGGAATCCGGTAAAACAGACTGATTAGTATTGATGTAAACAACGCTACCTTCATCTTTTTGTGTAGTACGCTCTTTTTCAAACTTAATCACATCGGTTTTATAGTTGTTGACTAAATTTTGAATATAAACCGAAGTTAAAGCATCACACGCAGCCAAAGTGCAGTGTTGCAAACTTTCCAAACCCTGATTAATCTTAGCCTTGTTTTCTTGAATTCTTATCGTTGCTTTCATCGCTTTTATGGAAAGGCTATTATTAGCCAAGTTAGTCAAAGGCAATATGTGCTGAAGGCTAGGCATCGCCAAATCGATATTATTTTTATTGTTTAAATTAGAAAGTGCGACTTCATTAAATCCATCTATATTTACCACAATATCAAACTCTTGACCTAGCGCCAAGAAATAATTTAAAATTAATAATTGTTGGGGCTGTTTATACCCTCCGGTAGCAAAAGACAAAATTACAAACTCTCGATCTTTAAAAGCGGGTAATTGCTTGATATATTTAGGTAGAATTTTATTCTGGACTTCAAAGACTGCATAATTAGAAGCAACGGAACCACCAAAAACTCCAATCACAAATTGATTGCCATTGGTTTTTTTGAAAGGGTAATCGTAGGGAGAGATGAATCCATAATTATTGACTTTAAAACCAGGGCGAAAATCAGCCCCAGGTTTCTGAACAAATCCAAAAAAAGGATGAAATCTTTCGACTATAGACTCATTTAGCCGGACTCCTTCTAAATTAATTCCCAAGGCAGATTTATCTAGTGGCTTTTGTCTGGCATAAAATAATTGGTTGTGTTTGACAAAGTACCATCCCAGGGAACCAAGTTCCAGAAATGCTAGCAAAAAAGCTATATTAATCAAAGTGATTTTGAGGATTTCTCCAGCCTTGTTAACAAATTTTGAATTTTTCATAAATCTTGGTTTCGTATGATCTAATTTCGCTTGAATTTAGTTGGATTTTTGTGGTTTATTACTTTTTGGTGACTCTCTAAAGATTTTAATGATGGAACTGGAAATATAATTTGCAAATAGTTCTTGTCCTACTAAATTATAGTGGCAGCAAGAATCTTTGTAAACTGTTTCTTTTGTATTGTCCAAAATATTCACTCCGCTAAATATATTTACTCCCGCTTTCTGTAAATCATCAACTTTTGACAATAGCAACGGGTAGCCTTTGGTTACTCCTTCGATATAGGGACTATCTTTGACAATAGCAAATTCTTTTTCCTTTTCAGTAAATACTCGCTTGGTTGGATAATATTGGTTGGGCTGGACAAAGTGGAAATATTTGATATTTTTAGTTAATGAAACTTGATTCATCATTAGGCAAGATTCCTGCCACATGGATACCATTTTGCGAAAAGCAGAAGCACTATCTAAGATAGTATCTGCTTTGGGAATGTAGACAGTACCTCTATTTTGTGTATCTGCTTTAGATTTTTTTACTTGTTTATCATACTTGATGATTGCTTGCTGATAATCCTTGAGTAGTAGCTTGATATGTATTGAATTAACGACATGACACACAGCTAATTGACAATTTTGTAATTGATCGATGATTGTTTTTAACTGTTTTTTGTTTTCGCTGATTCTCACGATTGAAGCCATCACTTCTGGTGACAAGTTGTCATTGGCTAAATCGGCTAATGGCTGTACGTGTTGAACGCTGGGCATTCCGATGTCCAATTGGGATTTGTTGTTCAAATTTGACAGGGCTACTTCGTTAAAACCGTCAATATTAATCACCATGTCAAATTCTTGACCCAAAGCTAGGAAGTAGTTGAAAATTAATAATTGTTGGGGTTGTTTGTAACCACCGTTAGCAAAATTTAAAACCACAATTTCTTTTGTAGCAAATTCTGGATAAGTTTTTAACTTTCTGGATAACAGTTTAGTTTCATATTCGTCAACAGCCATATTGTTGGCAACTGAACCACCAAATATGCCGATGATCAGTTGATTTTTACTGGTTTTAATAAAGGGATATTCTTGCTGAGAAAAAAAGCCATGTCTGTTGACTTGTAAGTTAATTTGTTTCTTGGTAAAAGTACCTTGTTTTTGGACATAACCAAAAAAAGGATGTAGTCTTTCAATTATGGAATTATCTAGTCTAACGCCGATTCTTTCGAGATCTTCTACTACTTGGTCTTGTTTTTTGACTCTAGTATAAAAGAATTGGTTTTGGGTAATAAAATAAAAAGCTAGGGAGAGGGATTCTATAGCAATAAATGCGATCGCCAAATTAACAGCAATCAGACTCAATATATTAGTTTTTTTGTGTATAACTTTTGAATCTTTCATAAAAATAGACTAACTATGGTTTACCTTTTGGCGGTTGGGACTGCTTTAAGTTTTGGCACAAATTTTTATTGATCATGATGCTAGCCAGCCGATGTCCGAGTTCATTCCAGTGCCCTCCACAGTTGACATAATTCTCAAAACCGTGGGCGCAAACTTGATATTTGTCAGTATAACCTTGAAACTGTTCGGCTAAACTCAGCACCCTAAAACCATTGGTGATACCCAATTTTTCCAGACGACGATTGGGATAAAATAAATCCTGAATGTTGTTTTCTTTGATGAACTTTTTCCGAAGCGCAGCATCTGGATGAATCTGAATCGGATCGCCGATGGTTACAACTAAGAAATCAGCATTTTTCTGGACTACTTCATCCCGCATTGTGAGAATCAAACCCTCTGTCACTTTCCAAGCATTTTGCCAAGCAGCATCGGTTGGTTCCTTGAAATTCTGGGCATTTAAGTTGGTAAAGTCATTAGATAATTGCTGCTTCTTACTTTCTAATTCTACTTTTTTCACAACTTGTAAAATGCGGGAATTATTGACTAACCAAGTGGGTAGTTTGTCAATGAAAGAAATGGCATAAAGGTTGCGTTCAGTCGGGCGCAGATTCCGAAAAGACATATCTGGAACGAGCTTGCCACTAGCATCATATACGAAAAATGGTCGATAGCGATCGTATTCTAGTTTAGGTGAATTATTGATGATGTCATTGCCAATGAAAAATGCGAGAACTACAATATCTGGATTGTAATCCCACACTTTCTTTCGCAGCATGATTAATTCTTGAGCAGTACCATAACCCTGGACTCCAAAATTGATGACTTCAACATTTTTGCGTCCTTTTACTGCTTGACAATTACCTAATTTCCGTTCTAATTTTGACCAGAAAGTTTGTTCGATGGGTACGTGCACTGCTTCGGTGAAGGAGTCGCCCAAAACTGCGACTCGTAAGGTGTTGGGTGGTTTGATTTTGGTGTGTTCCCGATCGCGCAAACCCTCACTATTCACCTGCAAAAAACTCGCACCTTCTCCCTTCCACTCCCCCGACACACCGGGTTTGAGCTTCCAACCCAAGTTTTGATCGGAAGTATGGAAACCAGTGGGTGCGGAGTCTACAATGTCTCCTATTTTGGGGTAGCCTTGAATCCCGCCAATTCTCAATCCAGCTTCGCCAACTATCACCCCCATCAATAAACCGCCGAGTGTCAAACCTATGTTGACACCCAAATTCTTCAACTTGCTCATTCTGTCAAAACAAAGTGTAAATAAATGGAGCAATTACAGAACCCTGACTGAGTACAATCAAAGCTCCTAAGAATACTAAAGTCACGATTAATGGCAAAAGCCAATACTTTTGACGTTCTTTCATAAACGCCCACAAGTCTTTGATAAAGTCTAATGTTGATTCAAACACTTAGAAAGGACGCTCCATACTAACTTTGGTTCTTGGTTTACTTTGGACGCGGTAAGTATCCATTTTGGGATTTAGTTTGCGCCGCATTGCATCTTCGCCGAATAGGTTTTTGATAAATCCCATTGGCCAAACTATCAGGTAAAAAACTATCCCCAAAATAATCGGGGTTTCGATCTTGTTGAGGGTGAGTCCAAACCACATCCAACCGTGATAAACCGGATTCAGAGAATTTGGCGCAACCAATCCTAGCACAACTAGGACTCCGCCGATCGCCCAAGGCAACCAATGTATAGGAGCATGGCGCAATAATGGTACTACTAAACCAAATAACAGTGCTATCAAACCGCCGATTAGCAGCCCGAAATCACGGAGACCTTTTTTATCGAGTTTTTTAATTTCGTCGCTCATTAGAAATGGGGAATGGGGAATGGGGAATTGGGAATTGGGAATTGGGAATCGGGAATCGGGAATTAGGTATTAGTTATTTATCAGTCATTCATACCAACAAATAACCAATAACTAATAACCAATAACTAATCTAGTTCAAATTCATTTTTCCAAGCTTCGTCTTGTTTCCAAGGAATTTGTTCAGACTTGGGAATCAAGAAATTCTCTAAAACTAGATAGTCCATTTCAGTACGCATGAAACAGCGATAAGCATCTTCGGGAGTACAAACAATCGGTTCACCACGGACGTTAAAAGAAGTATTAACTAATATCGCACATCCCGATCGCGCCTCAAAGTGACTAATCAAGTCATAATAGCGAGGATTGGTTTCTTTGTGAACCGTTTGGACACGCGCCGAGTAATCAACGTGGGTAACAGACGGAATTGCCGATCGCGGAACGTTGAGCTTGTCTATGCCAAAAAGTTGTTCTTGTTCAGCACTCATCGGAATTCGCAGACTTGCTTTGACAGGAGCAACCAATAGCATATAAGGGCTAGAATGATCCATCTCAAAATAATCAGTAACTCGTTCCGCTAAGATTGACGGCGCAAAAGGTCGAAAAGATTCCCGATATTTGATTTTCAGGTTCATCACCGATTGCATCTTAGCATTGCGAGGATCGCCAATGATCGATCGACCTCCCAGAGCCCGCGGGCCAAATTCCATCCGTCCCTGGAACCATCCCACCACATTTCCCTGTTCCAGAATTTCTGCCAACTGCGGCATTAATTCAGCATCATCCAATCGATGATAGCTCGCTTTGACAGCATCCAAGTATTCGAGAATTTCTGTGTCAGCAAACTTTGGCCCCAAATAAGAACCACGCATTTGGTCGCGACAAGTCAAATGAGCAATAGACTTAGTAACTGTTGCCACTGGTTGACTTGTAGTCAGGACTTCTGTTATCTCCTCAACCGCTTCGTTTGCAGTAATAACTTCACCCTTCTGTAGCTCTATGTTATTGTTATTGGCTGGCGAGTTCAGATTCACATTGCGCTCTGATTCACAATACTGATACCAAATCGCCAAAGCTGCGCCCAAAGCACCACCAGCATCTCCTGCGGCCGGTTGAATCCAAATATCTTTGAAAATGCCTTCCCGCAAGATGCGACCGTTAGCAACGCAATTAAGGGCAACACCACCGGCAAGACACAAATAATCGACATTCAATTCTTTTTTAACTGTTCTGCAAAGTCTCAACACAACTTCTTCGGTGACAACTTGAATTGAAGCGGCAATATCCATTTCTCGCTGAGTTAATTTTCCTTCAGCTTTGCGTGGTGGCCCTTCAAATAGTTCATCAAATTTCTGATTGGTCATGGTTAAGCCAACAGTGTAGTTGAAATATTCCATGTTCAAACGGAAAGTTCCGTCATCTTTGAGATCGATTAAATAGTTGAGAATTTTGTCTACATATTTGGGTTCGCCGTAGGGCGCTAAACCCATGAGTTTGTATTCACCTGAGTTGACTTTGAAGCCTGTGTAGTAGGTGAAAGCGGAGTAAAGCAAACCCAAGGAGTGAGGAAAGTCGATTTCCCACTGGGGAGTAAGTTGATTGCCATCTCCTAGCCAGACTGAGGTTGTTGCCCATTCTCCCACGCCATCAAGACACAAAACGGCGGCTTTTTGAAATGGGCTGGGAAAAAATGCTGAGGCGGCGTGGGATTGGTGATGTTCGGTAAAGAGGAGGGATGGTTTTAGTTGGGAAGTTTTGCAGTTTGCCATTTCTGCGAGTTCTCTTTTGAGAATGGTTTTGAGGTAAAGCTTTTCTTTTAGCCAGATTGGCATGGCTGCTAGGAAAGACCGAAAACCGTTGGGTGCGTAGGCTAAATAGGTTTCGAGTAGACGCTCGAATTTGACTAATGGTTTGTCATAAAAGACTATTCGATCGAGTTGTTGTAGATCTATTTTTGCTTCTTTTAGGCAATAGGCGATCGCATTCTTGGGAAATCTGGCATCGTGCTTTTTGCGGGAAAATCTTTCTTCCTGCGCTGCGGCAATAATTTCTCCGTCGCTAATTAAGGCTGCGGCGCTGTCATGGTAGTACGCCGAGATTCCAAGTATGTTCATCGGAAAATGTGGGTGGAACCCCGTCCTTGTAGGACGGCTTTATATTTGATACAATTTTAGTGGTCAACGACCCACCCGCGACGATGGAGACATAAACCCTAACACCAAAGTTTGCGATTGTTCGCAACGGGGCAGAAAAATCGGTAGACCGGGAAAAGAGGACGGGGCAATGGTAAACATCCCTAGAATCACGCACAGTAAATCAGAATTCCTTTTGGGTTTTCGACACATAAAAACCGCTGGACTAGCGGGGTTAGTGCGCGAGAGCGAACATAAGACCATAAAACTCCTTGTGGGTAGAGGCAGTTGCATTGAAGCAGAAACTCAAATCGTGAGGTTTGGGAATCCTCACGCCTTCAGGCAGGGGAGGATGTCAACGCTCTCCTCACAAATCGCTATGCGTTTGCATCTGAATATTTAGAATAGCTAACGATTATAGCTGCTTAAGTATCGATTTGAACTTTTTCTTCAATCCAAAATCCAAAATCCCAAATCTAAAATCGATAGATCCGTCGCCCCCAAGCTCTAAAGTATGTGACGACGGGGAATTGATAAAACTCGCCTACTAACCAGAGGACGATTCCTAGATGGGACAAAAAGGCTAAGCCTGTCCAAGCTGCGGGTAGCCACGATAGGCGACTGCCAGGAATTGGGGGGAAATAGTAGGCTGACAGCCCTAGTAAGGTTGTAGGAAGGAAGATTAGACCGATCGCGGCTGCAAAGTAGGGCCATCCGAATTCTACGCCTTCGAGGTGGGCTCCGATCCACTGTTTGCCGTTCCAGTGCCAAGTTACGGGGGGTACGCGATCGGCCATTTTGAGCATTTGTCTTGCTTCGTTGCCGGTGAAGATGTGTTGGCAAAAGTTGCAACCGAGGGCTTCCATCATTGGCATGGGACAGATTTCGCCTGTGCGACAAACGGGGCAAGGATATGAATCTTGTTCGGGGTTAAAAGGACGGGTGGATTTTTTGTTGAAGGTTTGCATGGAGCAGGTGATTTGTCAAGAGGTTAAATGATCTTAACGCAGTCAGTTGTTATATCAATTCCGGTAGCATCGGAATGAATATTACCCACAGCCAGAAGACGGCAGTGCCGTTTCCCTACCCAGATTCATTGTAAGGAAACGTCATTGCCGTCTCCCTAATATTTCTAAACTGGGGCGAAAGGATTCGAACCTCTGAATGGCTGGACCAAAACCAGCTGCCTTACCACTTGGCGACGCCCCAACGTCTTAACCTTGTTTATAATAACATCAGTATGCGGTAATTTGTCAAGCAGTTTGACAAAAAAAGTTTTCAACTTGGTGTTAAAGACGATCGCCCACTATTCTAACTTCTTACTAATTAGGGGGATAGCGATCGGGATTTGAATCCTGAACTCGACTCCCTGTCCGGCTTCTGAGGTACATTCTAAGCTCCCTCTGTGTTTTTCCACCACAATCTGATGGCTGATCGACAAACCCAGTCCAGTACCCTTGCCCACAGGCTTAGTGGTAAAAAATGGGTCAAACAAGCGGCCTTTGGCTTTTTCTTTCAATCCCGGCCCATTGTCCCGAATCCGAATCAACACAAATTGACCGATCGACTTGGATGAGACTGCATCCTCGGAGTCTTTGGTAACAATAGCTGTCGAAATTTCGATCTTCTTGGGGGAGAGCTGACCCTCCAAAGCATCGATCGCATTACCAATCACATTCATAAATACTTGGTTAAGTTGACCAGGATAACACTCTACCTTTGGCAACTTGCCATACTCTTTCACCACTTCAATTCCAGAAATCTGCCCATGGGATTTCAAGCGGCTATCCAAAATCAGCAACGTACTTTCAATTCCTTCGTGAATGTCCACCGGCTTCATCTCTCCCTCGTCATGTCGCGAAAAGTTCCGCAGAGAAACAACAATTTTGCGGATGCGTTCAACTCCTATCTCCATTGAAGACAACAGTTTCAGCAAATCTGGAATCACGAAATCCACCTCAATTTCTTCGCTCTTGTTGAGAATTTCCTCGCAAGGATCGGGGTAGTGTTTTTGATACAAGCACAGCAAATCAAGCAGATCTTTCACGTACTGCTCACAATAAGTCAAATTTCCATAAATAAAATTAACCGGATTGTTAATTTCGTGGGCGACACCAGCGACCATTTGACCCAGAGAAGACATTTTTTCGTTTTGAATGAGCTGAGCTTCTTTCCGCTGCAAATTCAGCAATGTTTCGCTTAGCTGGTGTGCCTGAGTTTGAGCAGCTAAGGCAGTGGCGCGACTTTGGGCATAAAGCTCGGCTTGGTCGATCGCGATCGCCAGTTGATCTACCACCACTTGTAGCAATTCTACTTCGCTGGCAGCCCACTCCCGACGGTTGCTGTAATGATTGCAAACAACTGCTCCCATTTCACCTGCACGAGTCTTGAGCGGTAACAGCAGCTTGGACACAATCCCCAAATTTGCCAAAAAAGCTTGGGTTGGCGGTTCAATGCAAGATGTACTTACCACATCATTGATCTTGAGAATTTTGCGGTTGCGAATTTTCTCGCCCAGCAAGGTTATTTGCTCGATCGGGTAATTTGCTAGTCTCTCTTTCAACTCCGGATTGGCCGCCTCGTGAGTGATCGCAAAACTCTCCGGGCTGTGAGGTGAAACTGAATACCACAAAAAATAGCACTGGTCAACCTGCAACAAATTGCGAATTTCATTCACAGCCGTATCTAAAACTTTGTCAAGATCCAGAGAATTTCGCATTTGACTGCCTAGACCAAATAGCAAACCTTCCCGGCGACTCAACAATTCTTCGCGAGCTTTGACGCGATCGATCGCCACAGCAATTGCATTAGCTATCGAAGCAAGAACTTCTAGTGTTCTCTCTGTTGCCGTTTGGCTGATGCACAGGGCCATCACTCCCACCAGCCTCTCCTCCACAATCAGCCCATAGGCCATCGCAGATGAGGACAAAAACAGACATAAGGGGGCTATTGGGAGTTTTCCTCCTTCTTTGAGCATCCAGTTCTCTATTTCCAATTCCCAGCCCTGATTGCTCAGTCCTGAAGCAGCTTGCAATTCCAACTGATTGGTCTGCCAATTCAATGTCCAGATACTCGTGGCTGTAGTATCAAGGTGTTCTACCATTGCCTCGGTGCAGTGGTTCAGAATCGTAGCCATTGTTCCGCCTTGTCCCAGGGCTGTACCGACTTTGATTTGCAAAGTGGACAGGCGCGATCGCTCTTCGCTTTCTCGGAGTGCCCTTTCTAGTGGCTGCCGATCGATCGCACTAATCGCCGTTTCCAACCAATAAATCGATTTGCGCGAACCCCCCAGAACCGGGAGATTTTTTGTCCGAAATATCTTCGTCTCTCCCTCTGGTGTTTCCAAGGCGCAGAACAGTTCACGCTTGGACGACGATGACGATTCATCTAATTCCAAAAAGTCTCGGCGATCGTCATTGCTCTTTTCTGCCCAAGCCCAATTTTCCCGACCCTGCGCTAGTTGGCAACGCATTTCCACCAAGCTAGCAACTTGCCGACTCAAAGCTTCCATAGCATTTAGCGACTCTTTTGTCAAATCTCTTGGTACAAAATCCATCACAGAGAGCAGTCCCAGAATTTGACCATTCTTTGTGACGATCGGCACTCCAGCGTAAAACTTCACAAAAGGGTAGGAAGTCACCAGCGTATGAGTCGCAAATCGCTCATCTGTCGAAACGTCTCCGACGATGTCAACTTCTGAGTTACACTCTGACAGTTGATTCAACTCTTCAGCATTTTGACCGATCGCCAAGGCACAAAAACTTAGGTAGTTGTCGGTAAAAGTTTGATCAACACCTACCTGTGACTTTAACCAGTAGCCATTAAAGTCCATAAAACTCACGAAAGCAATAGGAGTTCGACTCATCTGAGCAGCTAAGCCAGCCAAATCGTCGAAGCAAGCCTCCGAAGCAGATCCGAGAATCTCATACAGGTCTATATTATCGAGCTTCAAAACTTTTTTCGTAAAAGGCAAGGGTGCTTTCATGTGTAACTGCTCGTTGAGTTGCTTTTGACAAGCGTTATCAATACAAAAGAAGGCATAGATTTTGTTCTGGCAGACTGTCGCCCTACTAGCACCCTGGATACTCACAGCAGATTCAACCTTGGTGAAGCCTCGACAAACCTCTGTAGGCATACGGCACCGTGCCGCGTCCCTAAACTTTAAAGCAGATTCCACCTTTGTGAAGTACACCCCTGATGGATAAATTCCCGGAGGGAAAAGGCACTGCCGTGTCCTCAACCCTATAGACTTGGAATACGCTGTATATCTCGTTCCGACTAAATCAGGACTTAAATTTAGAGGTTTATTCAATAAGTATAATTTTATATTAACATACTTAGAGAGGAACGTGGCTGCGACTTTAGTCGCCTACATTTTTCTTCCTAATTAATAATTTGATAGGTGACATGGTATCGTACTCTTGAAGGTTTGTTGATTAATGCTGACTGCAATGGGGCAGCGAATATTGATCCAAAAGTAGCGGCAACCTTGGGGATAAGTCTCAAGGGAGTCAGTAGAGGTGCATTGATAACGCCTTTGAAAGTCCCCTTATGGTCCTAACCAAGAATCCCCCCGATTCATCGGTGGGGAGTATCAAATATTGGTAGATTAAAATCGTTAATTTGTGTAACAATACTAATGTCCTACACCTAGTTGTAATTCCTGCTGAGGTACAGCTAGGAAATTTCACTTAAAAAACAATTGCCAAAGTGTTAAAGTTCTTAACAATAATTGCTCAAAATTAATATAGACTATAGACTTGGGAGAAGAATATGTATGCAAGTAGCAGTCAGATACCAACAATTCTGGCAGTTGATGATAGTGCAGTAATGCAAGGATTGGTCAAACAGGCTTTAAGCAAAGAGTTTCGGGTGCTAGTTACAGACAACGCAGTGGATGCTTTGTCAACTATTTATCACGAACAAGTTTCAGTTTTGCTACTGGATGTTTCCATGCCCGGTATTGACGGATTAGAACTATGTCGCACCGTGCGTAGCTTGCCTCAGTTTCAGAACTTGCCCATCGTCATGCTGACAGGGCGAGATGGAGCTTTCGACAAAGTACAAGGGCGTTTAGCCGGAGCAACCGAGTATTTAACCAAGCCCTTTGATGCTGATATGTTACGAGAGGTAATTAATAAATTCATCAATAAATAAGTTCTAAATTTTCAATTTAGCCAACAGCAAAGTTGCGATCTCGTTAATAGGTAAAATGTGTTTGACAGCACCAATAGCGATCGCCTCCTTGGGCATTCCGAAAACCACAGAACTAGCTTCGTCTTGAGCTATTGTCAAACCGCCAAGTTTGGCAATAGCCAACATTCCCTCAGCACCATCTCTTCCCATTCCTGTCAGCAAAACCCCCGCTGCACCCGGACCATAAAAATTAGCTACCGACTTAAAAGTCACCGTTATAGAAGGGCAGTGTTCCCCAACATCAGCAGCTTCTGAATAAACAAATCGTCCTCTATAGTCCAATTCTAAATGACGTTTTTCAGGCGGAAAATAAACAGTCCCAGCTTGTGGAAACTCCCCAAAACTAGCTATCTTAACAGGCAGTTTCGATTCAGAACCCAGCCAATCAACTAATCCTTGCAAAAAACCATCACTGATGTGCTGCACGCAAATTATAGGGACTGAAAAATTAGCCGAAAACCGAGAAATAATCGCGTACAATGCTTGTGGCCCACCTGTAGAAGCACCTATAGCCAACACCTTAATAGTTGGAGATTTGATATTTTCCTGGGAAGATTTGTAACTACCAACTGGTATGGGTTGAATTTTTACACTTTTGTTAGTATCTTCTATTTGTACCAGTTTTTGATGCCGTGTAAATACTTTCACTCCAGATAGGACTTTAATTTTAGCTATTAATTGATTCGCAAGACGATCATAATCTGAAGCCAACCCGCCAATTGGTTTCGGAAAAACATCCAATGCACCTGCTTTTAACAGTTGAAATACATTCTGAGTATCATCCGCTTGTACTGAAGCACTGATCACTAAAATTGGTAAGGGATATTTCTTCATTACTTCTTTCGTGAATTCTAACCCGTTCATTAGTGCCATATTCAAATCAGTACATATTACTTCTGGCTGAAGTTTCGGGATTAATTTTAATGCTTCTAATCCGTTGCAAGCAGTTCCTACAACTTTAATCTCTGGCGAAGAATCAAAAATTCGTTTGAGGACAATAGTAGCTACTGGAGAATCTTCAACTAACAATACTTTAATCGGGGATAACATCTGTTTTTTTGATAAATGGGCATTGGGCATTGGGCATTGGGCATTGGGCATTGGGCATTGGTAACAAATAACAACTAACAACTAAGAAATAGCAACTAAAAAATTCCCAATTCCCCATTCCCCATTCCCAATAACTAAACTAACCTTTTCAAAGTCTCTACCAACACATCTTGATTGAAAGTACCTTTAGGAATATAAGCATTAGCCCCAGCATCAGCCCCTCTTTTTCTATCTTCATCAGAAGCCAAAGATGTCACTAAAATTATCGGCAACTCGCTGTATTGTTTTTGTTGGCGAATCTTAATAGTCAGTCCCAAACCATCCAGATTCGGCATTTGCACATCAGAAATCACAGCATCAAAATCGCGAGTTTTCAATTTATTAAACGCATCCAATCCGTCTACCGCTGTCACAACTTCATAACCCGCACCTTCCAATATCCGCTTTTCTTGAGTCCGAGTGGCGATCGAGTCTTCTGCCAAAAGTATAACCTGTTTTCGGTCAGGAGTCTCAATTGGCGATCGCAAACCAGAAATAGTACGCGACAAAACTTGCTTCCGTACCGACTTAATCAAATCGTGAGGATTCAAAACCATACAAACTTCCCCAGTATCCAGAATTGTTGCACCAGAAACATTTCGCACCCGTTTCAGCAATTGACTTTGAGGTTTAATCACCACATCCTGTTCGTCTATCAAAGCATCTACAAACAATCCAAATCTTTCTCCCCCCACATTCAAAACAATACAAGGCATTTTTGCAGAAGTTGAAGCTAGGAATTCTTTCGGAGTTTTCCGATTAACTTCACTCCAAGTTTCCTGTCTCCACTCCCTGTTTTTTTGCATCCATTCTCGATTATTTAATTCTAGTAAATCTCTCAGATGAGCCACTGACAGAGGCTGACCATTTGAAAGAATAGTCTCCTTACCTTCAATAGCAAAAATATCAGACTGAGATACCAGTTTTGCCGTCTCCACAAACTCGACTGGTAGAGCATATGCAATGTCTTCAATCACGATAATTAATACATTGGCTGTAGCGAAAGACGTACTAATTTGCAACCGAAAAGTGCATCCTTTCCCCAGCAAAGACTCTACTTGAATACTACCTTTAAGGGCTTCAACATTCGTGCGAACCACATCTAAACCAACTCCACGCCCAGAGATTTCGGTCACAAATGCTCTAGTCGAAAAACCAGGTGCAAAAATCAGACCTTGAACTTGACTATCCGTCATTAATCCCAGTTGTTCTAGAGTACAAATGTTGCGTTTTACCGCAGTTATTTTAATGCGCTCCAAATTCAAACCCCTACCATCATCAGCAATTTCAATGATAATATTTCCAGCAGTATTATAGCCCTTAATTCGGAGAGTTGCCACCCGATTCTTACCAATTCTTTCCCGCTCTTCAACAGTCTCAATGCCATGATCGATCGCATTCCGAATCATGTGCATCAAAGGGTCTTTCATTTCCTCTAAAATACGTTTATCTGCCGTAGTTTCACCTCCTTCGATCACTAATTCAACTTCTTTACCTTCCCGTTTAGCTAAGTCTCGCACAGTGCGAGAAAACAAATTAAAAATAGTAGATAAAGGCAGCAATCTCAAAGTACGAATTCCTGATGCTAATGCCTCAGTAATTAATTCCAGTTTGGCAGTATCTTCATAAACTCGATTTCTCAAGCGGTTCACTAAAACTCCGAGACGTTCTAAACGATCTTCTGTACCCTGACAATAATCCTGCAATTGCCTAAATTTACTATTGTCTTCAATACCATTTCCATTTATTTGCATCTGATAAAAATTCAAGCTACTTACAAAATATTCTCGGCTCCACTCTTCCCACAAATTTGTAATTTGTTCGATATCTGCAACTCGGTGTCCTAGCCGAGTTTTTGTGACAGTCAGTTCCCCTGCTTGAGTCATTAAATCGTCTAGATTTTGAGTGGCAACGCGAATAGTTTCAATACGATAAGATGAAGTAGAGGATGCAGTAACACTTGACTGCAATGCCGACGCAGTAACATTCACAGAAGGGGTAGGCAAGTTGTGAGCTTGTTGCAGCAGTTCTTGCTCAGACTCTAAAGGTAAAAAAGAATAATTATTCTCTAAATTACCAACTCCATAAATTTCAACATTGCTTTCTGTCTCTTGGGGAGGAGAATCAGAAAATTCCATTTCTACTAATAGTTTATCTGATGCTTGTGAATATGATGGCTCTACTATTAGAATATCAGTTTGTAGCTGTGGATTACTAGAAGCACCCATCATGCTAGCGAGGATATAAAATGTATTGACCCCGGAATCTTCTCCAGTAACAGCTTCGTCAACGAGTTTCCGAATGGCATCTAAACCTTGGGAAAGTCGATCGCTAATATCTGAATTCAGTTGAGTTTCTCCCCGCTTAATGCCTCCCAAAATATGCTCAATTTGATGAGATAAAGATGCCACACTTTTTACTCCCAGCATCCCCGCATCGCCTTTCAAAGAATGGGTTTCCCGCAGCAATTCTTCTAACTTAGCTGAGTCGCCTGGGTGTTGTTCCAAATACAGCAATCCATCGTCGAGTTTCTGCAAATGTTCTTCACTAGCAATTTTAAATACATCTCGGAGTTCTTCATCTTCAATTATCATAGGTATTTTTAGGGGAACTTAGAAATAGACAAATAACAACTAACAACTAACTACACTACAGACTTGAGATTTAATGCAGCTTCGTTGAGTTTTTGAGTACCCATTTTCACTTGAGTAATCCCACCGACTGTTTGAGAGGCTGCTTGATTGATCGAATTCATAGCATCACCTACTTGCTGAATCGCGATCGCCTGTTGTTTAATATTAAGAGAAATTTGCTGGTTGCTCGCAAACACCAGATTGCAAGCTTCCCTGACACCGATAAAAGCTTCTGCTGTATCTTGTGCTGTCTTCACCCCTGCTGCTGCTGTTTTGCGCCCTTCTTCTGTTGCTTTCACCGTCGAGGCGATCGCACCCTTAATTTCTGGAATAATACCATTAATCTTTTGTGCTGCTTGTTGACTTTCATCCGCCAACTTACGAATTTCGCTGGCTACCACCGCAAAACCTTTACCATGCTCGCCAGCCCTGACTGCTTCGACAGCTGCGTTGAGAGCCAGCATATTTGTTTGGCTGGCTAAATCGCTCACCAAACTTGCCAAAGTCGAAACATTACCAATCTGACTTGTACTGTCATCAAGTCGATGATTTTGCTGAGAAATTGCCACCACAGCTTCTCTAAGATTCAGCATTTGCTTGAGAGTTTGTTCCACCATTTGAGTACCTTCCTCAGCGAGATTTAAAGCTTGACGAGCCGCCACCGCCACAGATTCAGCTTGCTCCACTGTTTGCTGAGAAGATATCGTCAAATTTTCTAAAGTTGCTGTTGTTTCGTTGACTGACACAAATTGCAGACCAACTATTTGCTCTTGGTCGTTCATACTGGATACTATTTGCATTGAAGATAAGGATATTTGGTAGATCAATCTCCGAATTAGCTTAACAACCTTTTGCAGGACAAACACTCCTAATATTAGCACCATAGTCAGGGACAAGATAGTAATAATTGATGCCATTCTTTGAAAATAATTAATAGAAGCAAATAGTAAGCTTTTGGGTGACTGATTTACAATTATAAAAAGTTTATCCTGGTTTTCTTTATTGAGAAAAACTGTATTATAACTAATAACTAAATCTTCCTTTTCAATTTCTCCTTTGCCACCTGAGAGTATTTTAGTAACTATGTCTGCCGAATAATCATTTTTGACATTCTGGTTGGTTTTAAGTTCAAATCCCCATTCTTTTTTAGAATTTGGATGATAAAGATAATAACCATCTTGATTTAACATAAAAGCTTCCTCCGATCGTTCAGGATTGACATTTTTAATCAGATCAATCAGAGTGTTACCCAGAGCATTAGCAATCACAATTCCTTGTCTTTCTCCTTTGGTATTAAAAATTGGAGTTGCATAGCGAATTGTTGGTTTGTAAGGGATTTCTATTTTGCCCAGTTCCTGATTTAGATTTAATGAAGAGACATAGACTTCTCCTGGTTTTAGCTTCATAGTTGCTGGAAAGTAATCTCTGTCTGCTTTATTTTGTAGTTGAGAAGTTGGAATAATTTTGATATTTTTGCGATCGGCATCTACGCGCACGAGCTCGTTACCTTTTTCATCTATGTAACGCAATTGCATATAATATGGCTTAACTTCCATCATAGATGAAAATGTGATTTGCATTCGATCGACCCAATTTTGATAAGTTGAATTGGTTTTTCTATCTACTCCATTCGCCTCTCTAGCTCTAATTAATCCCTGAATTGGGGGAATCTTACTTAGAAACATAACATCATCACTGAAATTTTTCAAAATTTGAAAAATTTTATCACTGGTAGAATCGACACTTTTATTCAAGTTATTTAATGCTAAAGTTTGTAGTGCTGCTGTGGAAGAATCAACTGCATACCAGCCTACAAGAGATACTGGAATTAAGGTGCTTAAAATTAGAAGAATCATTAGTCGGTGCTGGATTTTTTTGAAAAATTTGTTTATCATTTAGTTATTGGGGATTGAGAATTTAGCATGGGTAATTGGTGATAAAAAATAACTAATAACTACACTGCTGATTTGAGATTTTGGGCTGATTTATTAAGCTGTTCGATACCAATTTTGACTTCGGAAATGCCAGTAGCATTTTCCTGAGTGGCTAAGTTGAGGGAGTTCACAATTTCAAAGACATCTTGAATCGCGATCGCCTGACTTTTTGCAGTAAGAGAAATTTGTTGACTATTCACAACAATGCGCTCGATCGCGTCTCCTACACCAGCAAATGTGTCTGCGGTTTTTCGCACAATTTTTACTCCACTATTGACAGTTTTTGTCCCTTCATCAGTCACCATTGTAGTGGAATTAATTGCCACCTGAATGTCTGCGACTAAAGCACTTATTTTACTGGCAGATTCCTTGCTTAAATCTGCTAGTTTTCTAATTTCAGTGGCAACAACAGCAAATCCTTTACCACTTTCGCCTGCTCTCCAGGCTTCGATAGCAGCATTAATCGCTAACATATTTGTTTGGTTGGCTAAATCGCTAACTAAACTAGAGATATTACCTATGCGATAAGTTTGCTCGCTCAAAAGCAAAATTTGCTTTTCAATAGCTTCTACATTTTGTTTCAAAGTTGCCATTTCTTTCAGAGTATTTTCTACTGCTTGACGGCCTCCTACGGTGAGTGCCAGAGCCTGTTTTGCTCCGAAAGCAGCAGCTTCTGCTTGTGAGGCACAAGCCCTGCTTGATTCACCCAATTCGTCCATTGTAGTAGCTGTTCGCTCGACAGCATATAGTTGTTGACTGGCGATGCGTTCTTGTTGATCGATGGTTACAGCAATCTGTGAGGAAGAATAGGCGATCGCCCGTACAATCTGATTCACCGCTCTGGTAGTTCGACTAGCCAAAAAAGTGGCGATCGCACTGACAACAGCAGCCGTAGCTCCAACTCCTAATATCAAAGCTAATAGCAAGTGTCTTTGAGGAGCGAATACATCTTTTGTATCGTTGGCAATAATCACGCTCCAGCCTAAGTCCGGCATATTTTCCTTCTTTTCAATAGGAGCATAGGTGATCAGTTGCTCATAGCCATAAATCTTATCAATATCTATGGCACTGTGAATCTTTTTGTAGGCTTGCATTTTAGCAAAAAGACTAAAGTCTGAATGTGCAACTCTGCCCACTTGCTCGATTTCTGTGGCTGAGAAAAATTTTCCACTGCCATCAATTAAATGATACTGCTCTTTGTCTAATCTTTCCGAGTCTCTGCTTAATTTTTCTTTGTTTTCTTGAAAAGCCTCCTCTAAATATTTTATAGGCGTGCGAGTCCTGAGAATACCGATGGTTTTTCCACTATTAATTTCGATAATTGGGGCCGCAGCAAAAATCGAATATTTGCCAGTGATAAATGATTTTCTGGGTTGCACGACTGCAGGAAGATTGGTTTTAATTACTTCCTGAAAATATTCGCGCTTACCTAAGTCTATAATTGGCTCTCCGCTTGATTGTAAAATAGTATTGCCCTGGAGATCTGCCACTGCAATGCTATCGTAGCCTTCCCCTTGTTTTACATATTTATCTAACAGAGCTTGTTTTTGAGTGATTGAAGTAGTTTCGCTGACTCTGGGGTCGTTCAGTATACCTAAATTAGCTAATTGCTTAACATCTAAGTATCGTTCAAAAACAAAATTGCTGACATCATGCGCTATGGCGATCGCCCGCGATTCTTGGTATTTAATTACATAGCTAGTTAGGTTTTGATTGGCAAAGAAAAAAGTTATTGCTCCAGTTAATATGGCTGGAATTGTACTAAGGACGAGGGCAAAAATAATTGCTTTGATTCTTAAAGACATATTTGGCATTTTTTTTGACTGCTCATAATCCACAAATATTTTATACCACTGCTTTCAACTCTAAGGCTGCTTCATTTAATTTTTGAGTTCCGATTTTAGTTTGACTGATACCGCAGGCTGTTTGGGCTGCGGCTTGGTTGAGGGAGTTCATAGCTTCCACCACCTGTTCGATCGCAATTGCTTGCTGTTTAGCATTCAGCGAAATTTGCTGAGAACTCAAAACCACGTTGTTAATGGCATTGGCAACCCCTGTAAATGCGGCGGCAGTTTCTTTTGCAATATTTAGGCCCGATTCTACAGTTTTAGTTCCTTCATCTGTTACCATTACTGTTGAGTTAATCGCCCTTTGAATATCAGCAACTAATAGATTAATTTGGGTTCCTGATTTTTTACTGCGATCGGCAAGTTTGCGAATTTCTGAGGCGACAACGCCAAACCCCTTGCCGTGTTCTCCCGCCCGCACTGCTTCAACGGCGGCATTTAGTGCTAACATATTAGTCTGATTGGCCAAATCACTAACTAAAGTTGAGATATTACCAATGCGATCTGTTTGTTCGCTCAACTGCATAATTTGTCCTTGCATATCTTGAACTTTAATTTTTAGAGTTGTCATTGCTTCTAAAGTTTGTTCTACAGCTTTTGTGCCACCTCCAGCTAAAGTCAGAGCTTGCATTGCTTGAATTGTGGCTGTTTCCACCTGCTGTGCTGTCGCCCTTGAAGATGCACCCAATTCGTCCATTGTGGTAGTAGTTTGATTGACTGAAGCGGCTTGCTGGCTTGCCATGCGTTCCTGTTCTTCTACGGTTGCTGCAATCTCAGTGGAAGAAGTTGCGATCGAGCTAATTGCCCGATCGATATTTCTGGCAATTCCTGACGAAACCAGCCAAGCTATAACTGCACCTAAGATCACTAAAAATACGGAACCAACTACCAAAACCGACATCAAAAAAACTAAAGATTCCTTAGTTTTTTTTGTTTCTTGTTTAATTGAATTTAATTCAAATTCGCGAAATTGTCGATGTAATTCTATGAATTCATTGACGAATTTTGTCTGTTTTCCTGTGTTAAATATTGCCAAGGCTTCCACTGTTTTATTGCGCTGTAATAAACTAACTATTTCGTTGGAATTATCATAATATTCGTTGCATAGATATAGCATCTTCTCTAAACGATTTCTCTGTTCAGGATTTTCAATGATCGGCTCCAAAATATTAGCCGACTGGCGAGCTAATTCTATACCTGTTTTAAAATCATTTAAAAACTGCGGATTTTTATTGATCAAATAGCCACGCAACCCCCGAACCATTTGCTCAGTACCTCTGGAAACATTGTTTGTTTGCTCAATGACATTTTCTATTTTTTCTACTTCTTGAAGATTTTTTAATGTCTGATGTGTTGTTTGATAAACTAGCACTGGCAAACCTAGGTAGATGGCTATTGGTGCTACATAGGCAAGCAGCATTTTATTTCTAATATTTAACTTTCTTAACTTAGAAAACATATTTCTTCCATGAATTTGAACAAGTATCGGAATTAATATTACCCGAAATCAGGACACGGCAATGCCGT
>JAYSVM010000150.1:0-13421 GCA_043718495.1 Oscillatoriales bacterium | reverse complement strand
TCCCTACCGCGATCAATTGTAGGGACACGGCACTGCCGTCTCCTCCGTTTATATCATTCCGATGCAAACGGATTTGATATTAGTCAGCCTGAAGAACTTATTCAAAGCTAAAAATGTCAGTGCTAGTTGCTTTCAACTCTTTTATTGATTATCAAAAAGTGCTGGGATTTTTTCTACTCTTAATAGATAGCTTAAAACCAGCGCTTTTTCAGTTTCCTTAAGTGCGATCGTCTCAAATTCTCCACCAACAACCGCAACTGACCCAAATTCCCCATTTCCCCGCCATACTTCCAGCGCACATAAGCCTGCGAAACCTCCTCAATCACCTCAGCTTCATCGGTTGTACGATTAGCGCGCATCGCCTCAGCATACTCCAAAGGCGTTTGAGCTTTCTGCTTCGCAAATCCCCGACTCGCCAAATCCTTCAACATTTCCTGATAAACCCCCTCCACAGGCGGCAACTTCCCTAGCCAACGACGGTAACGCCACTTGCGCCACAATTGCCAAATTAACCAGCCAATGAAGCCAAATGCGATCGCACTAATCAAACCAGTAAACAACCCTACCCAGCCCTTAGCAAACTGCCCCAAAAACCATCCCACAATCAAACCGATCCAGCCGAACACAAAACCGAACACTGAATCTAAGCCACTTCTCAGAGGCGTTGGTAGCCAACCCGCTATCCACTTCCAAAACGATTCCAGCGCACTAAAAGTCTGGTTATCTTCCACCGAGGCCGGAATCAAAGGATAACCGGGAATCGGATTAAAACCAAACCAGCCATGATTGGGAAAATACACTTCCGTCATCAAGAAAGCATCGGTATTTTTGACAATATACAAACCTGTAAACGGGTTGAATTCCCCCGTATCGAAACCGCCAGCCATTCGCGCCGGAATCCCGATCGACCTTAGCATGATTGTCAACACTGTCGAAAAGTGGTCTGGATATCCACCCGTCACCTTTTTCCCGCCCTGGGTGTTTTTGTAGCCAAACAGAAAACCCTCAACCAAGTCTTCAGTTTCCTCTAAGTAAGGTAAGGCTTTTTCAATCTTATAATTCGGGTTTTGCTTCAAATATTGAGCTAAATATAAAGCTTTTTCGTAGGGAGAGTCGATCGCCCTTTCCGACTTTGATACTCTGGTTCTCGCCAGCAATATTTCCTCTGTTTTTGCCCGCACCTTCTCGGCAATTTTCGGCGGCACGTCTAAATAGAACTTGCGAATATTTTTTGGATAATCCGTACCAGTTTTACCCAACAAAGCCCGATCGCGAAAAGGCACATTAGAAATCACCGTATAAGTCGTACCTGCTGCCAATTCAATAGGCGATCGCAAACCACCTTCCGCATCAAACGCCACCTCATTAGTCGGAAAATAAAGCTCTTTTGGCTTATTTAAAGCTGGAATCAAATTCGGCAATTGAGCAACAATCGTATAACTTTGAACCACCTCTTCAGTTCGAGGTGCATTCGGAAACGGATTCAGATAAAATTGAAAAGACCACCTAGGTCTATTCACCTTTTGAGCTTGTTCATTCCGAGAAATTTCCCAACCTTGACCAGTGTATTTGTCAAAGCCTAATACTCGCCAAAAACCCGCCGCTTGCGATCGGACTCGCATCACCACTTCCGGTTTCATTTCCCCCCGCAGATTTTGATTTATCCGCTGATTGAAACCATAATAAAAAGTAGAGTCAACCTCTCCTGGCCCTTTGTCTGGGTTTCTCCCCCTTCCTCCGCCAGTTCCTTTGTTATTTCCCCCTCTGACATACCCCGGATTTAGGATGCTACGCGAGTCAAACTCTCCCTGATATTGAATTGGGGCACTTACGGGAAAAGTCCGCAACTGATAGCCAGGGAGACGTGGCAAAAACGCAAAAATAGTCAGCCCCAACCCGATAGTTATCAGGAACAACAACCCAAAATGTTTGGGGGATAAAGTAGCCGCAAATAACGACCAGTTATTATTTTTATTTTTCTCTTTACCTTCTAGCTTCTGCTTTTTATCTTCTATTTTTGAGAGTCCCAAGCGCGATCGATAATCCAACACCAAAGTCGGCAGCGAAACGGCCAAAAATAGCAACAGCATTGGCCCAAAAGTCAAGGTTTGACTGAGAGTCCCTGCTACTCCCAACAAAATCAGCCCAATTACCATCGAGTAGCCCAAATCTTTGCGGCGCGGCAAATCGAAGCTGTGCAACACTTGAAGTTGAATTAACAGTTGCGCCAAAACTAATCGTGTATCGTTCAATTCTCCCACCAAACGGCTGAAGAAACCGAACAGCGCCACCAGCATTCCAATGGCTATACAGAATTTAGCAGCTACATTGCGATCGCGCCTGTGGTACCAACTCCAAGTTGCACCCACAATACTAACAGGCACTGCCCAAAGATTCAGGTTCTCTTCAGAAGCAACATCTGTCGCCACAATCCCCACTATTACCAACAACTGAACTAGGATTCGCAGCAGTAAAGAATCCTCAGTCACCGGCGGAGGCATTGCCTCAATCTGCTCCCACAGCTTACCAAACAAAGGTATTTTTCGCAGGTTATCAGTTGTCATATGCACCCATTCGATTTTCGATTCAAAAACGCAGTTATTTATTTAATTCTTGCCTTTTTAGTTGCTATTCTAGACCGCCAAAGTTGGACGAATCGCAAACATCAAAGGTCTGGCATCGAAGTTCTGGAACCGAACTTCTAGTGCATAGGTTTTGTCAGGTTGTGGGTCAAACAACTCAACACTTAAATGACCTGAATTTGGTCGCTGTGCAGTTGCTTCAGCATTTTCTCCTTTGAGTTCCAAACTTCCTCCACCCGGAAATTGACACTCAATTCTTAAGGATGGAATCGGCTGTTCTGTGTCACTCCTCGACTGGTATTGGGCCTCTAGAGTTAGTGAACCTAATGCAGTCAGCCATTCTCGCGACACGGGTGGCTGATTTACCGAACACTTCAAAGTTAGAGACTCAATAATTTCCCGCGCGGCCATCAGCGACAGCACCATTTGTTGGTCGGTTGTTGCGGCTTCGTAATTCGGAAAATCTTTTATATCCAAATCTCCCCGCACGGCACTTGTGAGGACTAAACCAGCTAATTCGTTGAGTTCCTGAGATTGGCCTGGAAACAAGCTATCTACAGCCCGAACTAACTTCGATCCTTCTCGCAGCGACGACATTACCAGATTCTGACAGGGTTCTAGCAGTTGTGCAAAGACCCCTTGGGCGATCGGAATTGGCAGGCGTCCCCATCTGATATTTTGCAGTTGGGGTGTCCAGAGGTGCAGGGGGGGAACCCATTGGGGGGTTACCTCGTCTGGATAGTCGTGGTCGTAACTTTTCATCTCTGTTTCCCAAGGGAACAGCGGTGGGTTAGATTCAATGGAGGCTCTGAGCCTCTCTTTTAACAAAGTCTGAAAACGATCTTGCACGGTGGTTATTTCTCCCATAGTCAGCGGTGGTGCGGGTTCATTGCTGTGAACTCCTACTTGATAGTCATATGGGTCTGGTTCGTCCCATTCCCAATATTCCCTCTCGGAATTCTCTCCTGTGTCGTCCCACTCTTGGGAGGGAAACGACCCAGTGAAGTTTTCCTCTTCCTCACTTAAAGCATTGGCAGGTGCTTCCAACATCCAGTTCAAAAAATGGTGCTCGAAAGCCTCTGCATCCCTGTTCGTTTCGTTATTCATCACTAGATGCCCCTTCTCCGGAATCTGATCGATTACGCAATTCCCAGGCTAGTTCTAACAACTTAAACCACCGTTTCTGTACCTGGGCTACCGTGCTGCTGAGGGTTTGTGCGATCGCGGAATCTGACAGACCCTGTTGTTTCAACTTTAGCAAACGCTGTCCCTCTGGGCCAATTTGCTCACCAAAAGCTTGCCACTCAGCAGGTAGCAAACCTAAATTTCGATCTAAGTCTGCTTCTAGCCACTGGTGCACCAGTTCCCAGCGGTGAGACATCGCAAACCGCAGCAAATGGTATTTGAAACGCTGCTGCAAATAGTCTCTTTGGCGGGGAGTGATGTCCAGAATTGCCTCTATTTCATGGGTTGGCAAGTCTTGCAACCTCAGTACAAAATAATCGGCGCATTCTTCTTGGTTACGTTCTTTCAGGTAAGCGACTAATTCCTCAACCACGTTCTGCCGCAGGGACTCTGATTCTTCACCGTAGGGGCGAATGCCAGCGGAACCTTGTCCGGCCATCGCTTCTCGCACCGAGTGTACCGAGGAGTCGTTCCAGGTTTGGTCAGAATCACTAGCCCCTCCATCCGCGGCCTGTTCCATATCTACGGAGGTTTCTTTGGGCTGCTGCTGGGAAAATGTTTGAGCTCGCAAAATAATTAGTTGTTGGCTGCGGTTCCGAGGCAAGGGAATCCGCCGTTTGCCAAAGCGCTCTACAAATGCCATGTACTCTGCTAGTTCTAAGCGAGTACGGGGGGTGTAGGTGGTTGGCAGTTGCGTTTCGCGCCGGAATGCTTTTAAAGCTTCGAGATAAAATCCTTGCAAGAAATCTTTGATCAGCTCGATCCGCGCCTGGTAGCTAGATTGCACCTGGGGTGGAGTGATGTAGCGATAGACGATCGCGCTGAGGGTACTATGTAATTCTACTCGTCCTGGCCCGGAGCCTAAATCGTAATAATGGAGGCATTGTTGCAAGCGGTGCTGGGCGAGACCTAGGGCAGAACCCTCGATATCTCCAGAGGCTTGAATCCGCTGGCTTTCTGTGCATATCCTGTTGACTTCTGCTGCGAGTCGTCCTGCTACATCCTGGCTGTTCTGCTCAGACGCGCGAGTGGACTTTTTAAGTTCGTCTAACAGCAGTTGAAAGATGGTTTCCACGCTCTGGCAGATTTCCCGCATGATTGTTTACAACTAACAATGAAACTAGCACACTCATGCGACTTTCGATTGCCGATTTTACATTTGTGCGATCGCGGCAAGGTCGGACACGGCACTTGCCGTGTCCCTACAATTAATTATGGTAGGGACACGGCACTGTCGTGTCCTCTATATTATGCTGTGTCCTCTATATTATTCCGAACCGGAATTGAGATCGCACACTTGGACGCGCACCTGCTAACCTGAAATTCTTAATCTCAAATTTTAAAGTAACTGACCGATGGATTTAGATCTACAAATTCGATCGCTAATCGAGAAAGCTCCCGCTGACGGTTCGACACCACAAATTCTAGAGGCGATCGCCCCGGCGCTCAGGTTACTCGCCGAACAGCTTGAGCATCTTGAATACTACATTTTGCAAAATGTTGACCAAAGTTGGTCGATCGCGGTTTTGAGCAATCTCAAGCAACCGGGGCAAGAAAAAAGGGTGATTTATGCTTGGACTACTCTCAAAGATGCCTCGCTTGGGGTGGTTGCGGGCGATCGTACGACTTTGCCCGTATCAATACCTGTTACTCATATTTTATTTCAGATTCTGGCTCTAGAAGGTATCGACAGTATCATCTTTTTTGACACTCCGGGCAATCTGGAAGTCGGCACAGAAGTCCGTCGCGAGCAAGTCCAGAACTTAATTAATGTTTACTTGCAACAATATCAATCGACTCTACAGTCAAATTATAACAATCTCCCGCCGGATATCGCATAGTTGGGAATTGGGAATTGGGAATTGGGCATTGGGCATCGGGAATGGGGAATTGGGCATTGGGAATTGGCAACCCCAAGCTAATAGATAGTAACCTCTTCTTGCTTCTTCCTTCCTTCTTCCTTATGCCCTATGCCCCATTCCCCATTCCCCATTCCCCATTCCTTCTAATAAAGTCGGCTCAAAACGTAATCGGCCAAATCAATCAAAGCTTGGCGGGACTCTGAATGAGGCAGTGCCGCCAAGTAATGCACCGCTTTTTGTGCATGGTTTGTGGCTAATTCTCGCGATCGCGCTATACCTTGAGAATCTGCCACAAGTGCCAAAGCCTGCTCTATATCTCCTTCTTGAGCAAACTCGCGTTCTATGAGAACTTCCAAATAAGGCTTTTCTTCCAGGGCAAATAGTGCTGGTGCCGTCAGATTACCGCTAATCAAATCCGAACCGGCGGGTTTCCCCAAAGTTTCCGTTGAAGCAGTGAAATCTAATATATCATCCACTATTTGGAAGGCCAAACCAATGTGACGACCGTAGTTGTACAAATCATCTGCTATTTCCGCTGATACCTCGCTCAAACAGCCTGCTGCTTTGGAACTGTTGGCAATTAAAGAAGCTGTTTTATAATAACTTTTTTCGAGGTACGCTTCGATCGACAAACTGGTATCAAATCCATTTAGTCCCTGTTGAATTTCGCCCTCAGCTAAATCCATAATCACTTCTGAAAGCAGTTTGACTACTGGTAAGTTGTCCAGATTTGCCAAATGCCAACTCGATTGAGCAAACAGAAAATCTCCAGCCAATACAGCCACTCGATTGTTAAACCGACTGTGAACCGTCGGGACTCCCCGCCTCAAATCTGACTCATCTACCACATCATCGTGGACTAGACTTGCCGTGTGGATCATTTCCGTGATTTCGGCGAGGCGGCGGTGTTTTTCGGTGATTTCGCGATCGGGCATCGTCGCCTTGGCCATCAACAAGACTATTGCGGGTCTCACCCGTTTTCCCTTTGTGCCGAATAAGTATTCCGCAGCCGCGTACAAGATGGGATGACGGGCACCCACTAACTGTTTCAAGTTTTCTGTCAACAGTCGCAGGTCTTCTTCAACCGAGGAAAATAGGAGAGTGCTAGAGATCATGTATAGCCTTTTTAGATAGATAGGTACTGGTTCAGATTTTAGATTTTAGATTTTAGATTTTAGATTCGGGAATTGAGAAATTGTTAATTAACTGACTAGAGTACCTCACCTGTGTGTGAAGCGCTATGTACGCCGACTCAAACCGTAAAGTAACAAAATTTTACATATCATATCTTCATTTTAAGGTAATTCTCTGCAATGGGGAAGAAGTTTCTCTGCGATCGAGAGCGATCGTATCGCCTGTCACCAGCCAAAAGTCATCGAACCGAGGATGGTGAGCCACAGGCTACCAGAGGGATTACCCCATTGTATCGAATTGTTAAGCACTTGGGGAAAAAATCTTTAAATGGCAGAAAACCTGTGCTATAGTTTAGACTAAGGATTAAAACAATTCTATACATTAAGCACAGCCAAATTAGCAAGAAGCTCTAGAGCATCTGCGAGAGGTTGTTCGAGCCACCCTAGTTAACCCGATCGCCACTAAAATTCTAGAATAGGTTTTTTGCTCACAGGAGCAGAAAATATTCGCGAGTTAACAGTAGCGCATTGTATGTGTGCGGTGGCTAAAAAGATCTAAAGTAGACTACTTTAGGCTGTTAAAGCATCAGTAAAGCAGTAAATAATATTTGACAGGGAAAAGTATTTTCCCCTAGCGCTTGATGTGAAGAAGCAGCCTTTAGAGCCAAGGCTTAGTTTTACGTGCTGACTTAATGTAGGTTTTGATCCAGTCCTCCTCCCTGCTTGACCCTCTCCTCCTCGACTGGTGGCTGTGATTATGATTTACCGTGATATTCCTCTAATTATTCCCATTCTGGCCACGGGCTATGTAACGACTATTTATTTGCTACTGATGTTAGCCGAACGCAGCGCTAAAATCACTCGATTGGGTGGGTGGCGCTTGCCAGAAGCTGAGTCCCGAAGTAGCGTGCGCTAACTGACAACTGAATAATTCTCAATATACAACGATAACCCTGCCTCTGTTTTTACCCACACAGGCAGGGTTATCATTATCAGGCAATATAATATATTAGCCTGGCAGTTATTGACAAGTCTGAAATATTTGTGCGATCGCAGCCGACACGTATAAGATCGATTAAAAGAGGTGGCAATTGTAGAAATCCAGAGGAAAGTCGAACTTTGGCAGGAAAGAGTTGCCTAAAAAAAACAGGAGTTAATAAAAGTGAAGGAACAATTGCCAAAAGCATCGCTCCGACAAACAGAAGTAGAAGAAGAGTTGCAAATTTTAAATGAAAAATTAGAAGAACTAATTAAGCAGCGAACCGTAGAATTAATCTATGCTAACAATCAATTGAAAGCAGAAATACAAGAACGTGCCGTAGCAGAAGCCGAAGTGCGCCGTCTCAATATAGAACTAGAACAGCGAGTTGTAGAACGCACCGTTCAACTAGCAGCCAGCAATGAAAAATTGCAGCAAGAAATTAGCGAACGTCAATTGCTAGAAGAAAAATTGCACTTTTCCGAAAACAAAGTGCGCGCAGTTTTTGAAGCAATGACTGATATCGTACTCGTCCTCGATCTGCAAGGCAATATAGAAGTTTTACCCACAAATACGGCTGCATTTTCCGCGCCAGATTACGATATCGTCAGCCTCACAATTGAACATTTTTTTAATGATGATCACCCCGATGATTGGTGGATGTTAATTAGGCAAGTTTTAGAAACTCAGCAAACAATAAATTTTGACTATAGATTCATTGTTGCCGATCGCGAACTTTGGTTCTCCGCCTGTATTTCTGTGTTTTCAAAAGATGCCGTTATTTGGGTTGCTCGCAATATTAGCGATCGCAAACTAGCCGAATCAGTATTATCAAAAAGCAATCAAGAACTAGCTAACACCCTTCAAGAACTCAAGCGTACCCAAAAAGAACTGGTTCAATCCGAAAAAATGGCAGCTCTCGGACAACTAATTGCCGGAGTTGCTCACGAAATCAATTCTCCTCTAGGAGCTATTCGATCCTCAGTGCAGAACATCGCCGACTTCTGGGCCGAAAATCTCGCTTTGTTGCCAGAATTTTTCCAGCAACTATCCCTAGAACGTCTGGAGGACTTCTTTGCCCTCCTTCACAAGTCCAGCCAAGAACAAGACACATTATCTAGCAAAGAAAAACGTCAATTAAAAAAAACTGTACAACGTCAATTAGAAGCAGAAAAAATTGACAATGCCGACAGCCTTGCCTGTACTTTATTGGATATCGGCATTGGCAGTGACATAGAACCTTTTTTATCTTTACTTAAAGACCCAGAAAACTACAATATCTTACAAACAGCTTATCAATTTGCTACAGTACAAAAAAGCACTAAAAATATCACTATTGCGATAGACAGGGCTGCTAAAATCGTCTTTGCTTTAAAAAGCTACGCTCGCTACGACCAATCGGGAACTAAGGTAATCAGTAATATTACCGACGGCATAGAAACTGTATTAACCCTTTACCACTATCAAATCAAACACGGTGTCGAAATAATTAGAAACTATGATATACGTGTACCTCTTGTGCTATGCTATCCTGATGAACTCAATCAAGTCTGGACAAATTTGCTTCACAATGCTTTACAAGCGATGGAGAACAAAGGAGTGTTAAAAATTGACATCAAACACCAACAAAATGCAGTATCAGTCAGCATTACCGACAGTGGCAAAGGCATCCTTCCAGAAATTATGTCCAGAATTTTCGAGCCATTCTTCACCACTAAACCTCCAGGAGAAGGTAGCGGCTTAGGATTGGATATAGTTCAGAAAATTATTGACAAACATCAAGGAAAACTACACGTAGAAAGCGTACCTGGCCAAACTACATTTACTGTATCCTTGCCAGTTCAAACCACCGATACTAATTAAGAATTAAAACATTTCCTCACCCGCCCACAACTTACAATAAAATCATAGAACTAAAAGTTTATGCCCAAACCAGTCATATTGTGTGTTGACGATGAAATGGTTGTTTTAAACAGTTTAAAAATTCAACTAAAAAAAGAATTCGGCGATAACTACCTCTATGAAATAGCCGAAAATGCCGATGAAGCTATGGAAATTATTGATGAAATAGGGCACGAAGAAGATAGCGATATTTTGGTGATAGTATCTGACTGGTTAATGCCCGGTATTAAAGGAGATGAATTTCTGATCAGCGTCCACAAAAAATATCCCAAGATTGTGAAAGTCATCCTCACTGGACAAGCCGACGAAGTGGCTATAGAACGGGTGAAAAAGCAAGCAAACTTGCACCACTGTTTGTACAAACCTTGGGATGGCAAAGAATTAATAGAAACAATAAAATCTGGTTTAGCAAAAATATGAACAACAAACCTGTGGTTATTTGTGTCGATGACGAACCGATAATCCTTGAAAGTTTAAAAATAGAGTTAAAAAAAGCCCTTGGAGAAGAACACTTATTAGAAACTGCTGAAGGCGGCGAAGATGCTTTGGAGTTGGTGGAGGAACTGCTCGCAGAGGGCAGGGAAATTGTAGCCGTGATTTCCGACTATTTGATGCCTAATATCAAAGGGGACGAGTTGCTAAAACAAATCCACCGCATTTCACCAAAAACGATCAAAATCATGCTGACTGGGCAAGCAGACCTCGAAGCAGTAGCGAATACGATTAAACACGCTAAATTGTACCGCTACATAGCGAAACCTTGGCAATCAGAAGACTTAAAGTTGACCCTAAAAGAAGCGCTTCACAGCTACTTTATGGAGAAGCAATTGGCGGAACAAAACGCTCAGTTACAAAAATTAAATCAAGAATTAGAAAATTTAGTAGAAGAACGGACTGCACAATTAACTAAGTCGGAAGAGAAGTTTGCAAAAGCTTTTCGTTCTTCTCCAAACCCGATTACTATTACTAGACTTAAAGACGGCAGCCACCTAGAAGTTAATGAGGCTTTTTGCCAAGCCATAGGTTATTCAGTAGCAGAAATTATCGGTCGCACTGCCATTGATTTGAATATTTGGGCAAGTAAAGAAGCTCGCACCAAACTATTTTTAATGTTAAATGAAAAAGAAATTGTTCGTAACTATGAATTTGATTTTCGCACCAAGAATGGCGAAATGAAAACTGCTTTATTGTCGGCAGAAATTATTGAAATAAATGGCGAAACTTCGGTAATTTCTGTCAGTCAGGATATTAGCGATCGCAAATTAGCAGAAGAAAAACTCCGCGCCTTAGCCACTTCTCTCGGAGCAGCCCAAAGACTAGCCCACGTCGGCAATTGGGAATTGGATTTATCAACCAACACAACTATTTGGTCAGAAGAATTATCGCGAATTTTTGGTTTGGATTCAACCCAGTCACCACCAACACTAGCTGAGTTTTGTCAATATATTCATCCCGACGATCTAGAAAAGTGGCAAACCATGATGAATGCTGCTATGATTACTGGAGAATCTTACACATTAGAGTATCGAATTTTGCGACCAGAGTCAACAATTGCTGCTGATAATTGTCCCTCTGAAACTAATGCAGGTAGCGACCTTCGCTATATCGAATCCAGAGGAGAACCAGTGGTCAACGACCAAGGGGAAGTGACAAAGATATTCACAACGTTGATGGATATTACTTCTCGTAAGTTGGCCAAAATAGCACTGGTTGAAAGTGAGGAAAAATATCGCCACTTAGTGGAAACTTCTCAAGATATTATTTGGTCTTGCGATGCCGAAGGACACATTACTTTCGTCAATCAAGCGGTAAAACAGATTTATGGCTATGAACCAGAAGAAATGATTGGCTGTTCTTTCGGTGACTTTTTGGCAAGTAGAGAAAAAGATGCTAATTGGGAAATTCAGCAGCATTTGCTGACAGACAATTCTGTGTTTCAGTACGAAAGTATAGTATCAGGAAAAGATGGCAAGCTAATTGATATAAATACAAAGGCGATCGCACACTTAGATTCTGAGGGAAATGTCATCGGTACTACAGGTACTGCCAGCGATATTACGGAGCGAAAACAAGCAGAAATAGCTTTGCGGCTAGCCAAAGAAGAAGCGGACAGAGCCAACAAATCTAAAAGCGAGTTTCTCTCGAATATGAGCCATGAATTGCGTACTCCTCTCAATGCAATTCTGGGTTTTAGTCAACTACTATCTCGTGATCCAGGCTTGGGTAATGACCAACACCAATACCTAGGTATCATCACCCGTAGTGCGGATCATTTGCTGATTTTGATTAATAATATTTTGCAAATGTCTAAAATTGAAGTGGGGCTGGTGACTATCAACAAAAGCACTTTTGACTTGCAAAGATTACTGACAAATACAGAAGAAATGCTGAGAATGCAGGCACAAAAAAAGGGATTGCAGCTAATTTTTGACTGTGTTCCAAATTTGCCGAAGTATGTAGAAACTGATGAAAGTAAATTGCGACAGGTTTTGATTAATATTGTCGGTAATGCGCTTAAGTTTACCTCGGAGGGTGGTGTTACTTTACGGATCAAACATGAGATATTAAACAGGGAGAAGCAAACAAATTTACTACCTCTCGAAAATTGCTGTTTGCTATTTGAAGTAGAGGACACTGGGGCGGGAATTGTTCCTGAAGAGATGGACAGTTTGTTTAAACCTTTTGTGCAAACAGAAAGTGGACGAAAAGCGCAAGAAGGAACTGGTTTGGGGTTGCCAATTAGTAAACAGTTTGTGCATTTAATGGGAGGAGAAATGAATGTTGTTAGCACTGTTGGTGAGGGCAGCATTTTTAAGTTTGATATTAAAGTTTCTCTCCCCGATGCTGTGGAAATTCAGATTGAAACAGCTCGCCGTGTTGTCGGTATCGAGCCTGGACAACCTGAATACCGAATTTTGGCTGTTGACGATCGCCTGGAAAGTCGTTTGTTGCTCATGAGAATGCTCTCATCGCTGGGTTTTACTGTCCGTGAAGCTGAAAATGGCGTTCAGGCGATCGAGGTTTGGTCGAGTTGGGAACCTCATCTGATTTGGATGGATATGCGGATGCCGGTGATGGACGGTTACGAGGCTACGAAACGGATTAAAGCGCATTTGAAAGGTCAAGCAACGGTGATTATTGCTCTAACGGCGAGTGCTTTTGATGAGGAGCGATCGGTGATTTTGTCGGCAGGTTGCGATGATTTTGTCGCAAAGCCTTTTCGAGAGCAAGTGATTCTGGAAAAGATGGCAAAATATTTGGGAGTCCGCTATGTTTACGATCGCGAACCTTCGTCAAGTTCTCAAGGTAGTCAGTTTTCTTCTAATTTGTATGTAGATGAAATTGCTGGAAACATGAGAAGAAGCGATTTACCTTTTATAATCAGTGCTTCGTCGTTTCAAGTGATGCCTGGTGAATGGATTGATGAATTGTATGAGGCGGCTGAGGAAGTGGACAATGATTGGATTTTCCGGCTGATATTGACGATTCCTCCTATTCATGCTAATTTCGGCAGTGCGATCGCAGAATTGGTGAACAATTTTCGGTGCGATCGAATTATAGATTTAATTGAAGAGTTGAGAAATCATTAAAATCAGGAAAAGGGAAAAAGGAAGAAGGCTATCTACGCTTACTTCGGTTTCGCTGAGCAAAGCGGTGCCCTGAGTGTAGTCGAAGGGCGTGTTTTCTTGCCTCTTCTGTAGGTTGGGTTAAGCGTAGCGCCACCCAACAAATCTACGAAAAATGTTGGGTTTCGTTCCTCAACCCAACCTACAATTTA
>JAYSVM010000149.1:0-13482 GCA_043718495.1 Oscillatoriales bacterium | reverse complement strand
GTAGGGACACGGCACTGCCGTCTCCTCTATATCATTCCGTTGCAGCCAGAATTGATATCATCCCCTCTCCCCATCTCCCCATCTCCCTATTTCCCTGCACCTGCTTTAACTTCAGTCCAAGCTCGATCGTACAATGCAGTGGCTTTACCCACATCCTGCAAGAATTTCATCTTAGCAAACGCCTGATCCGCCGGGTAAATTTGAGGATTTTTCAAATCTTTGGGATCGATTAAACCTTTATCTATTGCTAGTTTATTCGGCGATCCAAAGTGAGTAAAATTAGAAATTTTTGCACCAACTTCTGGTAGTAAAACAAAGTTAATAAATTTTTCAGCTAACTCTTTATGAACAGCACCTTTGGGAATTGCCATATTATCAGAAAAGATAATAGTTCCTTCTTTCGGGATAGCATAACGGAGGTTAGGGTTCTCTTTCATAACTTGGAAGATATCGCCACTCCATTCCATTGTCAGATTTACTTCGCCTTGATCTAACATAGTTTGACCAGTATCCGGGACAAAAGCAGCGATCATATTTTTATTTTTAATCAGCAAGTCGCGGGCTTTATTAATCTCTTCAGGATTAGTTGTATTTGGATCAAATCCTAAATAGATTAAAACTCCAGCAAAAGTGTATCTAGCATCATCTTGCCACGCAATCTTTCCCGCATATTTCGAGTCGAACATTGCTCCCCAACTATTGATTTCAGACTTGATTACTTTTGAATTATAGCCAATTCCCATTGTACCCCACTGATAGGGTAAAGAATATTTATTCCCCTGGTCAAATGTTTGATTTATATACTTAGCATCAAGGTTTTTATGGTTAGGAATATTGTTAATATTCAGTGGCTCAAGTAAACCTTCTTTAGCCATAATTTTCACCATATAATCGGCGGGGAAAATTACGTCATAACCGGGATTGCCCTGTTTGATTTTGGCGTAAAGTGCATCACTGTTCTCGAAAGTATCGTATTGAATCTTGACATTGTTCTCTTTTTCAAATTGGGCGATCGCATCTGGGGCGATATAAGAGGCATAATTATAAATACTCAGCACTTGTTGCTGGTTAGCACCTGTGCTGCTACAGCCAAAAGGCACTATGGCACTAATCATAAACAAAAGTAAAAAAGTCAGCAGTTGTTTCATAGGTTTTGTTAGTTGTATGCGAAATTAATTATGACATAAAAAGCATTATCTTTAACTTTTTTGAACTCTGAGCGATGACACAACTAGCAATAAGGAAGCCAACAACATCAAAGTTGATACCGCATTAATCGCTGGTGTCACAGCAAATTTGATCATGCCATAAACAAATAGTGGTAACGTCATCGAACCAACACCAGTCGTAAAGAATGTCACCACAAAATCATCAAGAGACAAAGTAAAAGCTAGCAGCGCCCCACTAAAAATACCAGGCCAAATCAAAGGAAATGTAATCCGCCAAAAAGTCCGCCATTCGTTAGCACCCAAATCAAATGCTGCTTGTTCTAATATCGGATCAAGTTCCGCCAAACGGGCTCTGACAGTAATAGTCACAAAGGAAATATTAAAGGTAACATGACCGATAATTATTGTAGGCAAACCAAGATTGAGTCGAATTCCAGTTAAATTTTCAACTATCCGAAATACTAAGGTAAAGAAAACTAGCAGCGAAATACCGATCGCAATTTCGGGCATAATTATCGGCAAAAACAGCAAAGTTTCCACCGTTTTACGTCCTGGAAAATGAAAGCGTTCCAGTGCTAGTGCAATCATTGTACCAAAAATTGTGGCTAACAAAGTCGAAATAACCGCAATCAGCAAACTATTGTTGAGTGCAGTCCAAATTCCGGCACTGCTACTCGCAATGCCAATACCCGTATCGCTGAATAAACTGCGATACCAATCCAGGGTAAAACCGCGCCAAACTGCGTTAAATTTGGAGGTGTTGAAAGAGTAAATAATTAAGATCAGAATTGGCAGATAGAGAAAGGCAAATGCTAGTGTAGCTTGTATCCAAAGCCACTTTTTGCCGATCGCCCGAACACGTAAATCTAGTTTAGTCATTAGTTATTAGTTATTAGTCATTAGTTATTAGTTATTAGTCATTAGTCATTAGTCATTAGTCATTTGCAGTACCCTGAGCGGAGTCGAAGGCTCGGTCAACAGTCAACAGTCAACAGTCAACTTTCGGTATTATCAGACACACGGAAATAGATCAAAACCGGAATCAATACAATTACCGTCAATAGCATAGAAAGCGCCGAACCAAAAGGCCAATCACGGGCTTTAAAAAACTGATTTTGAATCAAATTTCCCACCATCATTGTTTTAGAACCACCCAAAATATCCGGTGTGATGAAAGCACCAACTGCGGGAACAAATACCAACATTGAACCTGCCACAATCCCGCGAGTTGTCAAAGGTAAAAATACGCGCCAAAAAGTACGAATATCATTTGCTCCCAAATCTTGAGCGGCTTCTACTAATGAAAAATTAAACCGTTCTATGCTAGAATATAATGGCAAAATCATAAATGGTAAATAGCCATAAATTAGACCGATCGCCACAGCGAAAGGTGTAAACAGCAAATTTAATGGTTCACTAATAATATGCAAACTTTGCAAAGCTGTGTTAACAACTCCTTCACTTCGCAGCAGGATAATCCAGGCGTAGGTTCGGACTAAAAAATTAGTCCAAAATGGAATAATCACTAACAACAGTAAGGCATTTCGCCAGCGGAGAGAACGGGTAGCAATGAAAAATGCTAGGGGATAGCCAACTAAAAGACAAGCCACAGTTGTCAAAAAAGCTAGCCAGAGCGATCGAGCAATTACCCCCCAAAAAAGTCCGCTGAACAAACGCTGGTAGTTGCTGAGAGTAAATATCCAAGTAACACCGCCATAAGTACCGCGTTCTAGGAAACTGTACAAAAGTACAATGAGGACTGGTAAAATGAAGAAAATTATCAACCATGCCGTAGCAGGAAATAGGAGCAGTAATAGGTTGGTGTGTTGGCGTGTTTTGACAGTCATTAAATAAAAAACAATTAGTGCATAATGCCGAACATTTGTGAGTTTTGATATCAATTACGGTAGCACCGGAATGATATAGAGGACGCGGCAGTGCCGTTTCCCTACAATGTTATTTTGGGTAGGGACACGGCACTGCCGTCTCCTAATTTCGGCTAATAATTCTGATGCAACCGGAAACGATATGAGTTGTGAGTAGTGAGTAGTTAGTTATTGACAACCAATAACAACTAACCAATAACAACTAACCAATAACAACTAACCAATAACCAATAACTATCTCCAATAAGGCCGACCTTTCCAAAAAACTCCCACCGCAATTCCGATGAGTGTAGCTTGAGATAAACTGATTAAAACTGGACTTAACAGCAAACACTTGAAAAATACACCTAGGAACAAACAAAAAACTAGAAGCCACAAATTAGCTTGGTTAAGTATAAATTGCTGCTGCCAATATTCTAATAAGTAAACAGCTAGTGCACCCATTCCCACGGCTATAGCAACTGGTACTAATATCCCCAGGGAGGAGTAGAGTAACATCAGAGCGTTGCTGATAGCGGGAATTCTTGTACCCCATACTAAGAATAATTCTATTCCCAAAACTGTCAAGTTGACGATCGCGGCAATTTGCAGCATTTCTCGCCAAGGTAAAATTTTTAAGCGGCGCAGAAAATCGCTCATTAGGGGGAGATTAGGTAGGTTACTTAGATTTTATAGCAATTTCGTTGAGTGCGATCGCCCTTTGACGATCATTTGTCAAGTAAAATAAAGATAGAGGCAAGTCTCTTGACAAATTAACCGAGAGTACCTACCTCTTATTTTTTGGAACCGTCAAAGGAAAAAAGTTATGGTGGAGAACACTGTCGATTGTGCTGTGGCTTGCGTCAATGGCTGCATTTTGGGCGACAAGTGCCCGAAGCGGGAATACGCAGCGGCAACATCAAGTTTTATTGAAAACACTTCCCTGGACAAAATCCTAGAAATGGCAGAGGAAGCAGTCAAAAAGAAACGCATGGAACCCCCTAAATGGATAATCCCGGATTTTCCTGAATAGAATTACCGCTTCTTACGAAAAACATCGTCCTTTAAAAAGGGCGATGTTTTTTGTATTCCTAATGAAAGAGCTGATCAAAATCAATATATTTCCTGGGATAGAAGCTAAAGGCTTAAATAGCGGTTAAGATTCCACTTAGTTATAGCCATTCGCAATCAATAAGCATAATTCAGCTAAAGCCAATGGTTTAATTCCGAAGTGTCTAATCAAATTTAATTAAAAAAAACTCAGGAGCAAGTATCATGATACTGCAAAAGAAACCATCTAAAAAAGTAATAGAAGAACGCGATAATTCCGGTGATTTACCTCAAGAAATTACGGAATCTTATGGCACCGGCGTTATCACTGAACCGGGATTGAGCGAAGACGGAATCACGACTCTGGACGACAGCAGTTCGGAATACACTTCAACCAATTCTCAGATTGTTGGCGGGGATGGCGATATTGCTGCTGCGGAACAAGAAAGCGTCACTGGCGAGGAATTGGTGGGCGGAAGTGCTCCAACTCCTGACCAAGATATGGTTGATGAACTCGGAGCCGCTGCGGGAATAGAAATGCCTGATGGAGCTATTTTGCACACAGCAGATATGCTCGAACATCGAGATGAAAGTCGGTGGGAATTAGACCCAACTTCGGCTGAAGATTATCAAGAGCGATCGGATTAATCGATCGCACTTTCGGCTTCTAAGCGCCCGCAACTTTGACCCCAGAAGTCCCCATTTCTGGAACTTGCTGTCGAATTGGAAGCTCGATCGCAAATTCAGTACCTTGGCCCGGAATGGAAGTGCACCGCAACATCCCACCGTGCTTGTCTACTACAATATGCCAGCTAATTGACAGCCCAATTCCCGTACCTTTCCCGATCGGCTTCGTAGTAAAAAATGGGTCAAATATCTTCTCCCGCACTTCCTCACTAATTCCCCCCCCGCTATCAGAAATTTTAATAGTTACTGTGTTGTATTTGCTGAGTTCAGTAGAAACCCGAATCAGGTAGGGATTTGGTTTGATTTCACCGACATTTCCCTGACTGCTACATTCTTCAATCGCATCGATCGCATTTGCCAAGATATTCATAAATACCTGATTAATTTCGCCCCCAAAACACTCTACAGTTACCAGGTGAGGAGAATACTCTTTAATCACCTCAATAGTGGGACGATCGGGCTTAAACTTCAACCGATTTTGCAAAATCATCAGCGTACTGTCAATACTTTCGTGGATGTTAATCTGCTTCATTTCCAGCCCTTCTTGCCGCGAGAAATAGCGCATAGAGAAGATTAGCTCCCGAATGCGATCGCCTCCCACCTGCATCGACTCCAGCATCTTCACCAAATCTTTTTTGATAAATTCTAGATCCACCGCTTCTGATTTTGCTTCTATTTCTACTGCTGGATCGGGATAGTGCTGATGGTAAAGATTGAGTACACTGATAATATCTTGAGTATAGTCGCGAACGTAGTTGATATTGCCACAAATAAAATTCACGGGATTGTTAATTTCGTGAGCAATACCGGCCACCATTTGTCCCAAAGCTGACATTTTTTCGCTTTGAATGACCAGAGTTTGAGCGTGCTGGAGTTCAAACAGAGATTTCTGCAAATTTTCCTGTATTTGCTGTCGCTCTTTAACCTCTTCTGTTAGTCTATCATTAGTTTCCGAAAGTTCAGCAGTGCGTTCTTCTACCCGTTTTTCCAGCTCTTCCGTCAATGATTGCAGGTTGATTTGAGCTTGTTCGCGATCGGCAATCTCCTGCTGCATCTGCTCGTTTTGAGACTGAAGTTTTTTCGTCAAATTACGAATGCTCAAATGTGCTTTAGCGCGAGCTAACACTTCTTCATTTTGAATCGGCTTAGTAACATAATCAACCGCCCCTAAATCAAACCCTCTTACCTTATTTTTTGTCTCATCCAGCGCCGTCATAAAAATTACCGGGATGTCTTTTGTCGAATCATTTGCTTTCAAACGCTGACAAGTTTCAAAACCGTCAATTCCAGGTGGCATCAGCACATCCAGCAAAATCAAATCCGGCATTGAATACTCAGCTTTTGTAATAGCGCTTTCCCCCGTTCTCGCTACCAATACCTTAAACCCTGATGCTGTCAAGAACTCAAAAAGCACTGCTAAATTATTTGGATTATCATCGACGATTAATATGCTGTTTTGTTCCAAGGGTAAAATGCTCATATTTTCACTGATTCCTATATTTTTGGACTAATTCTAAAATCTTTTCTTCTTCAAATTCCTTAGCTAATTGATTTAACTGGTTGGCAAAAGGCAGATATTTAATATCCATTTTCCCCAATTTTTCTGCTTGTTTTTGAATGCCCGCCAAGTCTCCCATCATGGCCAAATCAAACAGTAGGGCTATTTCTTCTGTCGGAGGAGCAATCATTTCTTCAGGCTTAATGTTTGATTGGTTGTGGGGGACTTCAGAGTCCGTGAGCCGATTTTCTAATTCCTCATAGATCCATTCTAAACCCAAATGAACTTGTAGGCAATCTAAAAGTTCCTCCACCCGGATCGGTTTGGGAATAAAAGCATTGCATCCTGCTGCCAAACTTACCAACTTCTCAGCTTCATACACACTAGCAGAAGTGCCGATCGCGATCGTATGCTTGAATTCCGGCAACTTGCGAATTTGCCGCACCGCTTCAAATCCATCCATCACCGGCATCACCAAATCAATTAAAATGCAATCCGGCTGAAATTCCTGAACTCTATTCAAACAATCTTGCCCATCGGTTGCTTCAGCTATTTCAAAACCCAACGGTTCGAGCAAATTCACTAAAACCGACCGATTTTCCCACTTGTCATCGACCAGCAAAAGTTTTTTATTAGCACCCTTAAAACCCTTAATTATTTTTGCAGAATACTTGTTATTTATTTCGCTCCCGTTAACTTCCAGCAACTCTAAGTCAAACCAGAAAACACTACCTTTTCCCAAAGTGCTTTCTACCTTGAGTTCCCCACCCATTATCTCCACTAATTGGTGGCTAATTGCTAATCCCAATCCCGTTCCTTCGGTATGGCGACGAGTATTTCCTACCTGTTCAAAAGGCGAAAATATCTTTGACAAGTCATCAGGCGCAATACCAATACCAGTATCTTCGATTTGGAACCGAATCTTCAGGTTAGTCAGGCCGACTGTCCTCTCCAATGCTGAAATTTTAAAAGTAACGCCACCAACTTCAGTAAACTTAATTGCATTACCAATTAAATTGATCAAAATTTGTCGCAACTTCTTTTCATCAGCCGCAATCACCTTGGGAATAGATGACAGATATTCACAGTTAAAAGCTGTTCCCTTTTGGGAAGCCCGGATGCGACAAATAGCTGTTACACCATGAATGAATTCGGCAAAATCAAACTCTGTTGGTTTTAGTTCCATTTTCCGCGCTTCGATTTTAGAAAGGTCTAAAATGTCCTCAATTAGAGCGAGTAAATGTTCGCCACAGCGGTGAATGACCCGAATTCCATCTTGTTGCTGTTCGCTCAAATGTTTATCTCGTTGGAAGATTTGAGCGTAACCTAAAATGCCGTTTAATGGTGTTCTCAATTCGTGGCTCATGTTAGCCAAAAATTCGCTTTTGGCAAGATTGGCAGATTGTGCTGCTGCTTCCGCTTTTTGCCTTTCTTGAATTTCTTGAGACAGCAATACATTTTTTTCTGATAATTCTTGGGTGCGCTGTTGAACTTTTGCTTCGAGAGTCAAGTTGGACTCGGCTAATTGTTGGTTGGCTGTTTCTAGATTAGCGTAAAGACGGGCATTTTCTAGGGCGATCGCAGCTTGGGAAGAAAGCAGCTTCAAAACTTCCAAGCGATCGCCTGTAAAAGCACCGGTTGTTAAGTTATTTTCCAAATACAGGATCGCGGTTAATTTGCCTTGATAGACGATCGCCGCGCACAACACCGATTTTGGCTGGTGCTCCACGATGTAGGGGTCATTGTTGAAAATAGCCTCGCTGCGGGCGTCATTTAGCACGATATCTTGCTGAGTGCGATCGACAAAATTGACTACCGATCGCGGATACGCATAGGCCAATCCCACCCCTGAGAACACCCGCATATCGCCATCAACTTCTCCCGCAGCTTCTACAACAAATTCACCGGATTTTGACGAGATCAGACACCCAGTTTCCGCCCCGGCATTTTCCAGCAAAATTCCCATCATTTTTTCGAGCAAAGAATCAAGAACAATTTCGCAGGAAATAGCAAGAGATGCTTTCATGACTGTAGCGAAATCCAGAGATTTTTGACTACCCGTGACGGTGGCAGAAGTCACAGTAAGAGTGTGATGATTGCTGCTGGTTAAAGTTGCAGTTTCCAGCATCCGCACAATTAACTGCGGATATCGTTCCTCCAAATCTGCAACTTTCGCATTTGCGCCCCAGCGGATATAGCCGTAATAAGCATCCGTCATATAGGTTTTGGCAACTTTCTCCCTTCCAAGAGAAAGATAATACTCGGCGGCTAATTCATTGGCTAAAGCTTCTTCCTGAATGTATCCCTGTTCGCTGGAATGCTGGATTGCGCGATCGTAAAAATCCATCGCCCGATCTTTTTCCCCCAACACCCGCGCCTTTTCGGCTTCCACCAACTCGTATTTATGCAGGAAATTCATCGGTGCATGAAAAGCCCAATTTTGCATTTTTTCCTGATTTGCTTCCACTTGCTGCAAATATTTTTCCTGAGTATCAGTAGTTGGATATACAGCTAATAAAGACAGCGAATAGTAAAAATTGTGTACGCCAACAGACATCAACCCCATTATTGATTGAATGTATTCTAATGCTTGCGAAATATTAGCAACAGCCCCCGCGCCATCTTTCAATAAATAAAGCAGAATTCCTTTATATACATAGAAATGAAAAAGCGTCCAAGCACTATTGGTAGCTTGCAACTGCGGCAGCAAAGTTACTTCATCAATTGCCTCTCCAATCAGCCGATACTTGTCAGTTGCTAAACCTTGCAAATTTAAATTTAGTTGCCTCAATACATTTATTTCTATTGCCACGTAGGAATTGCCAAGTTTTTCACTTAAATTTACGTATAACAATTGCTTGTTCAATAGCGATTCGAGCAGCCCTCCAGTCCAAAATAGGTAAAGGCAATAATTATAAACACCATAGCAAGCATAGTCCAGAGAGCCAAATTCAAGTCCATTTTGCAACGCCTCCTGTAACGGTGCTAAACTTTCTTTACCGTGTTCTTTCCACAGTCGAATAAAAGAGTTAAACGTATTGTAGACGGGGCAGATCAGTGGCTTGCCATCGAATTTGTCTAACAATTTCAGAGCCACTTGTCCTGCGTGATATCCTTTTTCAATCTCTCCACCTACACACAGTAACGTGCCGTACCAAACATAAGATAAAGCAGCGATCGCTGAATAACCTCTTTCAATGCAGAGATTAACTTGAGAGACAACAATTGGGAAGCCAATCTCTGGTTTTACACCGAAAGCGGGAACCATAATAGATTGGAGTAACTTGATTACCGCTATCAGCTCCTGTTCGGTCATTTCTGGCACATTTTCTAAGTCTTCTAACTCGGGTAGTATCACCTCATTGCCAGCCAAATCCTGGATATTTGCCAGAGAGAAACCCATCATCTCCAAAGCTTGCAATCCAGTATCCAAAGCTCTCGGCATCTGCACGGTATTTATATACATTTGGATTTTAATCTCGTATACCTTTACCGCATCTAGCTGAGTAGTAGCTTGCTGCAATATTAAATCGCCCAGAGTTTCGGCTTCCTGTAAATTGGCATTCAGATATTCGGCTTCCATTGCCTCTGTATGCAGAGCCAGAGTCAAGTCATAATGACTCTGCCAACTTGACTTAACCTCACTTGAATCCTCAGCAAGGTGAGACACAGAATTGAGGAGTTGTATTCCCAGATTAAAATACCTGAGAGCAGGTTCAAAAGCAGCCGCAGCCTTCGCTTTTTGACCGGCAATCAGATTGAGTTCAGCTAACTCGCATTTTTCCGGTTCCGCAGTCAGTAAATCGATTCCGAAATTCAGTTGATTTACCAGAGCAAAGATATTATCCTTGCGTGCTTCCGGTGCAGTATTTTGCAGCAGCAACTGACCGATTTTGAGGTGAGTTTCTTGTTTTTGCTCTTCAGGAATCAGAGAATAAGCTGCCTGCTGCACTCTGTCGTGCAAAAACTTGTAATCAACCTTCACATCTTGCAGCCCAGCCGGCCCGGTTTCTAACCCTTCAAAAACCAGCGGAATTTTGTAATCGTTGCTCAGCGGCAAAATCAAACCTGCCTGAAGCGCATCCCAGAGGTTTAATGCTGTTTCTTTCTGAGATTGTTCGCTGACAACTGCCAGCACTTCTAAATTAAATTGGTTGCCAATACAGGCAGCTAATTTTAATGCTGACTGCGCCGCATCGGGCAACTTTCTAATATTTCGAGCGACTAGCTCCACCACATTGCAGTCAGTAATTCCAATAGCTTGGATGTGTTCGATATCCCACTGCCACGCACCAGATTGAAAGTCGTAAACTAACAGATTTTCTTGATACAGAGCTCGCAGCAACTGAGTTAAAAAGAATGGATTTCCTTGAGTCTTGTTAAAAAGTAGCTCTGCCAGCAGCTCTATTTTGTCTGTGATTTGACCTTTCAAAGTATCCGCAACTAATTCTTTGACATGAATTAAATGTAAAGGTTCTAGAATGATATTGCTGACGAGTTGTTGGGTTGCTACTTGGGTTTTGGCGATGTTTTCGATTGTGGCAATCAGCGGATGAGTGGCGCTGACTTCATTATCTCGATAAGCTCCAATTATTAGCAAATGTTTGCTATCAGAGTCTGTTACCAGCAGTTCAATTAATTTCAGCGACGCCGAATCAGCCCACTGCAAATCGTCGAGAAAAATTACTAGCGGGTGTGACTGTGCAGTAAACACGCTGATGAATTGTTTGAAGACGCGATTAAATCGATTTTGCGATTCTGTCGGCCCCAACTGCGCAACTTCTGGCTGTTTGCCGATAATTAATTCAACTTCGGGAATCACGTCTGTAACAACTTGTCCGTTACTTCCCAAAGCGGTTAGCAGTTTCTCTTTCCAAGTCTGAATAGATGCGTCGCTTTCGGTTAGTAACTGCCGAATTAATGACTGGAATGCTTGAATCAGAGAAGCGTAAGGAATATTCCGTTTAAACTGGTCGAATTTCCCAGATATAAAGTAGCCGCGCTGCCGTACAATTGGTTTCTGCACTTCATTGACGATCGCAGTTTTGCCGATACCCGAATAACCTGAAACCAGGATTAATTCGACACCCCCAACTAGGGCGGGCACGGGGGCACCGCCCCTACAATGGGGGGATTCTGCACCGCTAATTCGGTCAAAAGCGCTGAGTAAAGCAGCTACTTCGGTTTCTCTACCGTAGAGTTTTTGAGGTATGAGCAATTGACTGGCGCGATCGGCATTTCCGGCAGTAAAATCAGATATAGTGCCCGACGCTTCGAGTTGCGTGAGACAAGTTTCGAGGTCAAAGTTTAAACCTTCAGCAGTTTGATAGCGATTCTCCGCTGTTTTGGCCAACAATTTCATCACAATGCCAGAAATTGCTTCGGGAATTTCCGGCTTCAAACTGCGAGGAGACGGTGCTGTGCGAGCGATGTGACAGTGCACTAATTCTAAAGGGTCGATCGCGCTAAATGGCAATTCACCCGTCAGCATCTCGTAAAAAGTGACACCTAACGAGTAGAAATCGCTACGATAGTCGATCGCCCGATTCATTCTACCAGTTTGTTCGGGCGACATATAAGCTAACGTGCCTTCGAGCAAATTAGAATAGCTGGAAGTTGCATTTTCTCGCAACAAGCAGGAAGCAATGCTAAAATCGGTAATTTTAACGCAATTATTTGTTGGGTTGATGATGATATTATGAGGCTTTATGTCTTTGTGAATTATTTGATGGTGATGAATTTTACCCAAACCATTGGCTAGCTGAATCGCTATTGCTAAAAACTGTTTAAAATCGAGTTTATTAGTTGTCAAGAAATCCGATAAAGCCACGCCCCCGAAATCTTCTAATATTAGCGCAATCCCATTCTGGTGAGTTTCTGTGCGGTAAGAATTGATGATCTCCGTGATTTCGCGTAGAGGTTTTCTGATTTTATATTCGTGTCTCAAACGAGTAATTTCTTCGAGAGTGGGATATTCTGCGATCGGCATTTTGACAACAACTGGCAAGTTGTGCTTTTCCCAGATTCCCCGATAAATAACAGTATTGACTCCCGAATAAACTTTTTCGGTGATTTGATAACCTGTTAGGAAAATCATATTTTTATAATTTAGGCGCGGGACAGCTTACTAGATCATAGTACACACCTTGAGCTTTGTCATTAGCTATTTAGCTAAGTTTTAATAAGCCTTGTAATCTAAGTAATATCGCGTAGAAACTAAATCTATCATAAATCTTAATCCTGACGAGCTAACCCCTGAATGCTAACTTGCAAAATCGATAAACCCAAAATCAGCAAAAACAACACCAGCCCAATCGTGCAAGCATAACCTATTTCCAAATCCTTAAAAGCCCGTTCATAAAGATAATAAACAACAGTCTTAGAACTATTGCGAGGCCCGCCCTGAGTCATAATATAAACCTCTTCAAAAACCTTAGTAGCAGAAATCGCCGAAATCACCGCCACCAAAACCAAATAAGGCTTCATCAAAGGCACTGTAATATCCCAATGTTTCCCCAAACCATCCGAACCATCAATCGCAGCCGCCTCGTAAAGTTCTGCCGGGATAGATTGTAGCCCAGCCAAATAAATCACCATGTAATAACCCAGTCCTTTCCAGATAGTAACCGCCATCACACTAAAGATTGCCAACTTCGGATCGGCTAGCCAAGAAACCGCAGGAAAACCCAACATTTGCCCCAACTGATTCAGCAGTCCATTTTCCGCAAACAACCACTTCCAAGCAATCCCAGCCACCACCATCGAAATCACTGCTGGCGTATAATATGCCGCCCTAAACCAGTTCATCCCTTTCAGCTTTTGATTGCACAAAATCGCCATTCCCAACGGTATAACAACCAATACAGGCACAACACAGGTGAGATATAGCAGCGTATTGCTCAAAGTTTGCCAAAATGTGCGATCGTGCGCCAACCTCTCAAAATTTTTCAACCCTACCCACTGCGGCGCTTGAGTTAAATCATATTCGTAACTGGTAAAACTCAAATAAAAAGCCTGCAAAGCCGGCCACAAAACAGTCAAACTCAACACAAATAAAGCCGGAAATAAAAATAAATAAGGCGTGGAATAGCGTCGGAAAAGATTAAAAAACATAGTAATTAGTAATTGGTAATTAGCTGCGCCGGAATGATATAGAGGACACGGCAGTGCCGTTTCCCTACCCCAGATGAATTGTAGGGAAACGGCACTGCCG